>JAAHGL010000199.1 GCA_010692635.1 Symploca sp. SIO2C1 | reverse complement strand
GCCAGGTCGGCCACTCCGTAGGCCAACTAGGCGTCGGTGAGCACACCGGTGATCAGCAGTCGTTTCCCGTCGAGGAGGCCCATGGGTGCGCACACTACCGGGCGCCCGCGGTCGGGCCGGCGACCGCGGCATCGTTGGCGGGACTTGTGGCGATGGGTACCGGGCTAGAGCAACCTGTAAATACAAATAATGTTATAAAAATGGAGGATTATAATAAAAAAAATCCTCCTAAAAAGGTTTACAAGATTGCTTGTATTGATGATAGTCCAACTGTCTTGAATTCTATTAACTTATTCTTGGATGATCAAGGCTTTTCAGTAGTGATGATCAATGATCCGGTGAAGGCTCTAATGCAAATTGTTCGGATTAAGCCTGACCTGATTTTGCTTGATGTTGGTATGCCGAACTTAGATGGCTATGAGTTATGCTCTCTCTTGCGCAAGCATAGACTATTCAAGACTACTCCCATCATCATGGTGACAGGACATACCGGATTTCTCAACCGAGCTAAAGCTAAACTAGTCAGGGCATCTGGCTATTTAACTAAGCCATTTAACCAATCTGAGTTGCTTAAGATAGTGTTTAAGCATTTATCTTAGTGTCATGAAAATTGTTTAATTTTTCAATTACAGCACTTTGCAGCTTAATGAGGTACATCTTACTTCTGCCTTCTGCCTCCTGCCTCCTGCCTTCAAGCCACAAATTCTGTACTTCACTTAGATGAAAACCGCTGTAAGAATTGCTCTACCCTTGTAGCCACTTACTAAAGGGATGTTGAACTAAATTGGCATTGAAGTATCTAGGATCCTCTGATACTTCAATGCCAATCCAGTCTGGAAGTTCAATGATTTGGTTTTCCTCAGCAAGTTCAACTTCTGCTACAATCAAGCCTTGGTTTTCCCCAGCAAACTCATCTACTTCCCAAATCAAACCAGCGTGCTCAACTTTGTACCGGGTTTTTTCAATTAGGGGACGTTCGCACAAACTATCTAACATTGCTTGGGCGTCGGTAGCAGGTATAGGGTACTCATACTCTGTCCGAGAAATACCCACCGTTGAACCTTTGATGGTTAGATAACCTTGATTCCCTACTAGCCTTACCCTGACAGTAATACCTTTTTTGGTGGCAATGTAACCTTGACGATATACAATGCCAGTAGCGAGTTTGCGCCACTGGTCGCTTTTAACGGTAAATTTGCGCTCAATCTCAGTCGCCATCGTAACTTCTCCTACATGATAGTATTCTAGATTTGGTATTAGCATCAACTTAACAGCTAGCAAAGTTAACTACAGCCAAATAATTATTGTTCATCAGGAGATTTTGACATGCAAACTCAGGATAGTTTAACTGAAGTTACTTTCCACTATATCAATGGTGAAGTAGAATCCTTTGATATACCTGTAACTCCAGAAGCTTTTGGCAGACAACTGCAAGATTTGCTTAACCAACCAATATTAACTCTACATCTATTTGATAAAACCATTTTTATTTCTACTTCTCAAATCGTTAAAGTAGAAGTAAAACCTCCTGTTACTGAACTCCAAGGTCAGGGTATATTTGATAATGTTCAGTTGGTAACAGCACTAACTCATGGAACTAAGATTTAGGGAGTTGAAAGTTTTTCTCAAACACTCACTCTTGTCTGTTGCTTGTTGTCTTGATAATGCACAACCAACATAGAGTAACTGCGGCTTTTGGTTAAGAAAGTTAAAACTCTTTACGAAACAAGCTAGCATATTCATCCCAAAGATATATCAATCAGGTAAATCTGCTAGCTATGATTAAAGACTGTTTCACTTAACCAAATTCAATTTACCCGAGTTGGAGATCAACCAACATCGGTAATTTTTGGGTGCATCTGATTGGGAAATACTATGCAACAACCGAAAACTTTATCCAAACGCAAACATATCGTTTTAACATCTCATCCAGGTCATTCTGGCGAGAAACCTCCACCGATTCTGTGGGGAGAAACAAACCCTCTCAATCGAGGACCAATCGTTGGTAGCTTGACTAATCAAGCTCATCGCAATGTTATAGGAACTCACTCTGGTTCTTATTCAGTTTATCGAGCTTTGGCAGTTGCCAGTGGAGCACTTCAAGCTAATCATCGTGCTGATCTTACCAACACATCTCCCATAGTCCCTATTGGTCCTTACCCCAGTTGGGCTGATCCTCAACAAATTGTCTCCCTCGATCCTTTTGGGGCAATAGTAGGTGAAAGTTACACCCATTTGTATCAACAGGGATATGATATTCGACCGACAATTGCTGTCACGAAAGCTCATATCCAAATGCCCGAACTACAGGAAGCTGTAGCTAAAGGACGCTTATCTGTAGACGGTAAAATTGTCAAAAGTGGCGGCAGTTTAGTGGTAACAAAAGTGGCAATTGAGCCAGTTTGGTATCTACCAGGAATTGCCAAGCGACTCAACGTTAGGGAAAGTGATTTGCGCCGTGCCCTGTTTCAGCAGACAGGGGGAATGTTTCCCGAATTGGTGACGCGCCCAGATTTGCATGTATTCTTACCCCCCATTGGTAGCATCACTGCTTATTTGATTGGGGATATTGCGGCAATTACTGACCCTAATCGGCAACTCGCAGTACGGGTACATGACGAATGCAATGGTTCAGATGTCTTTGGTTCCGATATCTGTACCTGTCGTCCTTATCTAGTACATGGTATTGAAGTTTGTGTCGAAACAGCCCAAGCAGGGGGCGCTGGTGTAATTGTATACTTCCGTAAAGAAGGTCGTGCCTTAGGTGAAGTCACGAAATTTCTAGTCTACAATGCCCGTAAACGTCAGGAAGGGGGCGATTCAGCTAATGCCTATTTCTCCCGCACTGAATGTGTAGCTGGCGTGCAAGATATGCGGTTCCAAGAACTAATGCCAGATGTGCTGCATTGGCTGGGTATTACCCGAATTGATCGTTTTGTCTCCATGAGCGATATGAAATACAATGCGATTGTCAACTCTGGTATTGAGATTGTCCAGCGCATTGCCATTCCCGATGAGTTAATTCCTGCTGATGCTCAAGTAGAAATTGCTGCCAAGCAAGCCGCTGGTTACTATTCTGAAAAAGTAGTACCAGATGCGATCGCATTATCTACTATTAAAGGACGTAGTTTCGCAGATTAGACTTTGAAGTCGGGAGTTTTTTCCCTCATCCCCTAACCCCTCTTCTTTGTGGGAGAGGGGGTTGATATCAGAAGTATTACTTTATATTTAGGCACAGAGTTAGCCTATTCTACAATAATAGAATCAGAAAATAATAGCGATCGCAAGCAATAAATATTTCTAACTCGAAAACGTCAGGATCAACCTTTGAGATACGTCTTATAGGGCAGGCTGTGCCTGTCGATTTGATGTTGCTCTGGTGATCTTGGTTGGCACTGGGCGGGGTTTCTGCTGGCAAAAAGAGGCAATGGGGATTCGACTCTAGTGAGGAGTCAGAATTGGTAGGGAGTACCGATTGTCGGGGAGACGGTGAGTTTCTCTAAAGTAGTGGAGGAAGTGCGATCGCTTTCTCTTGTAGGTTGGGTTGAGGTAACGAAACCCAAAAATCGAGTACATTGCGTTGGGTTTCACTTCGTTCCACCCAACCTACAGATAGTTTAGACTTAACTCGAAAAATTCACAAATTGGGTTTTGAAATCGTCTTAAGAGTGTAATCTATCAGCAAAGACTAAAACTAATGATACAAGCAATATCCAATGATGTCCTTTGTAGTGGACATGGATCAGTAGAATTAGGAAAAGGTGAAACTGTTGTTCCCCAAGGAATTAGATTCGTTGTTCTGGCCCCCCCAGCAGCTTCCGTTGCCAACTCTCTAGCCAGTAAGTTAGAGAGCGGGGCAGTGATTAACGGTTTGGAGATTTTAAGTCCCAAAACTGGCGAAAAAATTCCTACACAGCCAATTATATATGACGAGGGAAAAAATGTTCCAAATTATATTCTCCACCCTATTGATGGATCATGGCTAAAACCAGGGGTTGCTCACATTGTGGGAGTAGCCCAAGCTACTCCACTAGCTGAACTATGGCCTCGTATCACAATATTTACCATCCCCAACAAAACTATCGACTGTTTTTGGGCTGCATGTACAGCATTGAAAGGTGCGACAAATCCTGTTGTTATTGAAGCATGAATCAATTCTATGAATCAATTACTAGCTCAATTTTGAGACTATCAGCATAATTCCTTCTTTGGAATATAAAAATGATCACATCTCTTTGTTATTGAAGAGTTGTGATCGCTTTTTTTATTTGTGGAAGGCGATCGCTTTTTGATTGAAATGGAGATGAAGGGGCGCGATCCTATTGCAGAGTTTGAGGATAAGCAAGAATGCTAACTAAAAAAATGTAGAAATTGGGTTTTGAGATCGTCTTAAAGATGCAGAGACAAAGAGCAAGTTATTAAATTAACTCTCAAGTCAAGCAAAAATTAATTGTTTTCACAAGGAGAATCAAGGTAAATTACAACCACAAAATTCAAAGTAACAAATAACACAGACGGTCAGTTAAACAACCAAAGCAACGATTAACTGGTCTGCTGGATCACGATGAAATCCTGTCAATTGGGTTGATGCTACAATCATTGGGAGGGTTAAATTGAGTAATTGAATACCAGGGTGGGAGAAGTTACAGGCAAGATGCCTGTTCCACAATAATTTTTAGCTGATTCTTGAGTAATGGTTTTAGGTTAATCTACTAGGGCAAGCGATCGTATTCAAGATCTGTAGTGCGAGCATCTTGCTCGCTAATAATTGACATCTTTTACAACTCGTAGGTTGGGTTGAGGTAACAAAACCCAACCTACGATTATATTGCGTTGGGTTTCACTTCGTTCCACCCAACCTACATATAGTTTAGACACCTAGGCGGACTAAATATTAGGATTGTCACTTTATATATGTGTCTAGACTTCACCTACTATACAAATATAATATCAAAAAAAAGAGCGATCGCAGCAATTTGTAAGTCCTAGGCTAGGCTGGTAGTAGTTTATTTCAACACAACTGTCCTCAGGGGCATTTGCCAAGGCAAGTAAGATACTGTGTAATGAACAAATTAACTTCTCAAGCCTTGGGTTATTTACTCAACCTACTCTTCAAACAGACTATCCTGATGCTGACAATTCTGTTTTGCATTGGAGTAGGAATAGCTGTAGTAAATATGTCTCGTCTCTCCTCGAACCTAATCAAGTCCCAAGCTATCCAAAATTCTGCCTTTTATTCCCAAGCCATCCGGGAAGCACGCACCGTTTATAGCTCAGAAGTTGTCAATCGTATAGAACCATTCCACAAAATTACGATCACCTCAGACTACAAAGCCAAAAAAGGAGCAATTCCCTTACCTGCTACCTACCTCATAGAACTCGGTAAACGCATCAGTGCACAAAACCAAGGGATGTTAGTCCGACTGTATAGTGATTATCCCTTTCAACAGAGGCTAGAGCAAGGCGAAACTGGTCCCCAAGACGATTTTGAACTCGAAGCACTCCGTCAATTGAGACAAAATCCGAAGGAGCCATTTTTTCGCCTAGAGGAGTTCCGAGGTAGTCAAGCCTTGCGCTATGCTACAGCCGATATCATGAAGCCTAGTTGCGTCGCTTGTCACAATACTCACCCTGATAGTACCAAAACTGACTGGAAAGTTGGGGATGTTCGAGGAGTATTAGAAATCATTGAACCCCTGGATACTTTGATCGCTCAAACCCATGTAGGCTTGAGGGGTATATCTATTATGTTAGGAGGAATATCCCTTTTAGGAATCTCTGGGATAACCTTAGTAATTGCTAGATTACGTCAAACTGCCAACGAACTGGAACTACGGGTGAGAGAACGCACAGTTGATTTAGCTCAAGCTAATACAGAATTAGGAAAAAGTAATGCTCTGATTCGTCACGTCTTCGGGCGTTATCTCACCGATACAGTAGTAACCAAGTTATTAGAAGACCCCGAAAGACTAAAGCTCGGTGGTGAAAGGCGCAAAATTACAATTCTGACTTCAGATTTAAGAGGATTTACTGCCATATCAGAACAACTACCTCCAGAAGAGGTTGTGCAAATCCTTAATCTCTATCTGAAACATATGGCAGATGTGATTACTAAGCATGAAGGTACTATCGATGAATTCCTAGGAGATGGTATTTTAGTTCTTTTTGGTGCTCCTACTATCAAAAGAGACGATGCTTTAAGAGCAGTTGCTTGTGCAGTAGAAATGCAATTGGCAATGGTTTCTGTCAATGCTCAGATACAGGAATTAGGATTTCCAGCGGTAGAAATGGGCATTGGCATTAACACAGGGGAAGTCGTAGTAGGCAATATTGGTTCAGAAAAACGTACTAAATATGGTGTTGTTGGTAGCCAAGTCAACTTGACTTATCGTATTGAATCCTATACTCTCGGTGGTCAAATTATGATTTCAGAATCAACCTTAAAAGAGGCAGGGTCAATTGTGAAAATAAGTGGACACAAGGAGGTGAAGCCAAAAGGCGTCAAACAGCCGATTACTATCTATGAAGTTGGTGGTGTTAGTGGAGAATACAATTTATTTTTGAGGCAAAGAGAAGAGGATTTTTTGAGCTTGCCCAAAGCAATACCCGTACAATACACAGTCCTCGAAGGCAAAGATATTGGGGAGCGAGTTTTTGCAGGTAGTTTAGTGAAGCTATCAGAAAAGTGTGCTGAGATAAATTGTAAACAAGTTGAGAAGGATTTAATACCATCTCAACTGAGCAATATTAAACTCAATTTATTAACCAAGTATTACGGAATGCTCAAGAGCAGTGAAGATATCTATGCCAAGGTTTTAGAACAAAACTCAAACAAGGTCGGTTTTTACATCTGTTTTACCTCTACACCACCAACTGTCAAGAATCAACTTGATGCTCTTTATCAAAAATTGCTAATGGCTAATGGCTAATTGCTAATTGCTAATTGCTAATTGCTAATTGTTAATGGCTAATGGCTAATTGCTAATTGCTAATGGCTAATTGCTAATTGCTAATTGTTAATTGCTAATTGCTAATAGGTAATTTTTACCCCAGCTTCCCCAACTCTCTCAGTGCAGCGCGGCGGAATTCAACAATTGATAATGAACAATGGATAATGGATAATTACCTCTCCTTGAAAGAAGAGGATTGACAATCAGGAAAATATTTTCTTTTTATTTTCTTCATAAATGAAGAGGTCTTAGACCAAATTAACCAATTATCAATTATCAATTATCAATTATCCATTGATAACCCACCAGGAAAGAGATCGATAGAATCCTTACTCTATAAGCATTCTAAATTCTAAATTCTAAATTCTAAATTCCCAAAAACCAGGCTCTTTGTACCTCATCTAAATGAGAAACGCTATAGTCTAGGCGTGTCTATTTATCTACCATTGAGGAGCCGTGGATAATTATCAACCATTAGCGATCGCAGAATTTGAGCAAAGGGCAATTGCCTATTTGAGAACACCAGCAGCGATTCGGGAGCAATGCGATCGCCTTTTTAGTTTAACCTGTGCTGAACAGTTACCTCACTTTCGCTGCGATTTAACTAAGTTAGATCAGGTGGCTAATTATGTCATCCAGGTTATGAGGGATGAATATCCCGACTTGGATATCCCTTTTCACAGCCGCTGGCGACATTTTGAAGTAGGTAATGTGCCACGTCTTGGGGAACTAGAGCAGAAATTGGCAGGACTTACCCCTTTGGAAAAAGCTCAAACCAAGTATGACTTAGCTATGGTTAGCGTTTTACTCGATGCTGGTGCAGGTGCTGATTGGAAGTATCACGAATCGGAGACAGGACAAGTATTTAGCCGTTCTGAAGGTTTAGCCGTTGCTAGTTTTCGGATGTTTTGCCAGGGTGCTTTTTCCAGTAACTCAGAAAACCCCTTGCAAACTGATGCTAAAGGATTGCAAAGCTTAACTGTAGATAAACTCTCCCAAGGATTTCAGGTGAGTCAACAAAATCCACTAGTTGGAATCGAGGGTCGTTTAAACCTGCTACAGCGCTTAGGAGAATCCCTGCAAGCCTTTCCCCACCTATTCGGTACAGAAAATCCCCGCCCTGGCAATTTGGTAAATTACTTGCTTGATAGAGGGAAGAGGAGATGGGGAGATGGGGAGATGGGGAGATGGGGAGCTGAGGGAGCTGGGGGAGCTGGGGGAGCTGGGGGAGATACAAAGACAACGGAGACATTCCCAATTCCCAATTCCCAATTCCCAATTCCCAATTCCCAATTCCCAATTCCCAAACAACTAACCGCCTCTGAAGTATTAGCGGCAATTTTGGCAGGATTGGGAAATATTTGGCCGGGACGAGTAGCGATCGCAGGAGTAAACTTAGGTGATGTTTGGTTTCATCCTGCTCTCAAAGGGGATAATCCTGGTGAGCAGTATGTACCATTTCACAAGCTTTCTCAGTGGTTAACCTACTCTCTGTTAGAACCACTCCAAGAACTGGGTTGGGAAATTACTGGACTAGATGAACTGACTGGTTTACCGGAATATCGTAATGGTGGTTTGTGTCTAGATTTAGGGCTACTAGAAGTCAAAGATGTTTCTATTTTACACAAGCCTCACTTGCCGGGGTCGGAGGTAATAGTTGAATGGCGAGCACTTACCGTCTGTTTATTAGATAGAATTGCACATGCTATCCGACAACAACTGAATTTGAGTACAGCGGAGTTGCCATTGGTAAAAATCTTACAAGGAGGAACTTGGACAGCGGGAAGAAAAATTGCCTCACAATTAAGAGCAGGAGGGATTCCTCCAATTCAGATTGAGAGCGATGGAACAGTATTTTGAATTTTAGACAAAACGGTATTATCAATGGATAATGGATAATGGATAATGGATAATGGATAATTGATAATTGATAATTGATAATTGATAATTGATAATTGGTTAATTTAGTCTAAGACCTCTTCATTTATGAAGAAAATAAAAAGAAAATATTTTCCTGATTGTCAATCCTCTTCTTTCAAGGAGAGGTAATTATACCAAATCCGGTTATTGTGGGGTACTTATCAAAATCCCCAAATCTTTTCCAGACAAAGGCTTTGATTTTTTTTAATAGACCCTTGGTAAAGCGGATTTGGTATTATCCATCATCCATTGTTCATTATCAATTGTTGAATGTATCGCCAACCCATTGGTAACAAGCCCTACTTTAACTTGTCACCAATGAGAGCCGTAGAAGCTACAGTCGCTAAGCAGCTGTCTTTATAGCAGTTTTCTCCTGTACTGAAAGTTGTTCCAACTTTGCTTTCTCTGCCAGAAACTCTGCCAGTTGCATTTCAATCTTATCCTTGATAATTTGGCGGTATTCCAGGAAATGTTCAATTTGAGCGCAAACTGATAGGTAACTGGGTATCCCCCGGGGGTTATGTTTGTACATACTAAATAGATAAGGCCAGAATTTCCAACGAGTCTTGCGAACAACCCCTTGCCGCCAGCAGATAATTAGTAATGCTCGAATGAGCATCCAATTTGATTCCTTCTTATGAGTTTTCTTCTTCTTCTTAGGAGTTTTGTGACACTCTGCTTCTCCCAAGATGCGATAATGACGGTAGGTGCGGTCGAGAAAGTTATCGGGGTCGTAAAGTGTCCAGAATGCTTCGATGTATTCCCGGGCAATTTCTTCCAAAGGACGAGTGGGTATAAAGTTCATTAAAGTCGTCTGATTGATGTTAGCAGATCCCCGCATACGTCCTTCCTTTTCTAAGCGATGCCATAGAGCAGTATCCGGTAATGCTTGCAACATGCTAAAAATAGCAGTAGGAATCGAGGTTTTTTGGACAAACTCCACAATGCGATCGCCTGCTCCTGATTTTTCCCCATCAAAGCCGATAATAAATCCTGCCATAATCCGCAATCCTGACTTGTTGATGGCATTAACAGATTCACTCAAAGGATCTCTTGTATTTTGATACTTGTGGGTTAAAGCTAAGCTATCAGCATCTGGAGTCTCAATGCCTAAAAAGACTGCCCCAAAGTTGCAGGCAGTCATTAGATCCATCAATTCTTGGTCTTTGGCTAAATCCACCGAAGCTTCTGTGCTAAAGGTGAAAGGATAGCTATGTTCCTCCATCCAGGGTTTGAGTTCCCGCAACAACAACTTAACATTGCGCTTATTACCAATAAAGTTGTCATCCACCATAAAAATACTGCGTCGCCAACCCAACTCATATAGTCGTTCTAGTTCTGCTAATAGTTGAGCTGGGGCTTTTGTCCGAGGTTTGCGCCCGTAGAGGACAATAATGTCACAAAATTCGCACTGAAAAGGACACCCACGGGAAAACTGAACCGACATCTCCGAATAGCTGTCCAAATCCAGTAAATCGTAGCGGGGAATGGGGGTATGGGTAACATCAGGCTTTTCTCCCCCTGAGCGGAAGACTCCTTGAGTTTCACCTCGTTCAATCGCTTCTACAAATAGAGGTAAAGTGATTTCCCCTTCATCAAGAACCAAATAGTCTGCGCCAGCTTCTTTAGTTTCATGGGATAAAGCTGTAGGATAAGGACCACCAACTGCCACCTTCTTACCCCGTCTTTTTGCCTCCCGAATCTGAGCCAGTAAATCATCTTTTTGGACAATCATCCCAGAAATAATGACCAACTCTGCCCATTCCCACTCAGCTTCAGTTATCTGATGGATATTACGGTCTACTAGTTTAAACTCCCAGGTTTGGGGTAAAATTGCCGCTACGGTCACTAAACTTAAGGGTGGTAGCATCGCCTTACGACCCAGCAATTCCAAGGTCTTCTCAAAAGACCAAAAGCTTTTTGGAAACAGGGGATACAGAAGTAAAACTCTCATATAACCTCATACCTCATTCGTTTAATATTAAGACCTGAACACCATAATAGGCAGTCAGAAAAGACCAAAGTGCTATCAAGTCATTATTGTGGCATACTCATCTTGATTCCTCATGGAGACTTTTTTGAGTATTAAGCCTTGAAGGAGAAAGTGCAGAATGAAGAAAATAGAGACTATAAAGTTTTTGGCTGTGACACTGTCCTACTTTGCCATACCATCAGGAGTTCATGCTCTACCAGTGCGGGATATCCCGAATCTCACCTCGATCACTTTTTGGGAGAGATCAGGGGGCACAGCACCTACCGCATTTACTTTTGGCATTAATAGCCCACAATTAACCACTCGCCTCAGCGAACCTTTGAGCACAAGCAATAGTGACTTTAGTGGTGTTCCTGGTACAGAATTTTATGATGTGTACTACTCCGATGCTGATGGTAAATTCAATCTTGATGGAGAGTTCCTTACCATTTCAAGCATATTTAACATAACCTTACCTGCTGGTGGTGGCTTAAATCTAGCAGAGATTGGGCTTAATTTTGCTGGAGAGCCTACTGAGTTCGGAAATTTTGTTGCTAGCTTTATTGCTTTTGGTGATAATGCACTTCCTGCATCAGTTGGAAATGCCATTGATGGCGATTTACTAACTCATACTACTATGGGTAATACAGTTGGACAAACGGAAAGACTGAGTTTAACTTTAGGATTTCTTTCTTCATCTGGACCTCTACCCACATCTGTTCCAGAACCATCATCTTATATTCCTTTGGGAATTGGATTGTTCCTTTTGGGTGTATCAAAAAACAGGTGAATTGAGCAGATAAATCCCTGAGTTTATTTGCTTTTCACTAGTTTAGATTACGCTCCTTAGGGATTAAATTGAATTACGGTCGTCCTTAGTAAAACTGTCTATATCTTCATTATAAGATAAGAAACGATTAACCCAATACATTAGACCCAATTGGAGAACCAATGATAAAAGCTACAAGTTTTGATGCAATTTTAGATATGATAGAAGCTTTGTCTCTAGAAGAGCAAGACGCTTTGCTCGATATAGTATGTCGCCGACAAGCTGAAAGGCGAAGAAGAGAAATTGCCAAGAACATTGCTCAAGCCAAGGCTGAATATCAAGCAGGTGAAGTATCCCGAGGGACAGTATATGAAATAATTACTGAGTTAAACAAGTGAAAAATTTAGTTTTTAGTTCCTCTTTTAAGCGAGCTTGTGAAGGTTCCTTGAAAAATCTGAAGACAGATTATATTGATCTCTTAATGTGGGAGTTTTGAGAAGGCAGGAGGCAGGAGGCAGGAGGTTCTTACATGTAATGATAGCTATTTTCAACCACCTACCACCTAAAACCTAAGACCTAAGACCTAAGAGCTAACACCTAGATTATTTTCCTGATAAGAAGGGGACGCTGTTGCCTGCTGCGACAGTTACAGCAAAAGCAGCGTCGGGATTTCCATCCTCATGATTCAGGATCATTAAAAAAGAACCAGGTTTGACTCCATCCCAGAAAAGTTGGTGCCATTCTTCGGGCATGGAATCTGCTAGTTTTTGGCTTTCAAAATAAACTAAATAAACATTTTCTCGAGCTGGTAATTCTTTAATCTTTACTGAATCATCTGGAATAAAGGACATAGCTAGTGACAAAGCCTCATTTTGGCTGCGTTTGCTTTTGTTTGTTTGTTCAAATAAAAGTGAAATATAATAAGCTACGCCGTGATCATAGGCAACATTAATATAATCATTTTTGTATCTACCAGATTTATCATCACCTGAGTTAAAACCGTGGACAGTTTCAAAATTGGCTCGTAGATCTCCCAATCCTGCTTTATTTCTACTAATAGGTTTAGATGCTTCAGGAGATACTGATACTTGAATAGCTTGCCCTATTGGTACTTCTGAAGATGGTTGTGAAGAGGCAATAGAAGAAGGTTCTGGGGATGTCTGTTTAGTTATTGGGAACACTGGGAAGAGATAACCCACAAGCACAAACATCAATATGGAGGAGAGATAACCCACAACTCCCATCAATACTATAGCAGGTAGATAACCTATAAGTCTGATAAAGAATATGCTGGAAGATACAAGAATAAATTTTTTAGGACGTCGTAGTTTGAGCATCAGTTACTTATTACGTTGACTACTAATCTACATTTCTATTTACAAACTACCAATCCGTATAGTTAGACATTTATTGTCAAAGATGAGATCAATAAGACATAAGATGTTGACTTTTTACATTTTACGTGGTAAACAATTAAAAAAACAAGACTAGTTTTGTCTCAAAATGAGGATTGTCATTGCTGATTGGAGAAAAGATTGATTCCGAAGAAATTAGGAAGAGATCAACAAAACCGATAACTAGGAGCTGTAACATGAGCTTACTAGTGATATCAGGGATGTCTTTAGTGAGTTGTCAGATCGATTGCAACAATTACTGCGGCAAAAGAACAAAGCAGCAAGTCAGTTTGCTCGTGGTGATGTGGAAAAGTGGACGTTGGTTCTA
>JAAHGL010000198.1 GCA_010692635.1 Symploca sp. SIO2C1 | reverse complement strand
CTTAGTAAGGGGGGAAATCTTGTCCTCCCCCTTACTAAGGGGGAGCTAGAGGGGGTCAACCCCCAGCCAATTCGCCAACAACATCCTTAAGTTCTGGGTGGGTATGGAAGCCAACTGTTATGCTATCCCTCTTCTGTCAGACTCCGAAAAATGGGGTTCAAACCCTGATTCTCTCGTTAGGTGTCGTTGGCTGTAATGACGCAATTTGGTCATAATTTCGGAAAGTGACAGAAGAGGGATACCTTGGATTTCACCGATGAATTCTCACCCAAATGCTTCGCTCTACATCAGATTTTCGACTTTGAAAACAGCCCTTGGGCGTTTATTAATCTCCAAAATCCAAAATTGGCTCTTGAGCGATCGCTTCTAAATTAACAGCTTTTAATAAGTTCTCCCACTCAGCTTTGAGTTCTTCATCTTCGGGATCTTCAATGCGTGATTGAGCTAACTTTGTTAAAGGCTCGTACCAAATGCCTGTTTGTTCATAGAAGGCAACTCCTTCTTCTGAGGTTTCTTGTTCTAATTCAACCCTTTGCACCCAACCGTTAACATGGATAGGTGTTGTCACTCTCGGATAGTATAAAAGCTTCCATTGATACCATTGTCCTTTCTCAAGTTTTGCTTCTGTGGCAGGGAGTTTGATACCCACAACACCGTGAGCATCTTGAGAATCTGTGAGAGTAGTTTTGTAAACTTCTGTGCCACTTTCATCTTCTAGGACAAATTCGGCGTAGCATTTGGAGGTGAGCCAATAGGGAACATAAAACCAGAAAGTAGGTCGTTCGTCTGTAGTTAAGCCCCATACAACTTCCGAAGTAGTTCCACTTTCATCCTGCCCATTAATTTCTTGAGTAATTGGTACTAAGGCTGTCATCTCTGAGTTAGTTTCTGAACCTACGGGACAAATCCGACGACCTGATGCTCCTGCTTTTCTATCAGTGTCACCAGTATTAGGAGGGTCTTCTCGTTTATTACGTTGTGCTACTAGAAGGCTTTGAGTTTGTGAGAGTAAAATATTACTGTTAGTGAGTAGGGATATTGAAGAGGAAGCCTGCTCATTAACTACTGTAGATTTTGCTTGGGCTGTTGGTTCGTAGCTAGCGCAGCAGATGAGCGCCAAAGCCATAGCTAGAGTCTTCTTTGATGGTAAAAATTTTAGATAATTCATGATCTTATCGTAGATGGACTCTTTGTCGTTGAGTTTGGAAAGCTGTATAGGCAATAACAATGCCACTGGTAGATACTAAGGCAACTCCTGAGGGTACAAGAGGAACCCAACCGCCTTGTATTAAAAGACCTAGACATAGACCATATAAAATGAATAATGATCCAGTAACTAGACCTAGTTGCAACCATAATCGAAAGCGCCAGACAATTAAACCCCCTGCAAGAGACCAACACCAAACCCAGAGAAGTTCACTGTGCAAAGGCAAAGCCCATAAAAGTGGTCTTTCATCCAAAACAGCGCTGAGAATTTGACTCACCATATGAGCTTGAATAACTACCCCTGGCATTTGTTTTTGACCTTTATTGTAGGGGGTTGATAGGTAATCATTGAAGCTACGAGCGGTAACACCAATTAACACAATACGTTCTTTTACCATATCGGGATTTAGTTTCCCTTCCAAAATTTCTCCTACAGTAATGTTGGGAGCAAAGTCTTGGAGAGAATGGTTTTGATGGGAACGATAATTTAGTAGGACTTGGTGCGCTCCAGCATCAAGATTTTGGTAGCCACCAGTGTGAGGTTCCAAGCGTTTAAAAATTGTATCTCCAAGCTGCAAGTGGTGATCTTCGGTGAATGTTGGTGAGATTTCTTCTGCTTCTAGGTAGCGGAATGCGAGTTCACTACTGAGGGAGTAGGAGGTTTGACAAGCGGATGCTGGCTCCGGAGTCAAAGCTAGTAAATGACGACGAATCACATTGTCTGGATCAAGTACAACATCACTAAAACCAAGGTTTACAACTGACATTTCCGGTGGGGGTCTAACACCAGGATCTTGAGTTTGTGGATTAGAGACTTTGCAAACCGCAACTAAGCGATCGCTTTCTTGGAGACGTCTTTTTAATTCTGGATGTTCCGCTCCCACGGGAAAGTCTCGATAGATATCCAAGCCAATGACTCGTGGTTGATGGGATTCGATAATTTCTAATAACTGAGCTAGGGTTTTATCTGATAGGGAAGAACCACGTCTTTCTTCTTGAGGCTGAGCGAGAACATCTTCTTCTGTGATTGTAACTATCAACAGACGGGAATCGGGAAATTCTACTGGTCTTTTGCTCATCAAATGATCGAAAGCATGTAGTTCTAAGGATTGAAATACACCCAAATATCGGATACCGATGAGGAAGAAGCTAACAAGCAAACTGAGTAAAAAAACTATCCTTAATGGAGGCTTGGGTGGTGGAGGTGGTTGAACTATTTGAGGTGGTGGAACTAGTTGAGGTGGTGGAGGTGGTGGGAAAGATTTGCACAAATCTTGCCAAGTTGGGGGCAATACAGTGGGGTTTTGGCAAATCATCGGTAACCAGGTAGCACAAGGAAATTTATCTTCTAAGGCTTGCAATCTTTCTCTGGCTTCCCTGACTGCAAGATAAAAAGATTCGCCGCGAGCAAAGGCTTTCAGAAAATACTTTAAAAATTCTTGGGCTATCTTATCCGGTACAGGCTCCCGCATGACGATGATTTGCGGAATATGTAAATCTGTCAGATTGCGGGCTAAACCTAAGCCATCACAAGAGTTAAAAATAGCAATTTTTAAGCCTCTTTCTACTGCTTTTTTTAAAGCATTTTTGAGGTCTTCAATGGTTAAACTATCGGTTTTATTAACATATATACGTCCTACTGCACCATTTTCTTGACTGGAGCTATGGCCAGCAAAAAAGAAAATATCCCAGTCTTGACGCCACAATTCGTCAGTGAGTTCTCGACGTTGGGGTTCTACCAAGAAGCTGACTTCGGCATCAGGTAACTGTTCTAATAAAAGTTGATCTGCTTGAATATTAATACCAGTACTATTACCAATAATCGCTAGGATTTTTACTTTATCTGTTGCTATATCTGTTAGTAATTTCTGCTTTTGAACATTAAGGGCACCAATAGCAATTTCAATTTTGGGGTAGCGATCGCATAAATCCCACAAATGCCAAGGTAGCTTCCTTAACCAAATATTTTCAGTTTGAATAATTAGACGGATTTCATCCGCGGGTATTAATTGTTCTAGTAATTTTTCTCTAATTGGAGAAAAAGATTCAGAGCGTAGCCAACTATTGAACCGTTCCTGCAAAGCGTTGGCAGCATTTAAGCAGTCTTTTTTGATAGATTTTAGAGAAACATTAGTGACCTGAGTAGCTGGCTTTTCTAGTCGTGATTGCAATCCTAAGCCTTCATAACTCTCCACCCAACCATTGTAATATTGGCGAATTTCTGGGGCAGGAGGTAGTTTCCCTGTAATTTCTAACGAGAAAAGTTCTCCATCTTCTCCCATTTGTAGGGTAACTGTAAAACCTTGTTCAAAGTTACCATCTCCTAGTTTAAGGATAACTAATTTCCCCACAATTACTTCTCCTTGGTTATTGGTTGTTCGTTCTTTGTTGTTTGTTGAACAACAGTCTGGTATTTGTAACTAATAACCAATAAATAACAACTCGCTCAGTGTAGATTAAATCACAAAATCCTCTATAATGCTGGCATCAGCAAAAGCAACTTGGATACTGAATAGTTCCCCAGCCAAACCGGCGAATTGCAATTGGATGAAGTTATCTTCACTTCTTGATTGAGCTTCCAGGAAGATTAAGCCAGATTCATCTAGTACAGTGAGTTGGAGTTGTGGGGGGAGATAATTTTCTTTGCCCATAGGATGCACTTGGAGGAGAATATTCTTTTTTTGGTCAGATTCTGGAGTAAGTTCAATAATCAAAGCAACACGATTATTAGCAAGTTGCGTCCCAAAATTAATCAACTTCGCACGCTTCACTGCTACTTCTAACCCATTGTCTTCGGTAATATCCCTTTTTCTGAAGTTGTAGGCAAACTCTAGTTCAGCTGGCTTGAACAGTGCGTCAACGGTTTGCCAACCGGTTTCAAACACTTCTTCCAACCATTGGCTCAAATTAACTCTTGTCTTTTGAACAGCAGCAGTGGTTTCAGCAATGGCAGCAGTAGTTGCTGCTGCTATTGTCATTGGTTGCAGGCAATCAAATACATCTTCAATTGGTGCTAGTTGACTCATGGCTAACTCTTCTGTCGCTACTGTTTGGGTAAATCCCCAGAGAGTAGCTTCTAGGGAAGACTCATCTATCTGAACTACAACATAGCCGATGCGCTCTTCCCAAACTTCTGGGGGAATGTAGCAGCTTGACTCATTGGCTAAAACAGGGCGACACTCTAAACGACCTACTCCCATTACTTCCAAGTCAGCCACATTGCTGAACATGCGCATTACTGGATTCCAGCTATCGCTGAGTTCTAGATTAGTGGGAACATCCATCATCTGGAAGTAGTTATTGACGACAGACACCGCTAGGGTATTTAACCGGACTTGCTCAGCTTTTTCGGGGGTGAGTTGCTCGCGAGCAAACTGTTCTGCTGTCTGACGTGCCTCTTGGGTAATCGGCAATGTTAAAGCAAAATCTTGTATGTCGTAGCTGTTGTAAGTCATGGTTTTGCCCTTGTTGTTCAATGATTCCTAATGCTGAACCAATTACGGTTGTCTGAAGAGTGTTCTGGTTGGAAACTCTTACTATAGATATCCCTCCGACTCGCCAAATTTACGCAAAATGGGCAAACATTTTCTTTGATAAAAACTGCTTAAGGTAGAAATAGGGAGCCCAAATTCCGCTGCCAGGTCTTTCCAAGACTCTTCTGGAGGTAAGCGCCGCTTGATTAAAATTTGTGCTGTCACTGGAGAACCCTTGAGTTTAATCCGACTTAATTCACCATCAGGATCCTTTTGCACCCATTGATACAGCTGTTCTAATAAAGGAGGAACTTCAGGCTCAGCTGCTATATTTTCCACCAAGTCCATTGTTTGATTGGCGTTCCCAAAACTATCTACCTGCGCTTTAACTGTTTTGTCTCGCTCCTTGTGTGTTTCTATACGGAAATCTTGGAGACGTCGTTTCAGGTAGTAATTGAGCCAAGTGACAATAGTAGCACGTTCGGGGTTGTAGGCTTTACCAGTGTTATCTTTACCCTCGCAGATATTCTGGCAGAAATAGACCCAAGTCTGTTGCAAGGCGTCTTGATAGTAAGGGGTATATTCGTACCACAGCTTTTTGCGGATTAAGCGAATAATCTTGGTTAAATTTTTCCGCCGCTGGGGATTTCCTGGTGGATAGCTACAGGCTTTTTCTACCAGTTGACGCAGCTGTTCCTCGAGGCTATTCATAAAGCGATCGCTTTTTTTGTTGATACTCCTACTCTTACGACTTTAACAAGACAGAGTTTTGGTATTTTTCAGATCACAAGCAGCAAAACCCCTTTACCCCCGCTAATGCGCCGCTTCGCTAACGTTAAGTATTTTTACGGAGTGCTCATGGTATCGCACTTAGCTCCAGAAGTCCGAACTTTTGACTAAGTCGTAGGCGATCGCAACTAGCCCCAGAAGTCGGACTTCTTTAAGAAGTCCGACTTCTAATCGACTTTTATTACCACTCAAAACAACAAAATCCCGTAGGGGCGGGTTCACCAATCATCAAACACATTGACAAGTCAATATTCTAAACCCGTCCCGGTTGAGGTTGGGTTACGCTGCCGGGCCGGTTTAGCTAAATTGTCGTTGAGTTGGCAAGTCTTTGGTGAACCCGCCCCTACATGGTTGGGTATTTACTCCCACAATTGCGATCGCTTACCCGATAATAACGATCACTAACAACAAAATCCCGTAGAGCCGGGTTCGCCAATCGTCAAGCACATTGACAAGTCAATATTCTAAACCCGCCCCGGTTGAGGTTGGGTTACGCTGCCGGGGCGGGTTTAGCTAAATTGTCGTTGAGTAGCAAATTGTTTGGTGAACCCGCCCCTACATGGTTGGGTATTTACTCCCACAATTGCGATCGCTTACCCGATAATAACGATCATTAACAACAAAATCCTGTAGGGGTGGGTTCACCAATCGTCAAGCACATTGACAAGTCAATATTCTAAACCCGCCCCGGTTGAGGTTGGGTTACGCTGCCGGGGCGGGTTTAGCTAAATTGTCGTTGAGTAGCAAATTGTTTGGTGAACCCGCCCCTACATGGTTGGGTATTTACTCCCACAATTGCGATCGCTTACCCGATAATAACGATCACTAACAACAAAATCCCGTAGGGGCGGGTTCGCCAAGCATCAAACACAGTGACAAGTCAATATTCTAAACCCGCCCCGGTTGAGGTTGGGTTACGCTGCCGGGGCGGGTTTAGCTAAATTGTCGTTGAGTTGGCAAGTCTTTGGTGAACCCGCCCCTACATGGTTCTATATTTGGTATTCCCAGATTTCAGAAGCCCAACTAGCACCAGAAGTCGGACTTCTTGAAGAAGTCCGACTTCTAATCGACTGCTCCTAATGCTTTGAGTGTGCCTTTCTCTGCTGCCGTTATACCCTTAATATCAGTGATCTTCATGCCCTTCCTTTATCAAGTCAATTGAAATGCTTGTATCATGGTTGTATTTAGCACTTGCATGTGCTTAGTTCCCAATTTGCCCAATTTTCTAACAATTAGCCTGTAATTCAGGGTAGCAATTCGAGTTACTATCACTTTAGACGAAACCCGTAATCCTGTGCTTGTAAATTCTGCATCTGAAGCGTCAAGAACAAATTCTTCCGGATTGACACTGCTAATGTTTTGAGAAGTGATTGCACAGAGAGTAGCATCATTGCCTGTTGTACTTAACCACAGTACTAAAGCAGGGCGTAATTTGGTTTGGCTAAGGTCAGTAAATGGAAAATTAACCAGAACAATATCTCCTTTTTTTATTGCCACTCAATCGGTTCTCCATCTTCAATGGTGTATAAATCTGGCTCATCATGCCAAAAGTTAAAAGCTCCACCTTGATCAGCAAGATGCATTAGTTCAAGGGTTGAAGGACTAGGAATGTCACTAAATAATTTTTCTTCTAGCAAAGCTTGTTCTGCGGGTGATAGAGAGCGAATAGCTTGCAGCAGAGACTCAACGAGTTGGATATTTACTGCTTGACTTGTTTGAATTTCAGTCATATTTCAACTCCTTGCTTGAGGCTGTTTTCTGATTCCTAAACAACAAAATCCTGTAGGGGCGGGTTCACCAATCGTCAAGCACATTGACCTGTCAATATTCTAAACCCGCCCCGGCTGATGTTAGGTTACGCTGCCGGGGCGGGTTTAGCTAAATTGTCGTTGAGTTGGCAAGTCTTTGGTGAACCCGCCCCTACATGGTTGGGTATTTACTCCCACAATTGCGATCGCTTACCCGATAATAACGATCGTTAACAACAAGCTCCCGTAGGGGCGGGTTCGCCAATTATCAAGCAAATGGACAAGTCAATATTCTAAACCCGCCCCGGTTGATGTTAGGTTACGCTGCCGGGGCGGGTTTAGCTAAATTGTCGTTGAGTTGGCAAGTCTTTGGTGAACCCGCCCCTACATGGTTGGGTATTTACTCGCACAATTGCGATCGCATATCCGGTAATAATGATCGTTAACAACAAGCTCCCGTAGGGGCGGGTTCGCCAATTATCAAGCAAATGGACAAGTCAATATTCTAAACCCGCCCCGGTTGATGTTAGGTTACGCTGCCGGGGCGGGTTTAGCTAAATTTTCGCCTAGTAAGCAAATTTTTGGGCGAACCCGCCCCTACATGGTTCTATAATTGGTATTCCCGGATTTCAGAAGTCGGACTTCTAATCGACTGCTCCTAATGCTTTGAGTGAGGCTTTCTCCGCTGCCGTTACACCCTTAACATCTGTAATCTTCATGCCTTCATAAGGTCTAGGACTTCTCAGAGTTTTGAGACACTCACCTGTCTGGATATCCCAAAATTTAATTGTCCCATCACGACTACCACTGGCAAGCATTTGACCATCTGGACTAAAGGCAACTGATCTTACTGAATTGGTGTGTCCCTGAAGAATGTTTTGGCATTGACCATTACGAGTATCCCAGAGCCTGATAGTATGATCATCGCTGCCGCTGACGAGAGTCAGACTATCGGGACTGAAAGTGACTGAAAATATTGCCTTAGTATGTCCCTGCAAGGTGCGCAAGCATTTGCCTGTTTGAACATTCCAGAGTTTCAGGGTTCGGTCAATACCACTACTGGCAAGAGTATTACCATCAGAACTAAAAGCAATTGTTCGTACTGGATAAGTATGTTCCTGCAAAGTATTCAAACAGTTAGCTGTATCAATATCCCAAAGCTTTACAGTATGGTCATCACTGCCACTGATAAGAGTTTGAGCATCAGACCCAAAGGCAATCGAGCGTATTGTATTGGTATGACCATGCAGAGTATTTAAGCATTTACCTGTGTGAATATCCCAGAGCTTTAAGGTTTGGTCTCCACTACCACTAGCCAGAACTTTACCATCAGGACTGAAAGCGACTGTCATTACCCAAAGGGTATGCTCTTGCAAAATTTTTAAGCATTGACCCGTGCTGGCATCCCAGAGTCTTACTTTACTGTCAATGCTACCGGTAGCTAGGATTTTACCATCAGGACTAAAAGCAACTGAATTTACCCAATGAGTGTGTCCCCGTAAAGTCTTAAGGCATTGACCAGTGTGAATATTCCAAAGCTTTGCGGTATAGTTTTCGCTATTACTAGCAATAGTTCGACCATCGGGACTAAAGGCAATTGACTGTATCCAATTAGTATGTCCTTGCAAAGTATTTAGACATTGACCTGTGTGAGCACTCCAAAGTTTCACGGTATGGTCTTCACTACCACTAGCAATAGTTTGACCGTCAGAACAAAAAGTGACTGCTCTTACCCAATTGGTGTGACCCTGGAAAGTATTCAAGCAATTACCTGTTTGAATATCCCAAAGTTTTAGAGTTTGGTCTCCACTGCCACTAACTACAGTTTGACCATCAGGACTAAAAGCGACTGATTTTACCCAATTGGTGTGACCCTGGAAAGTATTCAAGCAGTTACCTGTGTAAATATCCCAGAGTTTCAGAGTTAGATCTCTACTGCCACTGACTAAAGTTTGGCTATCGGGACTAAAAGCGATTGAGTCTATCCAATTGTTGTGTCCTCGCAAAGTATTCAGACATTGACCTGTATAAATATCCCAAAGCTTTATAGTATGATCTCCGCTACCACTAGCCAAAATTTGACCATCACAACAAAAAGCGACTGATTTTACTGAATTAGTGTGTCCTTGCAAAGTATTCAAACATTGACCTGTGTTAATATTCCAAAGCTTCACGGTACTGTCATCACTACCACTAGCCAGAGTTTGACCATCAGAACTCAGAGCAATTGACCTTATTGAATAAGGGTGTCTCGGCAAAGTATTCAAGCATTGACCTGTGTTAATATCCCAAAGCTTTAGGATACCGTCTCCACTACCACTAGCCAGAGTTTGACCATCAGGACTAAAAACGAGTGACTTTATTGAATAGGTATGCTCCTTGTTGATTAAAATTTGCTTACTATCGGCAATACGCCAGAGGCAAATTTCACCAAGAACATGACCTGTAGCTAAAAATTTTCCATTCGGACTAAATGCTACGGAATAAACAGTACCGAAGGTTTGAGTAAAAACACAATCAGCCAGATTTGCCTCAGCAAAATTTACATTGCACAGGCTAGCATTAGAAAAATCAGCCCCTTTAATCACAGCACGGGAGAGATTTATACTTGCGATCGCATTTTGATCAACCTTCACCAACAGCGTCGCCGTATTCCCTCCAACATAACCAACCTCATCCTCCGTTTTACCCCTTGTCGCCTCCAGAATTTCCAACAAAGGATATTCTTGCTTTTCCTTTACTAAAGGAGAATTCTCTTGCTCCCCCCTTACTAAGGGGGGCTGGGGGGGTAACATTGGTACAATCAAATCCAGCACTGCCTTTGTCAATAACCCTTTTCCCACAGTCTGGCGAAGCTGCACCAACGATTCACTAACAAATCCCTTCAAAGGTGCGATCGCAATTACTTCTCCATTCTCATCTACTTCACGCTGGAAATAGTCAGACCAAGTATAATTCTGAGGTGCTGCACTGCCATCCAAACCTGACTGTGCCTGTGCCAACTCGGTAAAATCAGCTGCTAACACCCCTAACTCCGCTGCAAACTTATAGGCGACAAAAAACTCCAAAAGCGATCGATGGGCTGGAGTATAATCTCCCTCAGCATTACGAACCAGCATCGATTGTCCCATCATGTCATAATGCCAGTGGTCTAAGTCCTTCTCCTGTTGCACCACTGAACCAAACAAACGACGCAGGCGATCGGGAAATAGGCGATAATTGAGGCTCATCTCATCTGTAGAGAGCATTTCCCAAGATAACTCACACAAGAAGTAGAGCTTATCCGCTAGCGAAGTAAAAGTCCTCTCCGCGGTAATATCCCTCTCCATCTTGCGTCGCACTGCATAGAGGTAAACCCTGGATAAATCCACTGGCTTACCTTGCTCAATCTCCGGCAATGCCTCTAGAATTAATTCTGTCATCACCGGACGGCAGGCTAAATCCAACAGTTGGGGATTACCCATCACCTTCTCAACCGTTGACTCATCTGCCTGAAATGACAACACCTGCCGGATTTGCTCATCATCAAACTTCGCCAACTCCAGCACCTCAAACTGGGGTGTTTCCCCCGTCAAGGCAACTGTAGATGCCTGCAACTCCGCATTTAGCAAGGCTCTTCCTTCCTTCGCCTCCGGGAAATGTTCCGTGCGACAGGTAAGAATCACCTTGCCTTCCGGCACTAACACCTTTGCCAACTCCCAAAAGTTGTTAATCATCTGCTGACGATCAACTTTTGCCGCCATCTCATCAAACCCATCAAAAATAAGCAACAGCTTGCCCATACGATTGAGTTGGTTAAAAACTTCGCTATTAATGCGGATGTTATGCTTACTAAAAAAGAAGCCTGCCAGAACATTCTCCACATTAAGAGCTTTACTGTAGTCCCGCAATGTAATAACTAGGGGTAAACGGGGACGTTGAATACCCCGCTGCTTAGCTTGGAGATAGCGTTGGAGAGCAGTCCATGCATAGTGAAAAGCAAACCAGGTTTTACCTGTACCAAATTCTCCTAAAACTGAGAGATGCTCCTTAGCTGGATCATCTAACCACAAGTCAACATAGCCATCAATCCAACCATCCCGCTGATCATAACGACTAACTGCCACCCTTTGCTTGCTCACCGGGTCAAATTCTTCTTTGGTGCAAGCAAGAGGAACATAGATTTGATCAATACCTCTACCCTTAACCTCTGCCTGCAACCAAGTAATATAGTTACTAAAATCAGCGGTTTCATCTAGCAATTCATCAAAGGTATAGCAAAACAGATGGCGATTTTCCCGCTTTTCCACCTCATCCCTGGCAGAGCGACTGAGGCGACGGGCGGTAACCAGCCAGCCTTCATCGGTTTGCTGCTCCTCCACCGACTGCCCTAGAGCCACCACATCCGCTAACTGTGCTTCTCCAGCAATACCCCTGACTAAAATCCGATCAAATCCCCTACGGGCGGGAATATTGATAATTTGCTCAAAATAATCCTCTTCCCAGACTTGATAAGGCTCAAAATCATAGCCTAAGGTTTCAAACCAGCCACGCAACTGCTGAGCTAACACCAAGGCGCGACAGGATTGTTCCGTCGCTGACTCAGCTGCCTGGAGTGCCGGATAATTCTGTTGCAATAGCTGAGCAATTTCTGTGCGAATCCCCTCAGCCGTAGGCAGTCTATCCAAACGTTGTTGCAGCTGACTAAGGCTTTGGTGAAGCTTACCCAACCGCTGATTAGTCAACACTTCCGCCGGAGTGCGGGTGCGCTTAGCTACTTCCACAAACACTGCAACAAACTCGTAAAATTCCCGACGCGGATCAATCTCCAACTCCCGAATTGTATCCCCCAAGCAGTGCCAGTCGAGAAATTGATCCGCTTCTTGGAGGAGCAAGGCAAACTTATTTTTATCTAAAGCTTGGCGCAGAGCCTGTTGAATTTCCTTTTGCCGGAATAGTTCTAGAACCGGCTCCGGCTTACCTATACCATATTCAACCAGAGCATATTGATAAACCCCAGTAAAATCAGCAGGAGGATGGTCAGGATTAAGCTTAAACTTTTGGATAATTTTAATAACAAGTTCGTGACGCTCCAGCTTATTTTTAACTAAAGGAGTAGCAGAACCTGCAATTGTGGTAATTGCCTTGATAAGGGGGTCAAGGTTCATATAAGAATTAAGAATTAAGAATGAGTAAGTGATTCTATAGCAGTTCTCGCATCCGTGAGGTACAGATCCTATTCCCCATTCCCCATTTCCAAAAACCAGGCTCTTTGTACCTCATCTAAATGAAAAACGCTGTATATTCTTCATTCTATACACGCGCCATTGGCGAAGGGGAAACCTGTCAGTAAATAATCCGTAATACTCAGCGGTAACTCGACCCTGCCCATCATACTCAAAGTCATTGTCATAGTCCCATACATCGCCTCCAGGCTCCCACCGTTGAGCTGCCAACAGTAAAAGGGCGAGCGGGAAGAGTAAAAGTTTAGCTTATCATGATAGCATGATTTCGTCCCAACTCGATGATATAAGGTACTTAATTAGTGTTGTAAGCGATCGCATTTTCTTATAGCCTGAACTTTAATTGAGGCAGGTTTATCAATATTTGGAATACAGAAGAATTTTTCTTCCAAAGACGCTGCTACAGTCAAATGCTTTGCCCCCGATGAAATACTGAGACTCCAAACTAAAATCAAAGAACTGCAACAAGAAAATGCGGAATTATATGAGGCACTGTCAAGGTAGTAGGTTGGGTTAGCGATAGCGTAACCCAACAATTTTGTGTAACGAACCCATAGTTAGTGTTGGGTTTCACTACGTTCCACCCAACCTACTACCTTGACTAAATTCGTTATTTAGGGCTTGGTGAAACAAGGCAGGAGGCAGTCCAAATGAAAAAATTTTGCCCCTAGATGCTGGGGGGTGAACTCTCAAAAGGTGTGGGAGAGCTTTTTTGAATAATGAGTAATGAGTAATGAGGGTTTGCTGAAAAAGTCGTAATTTTCTGGTTTTGAAGTAATAAGTAATAAGTAATAAGTAAAGAGTGTACTATCGCTTGCTGCACAACTCTTTGAGGCAATTAATTGAAGTGAAAGTAGCTCTTAAAAATCTGCTTACTTTTACCTCATATTCCGAATTTAAGCGGGTG
>JAAHGL010000197.1 GCA_010692635.1 Symploca sp. SIO2C1 | reverse complement strand
ATAAAAATGTCACCATCTCTACCTCTCCTTCAGAACTGAACGTGAGACTTTCACCTCATTCAGCTCCTCAATGATTTGGCTTTTACAGTACCTCTTGATGAGTGTATAACGTCATGACAGTGCCTATGTACCAATACGAGATTCTTAGTTTTGTTGTTAGACCTATCTCTGTCAATGTGATGTACTTCTAACAAATCTTCGCTGGTAAATTTTAAACCGCATTTGTTACATGTTCCTTCTTGCTTTTTTAGAAGTTTTGCTACTACGTTTCGTAGCATTGGATGTCGGCTTAGTCTTTGCCCCCAGTAATTTAAATTACCGTCATATGGGCTTTTCGTCCCTTTAATTTTTATATGACGCTTAATTTTAACATCCTGATGTTTTCCTAAGAAGTATTTATTATCCTGGGTGATGAATTTCCAGCCTAATCCTCTGTTGACCCCCCAGTAATTGGACACTACATCAGTATTGTTCTGATTTCGTGACTTCCTTCTTTTAGCCCATCCGAATAACTTCTGGAAGATTACACTGTCTATCTTGCTGAAAGTTTTAGCACTAGCTACAGTTGAGTAGTATGCTGCCCATCCCCGTATAACCGGGTTTAAGGCATTTATTAACTGTTCTTGGGTAGATGCAGTGTTATTTTGTATTAGACAGTCTATCTTATTTAGATGCCTTTGGATGTCTTCTTTACTGGGTTTTATGAGCGTTTTATGCCCTCTTTTTCTCTCAGTTCCTCCGACTGACCCGCTTTGCTTATCGCTACATGGGTACTGTCGAATGTTGAACCCTAGAAAATCAAATCCAGACTCTCCCTCATATCTCTCAAATGTATGAGTGATTCGGGTTTTGCTGGCTTTAAGGGCTAACCCTATTTCTGCCAACCACTCTTCGATTACTGTTTTCGCCTCTAGGACTATTTCTAGACTTTCATCCATGAGGACAAAATCGTCGGCATATCTGACGAAACTTATTTTTCGTTTCTGACTATTTTTACCGACTCTCCTAGAAAACCTTTTCTCCAAGATATTCTCCATTCCATGTAGGGCTATGTTAGCCAACAGGGGAGAAATTACTCCACCTTGAAGAGTTCCTTTATCTGTGGAAAATAGTCTTTCACCATCCATTATCCCGGACTTCAGCCAAGCTTTGACTTGCTTCCTGAATGTGGGTGAGGTTTGGAGTTTATCTAGCAATTTGGAGTGATTGATTCTGTCAAAACACTTTTCGATATCAGCATCTAGCACGTATTTGGATTGCTGGCAGATGCCATTAAAGATTGCTGCTATCGCATCGTGAGCTGACCGACCTGGTCTAAAACCGTAGGAATTTGGCTCAAATTTGGCTTCCCATTCTGGTTCTAGTGCCAGTTTCATCAGGGCTTGTTTTGCTCTTTCTTCTATTGTTGGTATCCCAAGGGGTCTTTTTTCCTCTTTTCCTGGTTTAGGTATCCAAACCCTTTTGGTTGGTTGGGATTTGTCGTTAAATTTAAGCTTTTGTGCCAATTTAACTTTTTGGTGATTGCGAAGGCGCGATACACCGTCTACTCCAGGAGTGTTTTTACCCTGATTATCTTGAGTTACATTTCTGACCGCAGTAATTTTGGAATACCAAGATTGGGTCAACAGCCTTTGTAACTTGCGGACTGCCCTAACGTCACCACGTTGTGAGGCTCGATAAATTCTTTTTTGAAGCTTAAAGACATAGCGCTGTGCTTTTGCCCAGTTTATTGTCTCCCATCCATACATCGGTTTTTCTACCGTGTTCATGACTTATATACCTCTACTAAATCTTTTATCTCCAAATCACCGTGATTCCGTCAGCATATCCTTTAGCTTTCCTAAAGGCGTTTGCTTCTGAATCAATCTCCCCCTTCATTACCATCCGGCTGATTACCTTCTTGAATATCGACCTTTTCAAGAGGTAATGAAGGGTTACTTCGTTCCTAGCTCCTGCTTTGCGACTGGTTTAGAGTCCTATTATCCACCGGGTTTCTTTGGGGATGCATCTAGGTCAAACTTCGAGTTGCCTAGCCCTTATCCTTGCCTTTTGGCTCAGCCAATAACCTGTGTAGGCTGTTGTCAATTACGATGGTTCAGACATAGGTTCAGATGAACTTACTCATGCCAGTCTCTGCTAGAAGGGATTTCCCGCCAGGTTCAGGATTACCTCCGTTATTCCCCGCTTCACCAGATTGATAATCAGTCGTTCCAGTGGGGGAATTGCATCTCCTTGCATCTGGGAGAAGGGAATTGATGCTAAATATTTTGTTAAGAATGAGTTTTTCCTTAACTTTCCTTAATATCTCACCCTCTCAGGAGCTAAGTTGTCAAGGTTCAGTAAGTAATTTTACTTATCCTTGCGAGTGACACCCAATCTAAGGAGACTGGTTTCTCACTCAACGAATCGCACCGAAATACTTGACATCTGGATCCATGCCTACGCGACCGACAAGATTAACTACATTAAGACTCATGATGCTAGTTAGTACATAAGTATTGATTACTAGATCTACTTTAGCGAATTGACCAAGTATGAGACAATCAGGACTATTTCCTGGGCAGCCAATCCCTGAGGCAATTTACTATCAGTGCTACAGGTAAAATTTTTCCGGATGATAGGTTGTATCGCCCGAACTATAATTTCAGCTGAGTTGTTGCACAATTATGATAATGAATTACTCTAGTTCACTAGACGAACCATAAAAAACGTAATAAAATCCACCTCGGTTACAGTTCAAGTAAATTTCCATCATACACAGCAGCATTTGACTTTGGGGGCGTAAAAACTAGTGGGTCTATTAAATCGCTTTTCCCTTTCACGGGACATGGGTATAGATCTAGGCACTGCTAATACTTTAGTATATGTGTCTGGCAAAGGAATTGTTCTCCAAGAACCTTCCGTTGTCGCTATGGATCAAGACAAAAACGAACCACTAGCGGTGGGGGAGGATGCCAAAAAAATGTTGGGTAGAACCCCAGGTAATGTGGTTGCCCTGCGTCCCCTCCGCGATGGTGTGATTGCCGACTTCGACACTGCCGAACTGATGCTTAAGCACTTTATCCGGCAGGTACATGAAGGCAGAACTCTGGTTTCACCTCGGATTGTGATTGGCATTCCCAGTGGTGTTACTGGTGTTGAACGACGAGCAGTAATGGAGGCAGCATCTCAAGCTGGTGCCCGAGATGTTTACCTTATTGACGAGCCAGTTGCCGCAGCTATTGGTGCTGGGCTGCCAGTGGCAGAGCCAACAGGCAACATGATTATTGATATTGGTGGTGGAACTACAGAAGTCGCAGTACTCAGTTTACAGGGTACGGTTCTGAGTGAATCTGTGCGTATTGCTGGGGATGAGCTGAGCGAATCTATCACTCAGTACATGAAAAAAGTCCATAACCTGGTCATTGGAGAGCGTACTGCTGAAGAAATCAAAATTCGGATCGGTTCAGCTTATCCAACTCATGATGATGATGACACTAACTTAGAAGTACGCGGCTTACACCTGCTTTCTGGTTTGCCACGAACTGTCACAATTAAAGGACCAGAAATCCGTGAAAGTATGTCAGAACCATTATCAGTGATTGTTGATGCAGTTAAGCGAACTTTGGAGAGAACACCACCAGAGCTAGCAGCAGATATTATTGATAGAGGCATTATGTTGGCAGGTGGAGGTGCCTTATTGCAAGGTTTGGATACTCTAATAAGTCATGAAACAGGGATTGTGACTCATGTAGCAGCCGACCCTCTAAGCTGCGTTGTTTTGGGAACTGGTCGAGTTCTGGAGAACTTCAAACAATTAGAGCGTGTGTTTAGTGGTCGTTCTCGCACCATATAGTTATCAAGGGATTTTGGATGACTTATAAGGGAACTAATCCTATCAATAAATTGTCAGGATTAGAGGTTTAAGTACAAATACAATCCCATACAAGTGAGGATATTGCTAAGCTTTTTCAACTTATTGGGTAGGTTATTTACCTGTAAATCCTTAAGCATTCAAAATTCCAAAATCCCCAATTTTCAATGTCAGAAGCTCAGTTATTAAATAGCGAGTTTTAGGGAGATCCAGCCTTAGGGAGTATTTTTTTAACTAAATGAATCAAATTATTGATATTAATAAATTATTGTCAGCCACAAGTCAGCTAAAAGCTGACCGTTGATAAACAAAAAATTATGTATATACTACGTCGTTGGTGGGGACGAAATGGAGTAGCAATTGTACTGGGAGGACTAACTCTAAGTGCAGCCTGGTTATTGCGTCAAACTCAAGGGGCAGTAATATTGGAGTCTTATCAGCTACTCTCCCGTCCTTTTCAATTGGGTTCGACTCCAGAGGAGCTGCTTACAAACGCTCGTGTTCTAGAACTGCAAGAGCAGTTAGTCGAACTTGAAAGCCAAAATCAGAAGTTAAAAGAGTTATTGGGTTATGTAGAAACTCAGAAAAAGAAAGGAATTGTTGCTCCCATTGTTGGACGTAGCGCTGATCACTGGTGGCAACAAGTAACTCTAGGTCGAGGTGGTAAAGATGGTATCAAGGTCGGCTTTATCGTCATGGGACATGGAGGTTTAGTGGGTCGAGTTGTTAGTGTGACGCCGAATAGCAGCCGCGTTTTGCTAATCAGTGATCCTACTAGTAGAGTCGGTGCTGTAGTCAGCCGTAGTCGCAGCATGGGCTTCATTCGAGGACAAGGGTCTAATCGTGCTGTAATGCAGTTTTTTGATAAAGTACCAGATGTCCGTAGTGGAGATGTTGTGTCCACTTCATCCGTCAGTCAACTGTTTCCGTCTGGTTTGCCATTAGGACGTGTAGAATCTGTCAATCTCGAAAAAAGTCCTGCTCCAGAAGCAATTATCGAGTTGACGGCACCAATTAGTTACTTAGAGTGGTTAGTTACCTATCCTGAGTAGGATCATCCCTAGTGCCGCACGGCGGAAATAAGTGACCAGTTAAAAAAGGTTAAAAAGCTTGTACAGTAAGCTTTCTTACCTTCTGCCTTCTGCCTTCTTGTCTAGCTAAATCTTTTAACCAATGAATAAGGCCTCTCAGTATTCACCTTGGACTCGTCAAATTATCAACTGGCTAGTGACTATTGGCTCAGTTATCATTTGTTTGATGGTCTTACCAGCACGTTTACCAGGGATGGAATTGTTAGGAATTACTCCAAACTGGTTGTTGATTTGGGTTGTTGCTTGGAGTGTTAAGCGCACAGCATTTCAGGGGGTGTTAGCAGCTTTGGCACTGGGACTGATTCAAGATGGCATGACTTCACCTCATCCTACCCATGTGTTAAGTCTTGCGATTGTAGGGATTGTAACTGCTCGAATTCAAAAACAGCGGTATATTCAAGAAGATTTTATTTCAGTAGCCTTAATTGTTTTTGGTATGGGGGTAGTTGGCGAAACAGTAACCGCAATTCAGTATAGTTTTATAGGCGATCGCACTTTAGCAGAGATTTGGACTGATCATCAGCGCATCGCCCTTTCTTCTGCAATTCTTAGTAGCCTCTGGGCACCGGTAGTTTACTATCCACTCAATCGCTGGTGGGAGTGGATTAACTTTAAAGAGGGATTGGAATAAAACACTCGAATCCCAGCTTGTGTTAATGAATTAACCCCGTCTACCAATCGTTTTTTGAAAAGCAGGTCGTTCTGAGAGGCGTTTAATATACTCTAAAACTGCTGGATATTCACTCAGATCGAGCTTTAGCATCATTGGTATATATGCCAAGATCGAGCCAACTGCAATATCCGCCACAGTGAACTCATCTCCCAGCAAGAAGGGATGCTGTTCAAAAAGTTGATTCAGTGGCTTCATTAACCTGGGTGTCTCCTGTTCTCTACTAGCTTCAACAAAAATTCCTGGTCCCAAAGTGGCATTACCAAAGAGAATCCATTGGTTAATTTTTGCTTGTGCTTCTGGTGATGAAGGCATATTGCCGTACTTTTGAGCTAGGTAGAACAAAATTGCCCCCGACTCCCAAAGCTGAAAAACTCCATCTACAATTGCCGGTACTTTACCGATGGGATTAATTGCCAGAAACTCTGGTTGCCGATGTTCCCCAGCTTGCATATCCAGCAGAACAAACTCATAAGGAACTTCGAGTTCTTCGAGATACCAATGAATAATTGATGCCCGACTACGGGCTCCACCATAAAGTTTTAGCATCGCAGTAGAGGTTTAGAGCACTTTGTGAGTATATTCGTGTTGTTTAACATCGTCTTCCCGGCGGATCACCCGTGTCTGATTAAGTACTCGCTTGCGTTCTGTGGAGTGCTTGAAATCATTGCGCGTCCCACCCAAGGGAATATGAGATTGAGCCTCTGGGCGACTTTTATAGGTGCGTGCTGCTGCAAGTGCTCGCTCCGCAAAATCATCACAAAACTGAGCTTCTGGGGGAAACTCAGTGGGTTTTTGGAAGGAGTCCTCAGAGAACAATTCACCTAAAGTTGTCCCACAAGCTAAAGCATAGGAAGTCGGAACTCCTTTGAGAATTGCTTCTAATGCCGCAGAGGGGATGGGTTCTATAACTTTAACTTGGTGAACTTCACCTTCTTCTTTCAGAAAGCAAGTAGCTAAACCAACCACTAGGTAATTGTCGGTAGCAAAATCAGGAGCTTGTTCCCAAGACTTTGTAACTGCCATAATACTATTGAGTGTTAACTAGCAAGAAACCAATACCAATCAAAAGCTTCGATTGCATTGTAGCAGTATCCAAGTAACAAAGGTCAAAACTCTAAACTGACTTCAAATTTGCTTATCCCAGTACAGCGCGACAAAAATAACCCACTAGTACCGCTGCGCGGAATTTAGAATTTAGAATGCTTATAGATTAAGGATTCTATCGATCTCAAACTGGTTAGTTATACCAAATCCGGTTATTGTGGGGTACTTATCAAAATCACCAAATCTTTTCCAGACAAAGGCTTTGATTTTTTTTAATAGACCCTTGGTAAAGCGGATTTGGTATTACTTCTGCCGCGCTGCACCAGTTATATAAAAGCGGAAAAAGCCCCACCCCTCAAAGAAGTATCTTGAATTGGGGTAGTTTACCTTAGATACTTGTGCCAGATGCCAAAGGAACACATCAATCACTAGCCTCGACTACTTATTTAGAAGTAATTCCTGATTTATTTCCCAATCTTTCAGGAAAGCGGCAAAGCAGTACTGTAGAGTTCATTAAGAACATCTAAAACTAGGTGTTCTTTTCGAGGAGGTGTTTGTGGGACATCTCCAGACGCATAAGCAAGTGACACACCAAAGCCCGCAATTGGGGTGCTGCAAGCCTTAATGTTGATTTTAGATAGGTCGCAGGCGCTGTTGAGGAAGACATGAATACTCATACTTTTATAAACGTAAATCGGCAAGAAGATCAGAATATACAGTGGCTCCCCATGCCTCGTAAGAAGCAAAGACCTAATCATCTTTTCAAGTTAGTACCGGGCAAAAATCAAAAATACTCAGATCAAAGGCTACGCGCCTCAGCACAGCGCAAAGCTAAGCAGGGGGATTATACAAATGCTATTGCCCTGCTTACCCAGCTTATTTGCCTACACCCCAATCGTGCAGTTGACTACAACAACCGCGGATTGATTTATTTCCAAAGTGGTCAACCAGAAAAAGCTCTAGCTGATTATAACAAGGCTCTAGAGCTGAACCCCCAACTAGATAGTGCCTATAATAATCGCGCTAATTACTATGCATCTGTTGGAAAACTTTCAGAGGCTCTCGCTGACTATGAGCAGGCAATTGATCTTAATCCAGGCAATTTTCGTACTTGGATCAATCAAGCCATCACTTTCCGTGAATTGGGACTCCACGACTTAGCACTAGAAAACTTTGACATGGCTTTAATCCTAGGATGTCCAGAAGAGCATATCTATGGTGAAAGGGGTCGCACTTATCATCTGCGTGGTGACTGGAACTGTGCAATCTCCGACTATCAGAAAGCTCTCCAATGGTTCTCACCCTCTGGTTCTGCTAGTAGTCTGAGCCGGAAAGTTGAAACCTGGATGAATCAGTTACTAAAGCCTCTGAGTGCTTGAACTGACTAAACTTTGTGGAGAAAAGTTCATGGAGTCTAATATTCATCTGCTATTCCTGGCTCTTGCCAAACTACCTGGCGCTGAGCTGGATCAACCCGATAGCTCTGCTCTTGCATGACACTCTTAGCTTGCTTAGGATCAAAAGAGCGGCTGAAATCCTCTTTCAAATCTTTGACTCGTTTTTCAGTTAGCTTTACTTCTGCTCGAACTTCTCGCAACTTAGTTTGTTGTGACGAATGATAAGGCCAAAGCTTAGTCAATCCAGTGAATGCAGCAGCACAAAGCATAACATTAACCACCAACTTAGCTGTAGTTTCACCGACAATAGCCCCTTGAGCATGACGCCGATGAAGACGTTTAGTCTGAGTAACCTTTCGGCGGTGTTCTAAATTTTGCAGATTTGGTCTAGAGGATCTGATTGCGTTCATAGTGTTTTTAGAATACCTTGCGGTTATCCAGCACCGAGAGGTTGGAGATTCATAGGCTAAATTGATCAAGAGCCTATCAAAGACGTTGGTACTTCGGTGTGATCAGATAATCTAACAGCAAGGGTGCTGTGATATCCGGAAAACTGAAGCAACCAATCAACAAGCGAGAGAAGTTCTTTTTGTTGGGGAGGTAAGTTTTGGAGTTACCCCCACTGAAGAACTTGTCACTCAAAACTCTAGTTGAGTCTCTCGCTGACCCTTTGATAAGCTCTCTATCACTTTACTTTAGCAATGAAACTCTATTTGTACAGTTCCGTGGAAAGCCGGAAGGCAAGAATTCCCGGAATCAAGGCTATGAATAGAGCACCAATAACTTGGGCATCTGATATAGACATTGTTGAACATCTCCTAATTTCAAGGGTAGTTACCCATTAATTTGCGTCAAATTGACGACTGGCGAAACATCTTGTAACAAGATGCAACATAAATCCTTAGCTATTCAACCTCAATCATGAATTACTGTGTGACTCACAGTAATAAATTACTGACGACAGGTTAATCTTGGTTAAGGTGTACATTGATTTGTGGGTATCTTAGCAGCTGACGCACTAGTTTTTGTTACCCACTTTCTGTTTTTTATGATTTTTAATGCTAGACCAAGTTTTTAACTCCCCTTTCGATATCGGAATTGAAACTCCCTTGGTGCTATTGATTCTAGTAGCATTAGAGGCGGTGCTATCTGCAGATAATGCGATCGCTCTAGCTGCAATCGCACGAGGCATGGAAGATCAGCAACTCCAGAGCCGTGCTCTCAACTTTGGTTTAGCAGCTGCATATGTGCTGAGAATTACCCTAATTCTTACGGCTACTTGGGTGGTTAAGTTTTGGCAGTTTGAGCTACTAGGGGCGGCCTATCTTCTATGGTTGGTCTTCGAGTACTTCACTTCCGATGAGGATGAACAACATCACCATCATGGTCTAAAGTTTACTTCACTATGGCAAGCAATTCCGATGATTGCGGTAACAGATTTAGCTTTCTCTTTAGATAGCGTCACCACTGCGATCGCTATTTCTGACCAAACTTGGCTAGTCTTGGCTGGTGGTACAATTGGTGTTATTACCCTGCGGTTCATGGCAGAGTTATTCATCCGCTGGCTCAAAGAATACGTCTATTTGGAAGATGCAGGTTACATCACAGTTGCTTTAATCGGATTGCGACTTTTGGTAAGGGCAATCAATTCGGAATTAGTACCCCCTGAATGGTTAATGATTGCCATTATTGCTCTAATATTTGTTTGGGGATTTTCTAAGCGTAGTGAACTACCACACGAGTAGAGATTATAAGCTGTAAATTACCTCTGACCTTTGAGGTAATTTACAGCTTATAAACAAACAGTATTGATAAAAACATCCTGCTTTAAGTTGATAGGTTGTTTTCGAGATGTTGATTCTGTGACTCAACAGAAGAGGAAATCATATGTCCTAGTTTATCTTTTTTAACACTCAATTCATCTATATTGTAAGCATTGTGAGGAGCTTCAAGAGAAGAATGTTTAACCTCTAGACCATAAGATTCAATAAGTTTTAACTTTCGTGGACTGTTAGTCAATAAATTTAATTTATCTACATTAAACCAACTTAAAATAGCAGCAACTTCTTCATAATGGCGGTAATCTTCTTTAAATCCCAATTTTTCGTATGCTTCAATGACTAGATCATAACCTTTTTGTTGACCTTCAGTGTAGATACGGAAATGATTCATTAATCCGATACCTTTACCATGATGATCGAGGGCAAATATGATCATTCCCTCTGATGAATTTGCAATCAAACGCTTAGATTCTTCCAACTGCCATGCGCAATCACACAAAAGTGAGCCAAAAATATGCGCATGTACACATACGGATTGTATACGCACTAGTGGCCATTGAGCCTTTTCTATATCCCCTTTAACTGCAACGACAAATTCACCATGATTAGTATTGAAGTAGTGCTCCTGAAAATTAACAATAGTTCTTTTATCAATAGATACCGGTATATTTGCCGGACCAACATGGCTTAGTATAGAAACCTTATCGCTTACTTCTGGAAACTTAGTTAGACCCATAATTTACTCCATTTATTTTTGTTGTAGCTGGCGCTGCGTAATGTTGCTTTTTAAGATTAAATTACACATTTTTCAACAGTCTCCTCTCTACTAGATTTGACCATTTTGCACTATTAAGTAACTGATTGCCAAGAGGGGTAATACCCTCAATTACTAGAGCTTATATTAGTAAAAATACTGAATTAACGAAAAAATCTTCCATTTTTCTTTGGCAAATTTTAATTTAACAATTCTGAGTCAGAGGAAGTTGGACAGTAAAGATAATTTGAGCTTGAGAACTTTCTACTTTAATAGTTCCTCCCAAATGCTCCACCAACTTCTTCACCAGGGCTAACCCTAAACCTGTGCCACCATGCTTCCAAGGATCATTCTTGGGAACGCGGTAAAATTTTTCAAAGATTTGAGATAATTCACTTCTGGAGATCTCCACCCCAGAATTGCTCAATTGCAATTGCATCATTGTCTGTGTCGCCTTTGCCAAGACCGTAATTTTCTCTCCAGCGGGTGTATACTTGCAAGCATTATTAAGCAGTTCCCCTAGGATACGCGCCAACGCATTTTGGTCACTTTTTAAAACGGGCAGTTGAGCAGGAATCTCTACGTCAAACAGTTGTTTTTGATTGTGAGCGCGAGCTACAAACGGTTCCATAATTTCGGGGAGCCAAGATGGTAGTTTAATTGTACTTAGCTGCAAAGGCTCACTTCCTGCTTCCAGACGAGACAAATCCAACAAATCATTAATCAGATTGAGTTCTCGTTTCGACTCATCCTGTAAAATTCGCAAGTAGTGATTAATTTTTCCCTGCAAATCGCCTAATTTCAGAGGCTTAAAGCTGATTTCCAACATTGTGAGTGCCATTTTGATGTTAGCCATCGGAGAGCGCAACTCATGAGATACAGAACTAAGGAAATCATCTTTGAGGTTATTGAGCCTTTCTAGCTCTTGAGCTTGTTCTTGAGCTTCTTGGTAGAGGCGAGCTTGGCGGAGAGCGATAACACATTGGTTAGCTACCTGCTGCACTAAACGAATTTCCAATTCTTGAAAGCAATGGTTCGGGGAAGCAATTAACCTCAACTCCCCCAACACTTCTTGCTCGTCAACAATCGAACAGACTAAAATTGCCACTGGAGGCTGTACTTCTTCGGAAGTTAGGAAACAGCATTGGAAATACTGTTGCTGGAGCAGTTGCTGGTAAATTTCGGGAAACTCAGTAATGGGTTCTACTCTTGCTGGAGAAGTAGTAACAGAGCTGATATGCTCGTAACAAGTAGTGGAACTATCTTTGCCGAAAGGGTACACCAAAGCACGACAACAATCTACTCCCAAAGCCAAAGCTAATTGCTCCACTGCTGTTTGTAAAATCTGAGTTTCATCTAAACTATCGCGAACTTGATCAGTAATTCGCTTAAGAGTTGCTTCCAAGTCTAAAGCCTGTTCGAGTTGAGCAGTACGTTCTTGCACTTTCTGCTCAAGATCACTGTTAAGCTGTTGTACCTGTTGATAGAGTTTAGCTTGTTGGATAGCGATCGCTACTTGGGTGGCTAGTTGTTCTGACACATCCATTTCCCAAGGTTGCCAGGAACGAGGTTGGGAACATTGATAGATAGCGATTATCCCCAACACTTGATTGTTTTGCAGGATGGGAATTATTAAACTGGCTTGTACTTGCTGTTGAGCTAAAAACTGGTGGAATTCAACGGGAAGCTCTACCTGCTCAAGATCATCAATGATATAAACATTTCCTTGTTGAGACAATTTTGCCTCTTCCTCAAGCCAGGCTCGCTCCATCCTCAAATTTAAGGATGAAGTCCAAGAAGGATGAGCTGACTGAGCTAGAGCCCGACCATTTCTTCCCTCCTGATAACAGTAAACTACCACCCGCTCTGCTTGGAAAAAATGCCGGACTTCTGTGACAGTAGTATGGAGAATTTTCCCTAAGTCAAGGGTGCGACGAATCTGTTGAGTAATCTTGCTTAACAGACGCTCTCGTTGGTTTTGTTGCTGGAATGCGACTTCCGCTTGAGAGCGTTTTTGTTGTGCATGGGCTTCTTTGAGAGCAAAAGAGAGGTATTCTGCTATTTGTGTGAGAGTAACAATCTCATGTTCGCTCCATTGGCGGGGTTTGGGAGAGTCACAACAGATTAAACCTACCAATTTGTCAGAGTGATGCAATGGTACATTAATCATTGCTGCGATACCAAAAGACAAAAATACTTCATTCAAGGGTTTCAACCAAGGAGCCTTAGCTACATTATTAGTAATAAGTGGTCGATAATTGCGCAAGGGATTAATGAATCCTGGCAGATCAGGTATAGGAATTATTTTTGCTAGAGGTAGCATGCCTGGAGGTTGTAGGGAATAAAGCACACTGATATTTTGATCATCAATGGTTGAATAGACTACCCTCAAGCTCTTAAAATGTTCGCTGATTTGTGTAATTGTGTGTTCAATCACTTGCTCAACCGACATTCCTGCACTGATTTTGGTCGATATACTGTTGAGTAACTTTAGACGAGTTTCACTCTCTTGTAGTTTTTGTTGTGTTTGCTGGTCTTGATAGATGGTGTGGGTGAGAGTATACAGACTTTGCTGCTGCCCAAGTTGATTGATTACTTGACGGGTCAAAGCCAACAACATCTTCATCTGTTTCTGGCTAAGCTCCCTAGGGATATAATCAATTACACAAAGAGCTCCTAACATCTTTTCTTGTGTAATCAAGGGTAAACCAGCATAAAATCTTATACTAATAGCATCAATAATCTGGCAGCACTCTACGATTCACAAGGGAGGTATGAGGAGGCGGAACCTCTCTATCAACAAG
>JAAHGL010000196.1 GCA_010692635.1 Symploca sp. SIO2C1 | reverse complement strand
GGATTATCCAAGCGTAAAAATACCTTGCTCCGTTGGATGCCATTGTCAATGCCGTAACTGCTCAGACTAAGCGATCGCAAATGCTCAAATAAGGGTTTTCCTACCAATTCTAATACTCGCACAATTGCCCTACATCTGCTACCAAGCGTTCAACTAAACTGTTTTCTATATATACACCAACATCCTCAGCCGGTTTGACAATAGCTTCCCGCAAGTCAGCTTCATTTAGGGGTAATACCTCTAGCCGATGAGATTGAATTTGTTCCCACAGAGACGACTCCATCAAATCAGGATAAAAATCTGCTCTTACAGTCAAAATCACAGAGCAGTTAGGAATCTTAACTAAATCTAGTAGTACTTTTTGAAACTTGTTTACCTCATATTGCTTAGTGTGGGTAAACACCTCCTCAAATTGGTCTACTATTAACAGCAGTCTTTGGGCATTAGGCTCAGTAGCTAAAGTATCTCTTACTGCCAGTGTTAAATTCTTTAGTTCACTCCCTAATATACTCTTTAGGGTACTCAAAGGTTCCTTACCAGGGCGCATACTGCGCACTAACCATTCCTCAGAGCCAAAGAGACAGTTGCCTTTGAGAGCGGGAATCAATCCTGCAAATACCAACGAGGATTTCCCACTTCCTGAGGGCCCAATCAAAGTAATAAATGAACTTCTCCTAAGGCGTTGTATCAGTTGCTCAATTTCTTGATTACGCCCAAAAAAGTGACTGCTTTTTGCCTCAGGAAAGGGTTTCATGCCGGGATAAGGACATTCCGGTTTTGATAAGAGAGCAGGAATCGGATACTTTAATTGAGCACACAAGCGCTTAACAGCAATTTTCGATTCTTTTTCATCGGTTGCTTGTAGGGGTACAAGGGTGTCAAAACTGTGTGGTAATTTAATATTTTTATCTCTAATGAGAGGAATAACTGGCCAAATCCCTTGCTCTAGACCATAGTGCTGAGCTAGGAAGGTGATAAATTGGTGAAGATTATTTGCTAGATAGGCATGAGAGACTACTAGTAAGGTGCGTTCACTTTGCTTAATACCATTTTCAAATTCTTTGCTCAGAAGCGAACCAAATCTAAATGTAGGTTTTGTGAGAAAGCGCACACCAGTTTGTTGTAACGCATCTATTAAATAGCCCTCAACCCAAGCCGAATCAGCATCTACGTAGGAGATGAAAAGGTCATATTTTTTGTTGTGCATTTTTTATTTTTACCAGAGGTAATACTTAGAGCAATTTTTTTTTGTTGACAGAGCTCCTGCAAGAGTACCTATTCCTTTTTTTTGAAGTTACTTTAATTAATTATCGAACCCGATAGTTACTGATCCGGATAATATTGGTAAAAAAATATCAATTCGATTTGCTAGTCCCACAGATCATAATCTTCATAAAGCATTTATAAAAATAGATTTCTCAGTAATTTTACTGATCTAAAATAATTGATTAATCAACTGTTGTACAAAAAAACAACTGTATTACTGACAATAAGACAAAAATTTCTTATATCGGTAAATTTAAAGTCTCTGGCAACTCTTTCTGTAGTCAAGAGGAAAGTGGGAAAATAGACAAGGAAGATTTGTCACGAAAAACGGGGCTTTTCAGTATCTGGGATTTTTGACAACCGAACAGCATTTTGTACGGTTTTCCTCCCTTGTCACCTTCTTTCTTCCCTTGGAGCCCTCTGCCTTGTTGCAACCGAAGTGTCAGTATTCAACCGAACTTGATATTAGTTACCGTCAACTGCGGTTTAACTTTGTGCCTAATTTGCATAAAAGTTGAAGAAATAGGCGATAAATAAGATAGCTGGAGTAGAAACTGATTTTTGCTTAAGCTCTAGGAATCGGCAAATCTAACCTCTCCTCCTGGCGAGGGTGAACGAAATTTTGGGTGGGATTTCCTAGCTAAGTAGGGCTTGCTGAAAAAGTCGTAATTTTCTGGTTTTGAAGTAATAAGTAATAAGTAATAAGTAATAAGTAAAGAGTGTACTATCGCTTGCTGCACAACTCTTTGAGGCAATTAATTAAAGTGAAAGTAGCTCTTAAAAATCTGCTTACTTTTACCTCATATTCGGAATTTAAGCGGGTGTTTCCCTACGATGGTGCAAGGAAATTGTATCGATGGGCTCAAAAACCTTGGACTTTTTGGGGCAAGAAATGATTGAAAGCCTCCTCTGGCATCGCTTCCAGACTTATTCAGCAAGCCCTAAGTATCCAAAAATTATAAGTTCTCTCTTCTCCCTCAGCTCCCCCAGCTCCCCCAGCTCCCCACCCTTTTTTTCGCTCACCCCCCTGGCGATAACTCTCCTCAAGCTTAATTCAAGATGATGTATTCCTGAGTTTTTTATGAGTTAAGCAGTTTTGCCTTTAAATTAGGTATTTTAGAATAAATAAACTCTTAAATCCTTTTTTGTTCTCTGTTAGCTATTCCCAGTCCCCTCTCGCCTTATATCAAAGAGCAATTTAAAACCGTGTAGCTTATTGCACATATCCTTAGATAAATAAAACAATGATTACCCTTCCTGGTTACCAAATTCTCAGCACCATCTCTGAAAATGAAAATACCTTAGTCTATCGAGGTATTAAAGAGCAGGATGAGCAACCAGTGATCCTCAAAGTCCTCAAGCAAGATTATCCCACACCATTACAGTTAAGCCAATATCAGCAAGAATATGAGATTACTCACAACCTCAATCTTGCTGGTGTTGTCAAAGCTTATAGCTTAGAAAAATATCAAAATACTTTGGTAATTATTTTTGAGGACTTTGGCGGAAAATCGTTGAGACAATGCCTGAATGAACGGCTCAAAGCAGGTAAAGGAGTAATCCCCTTAGAGGAATTTCTCAGAATTGCTATTCAGATTGCTGATAGCTTAGGCAGTATTCATGCTGCCAATATTATTCACAAAGATCTTAATCCAGCAAATATCCTTGTTAACTCAGAAACTGGACAGCTCAAAATCATTGATTTTGGTATGTCTACAGTATTGAGTCAAGAAAATACTTCTGTAAACAATCCCAATATCTTAGAAGGTACTCTTGCTTATATCTCTCCAGAGCAAACTGGTAGAATGAACCGTTCCCTAGATTATCGCACCGATTTTTATTCTTTGGGTGTTACCTTCTATGAACTACTCACTCATCGATTACCTTGTGAAGCTACAGATGTACTAGAGTTGGTTCACTTTCATATTGCCAAACAACCAATACCACCAGGGGAAGGCAGAAGGCAGAAGGCAGAAGGCAGAAGGGAAGAAATTCCTCAGGTTCTATCGGATATTGTGATGAAGTTGCTAGCCAAAAATGCTGAGGAGCGATATCAAAGTGCTTGGGGACTAAAGGCTGATTTAGAAGCATGTTTAAGGCAACTAGTAGCTACTGGCAAGGTTGAACCTTTCTCTCTAGGCTCTCAAGATATTTCAGACAAGTTCCAAATTACTCAAAAATTATATGGTAGAGAACAGGAGATTGAAACTTTACTAGCAGCTTTTGAGAGAGTCAGTGGTAATTTTAGCCATTCGTCAGATACACACAACAAACAACAAACAACAAATAACAAAGGACAAAGCGAACTGATGCTGGTGGTGGGTTATGCTGGTATCGGTAAATCAGTGCTAGTGCAGGAAATTTACAAACCTATTACCCAAAAGAGGGGTTATTTTATTTCAGGTAAATTTGACCAGTTTCAGCGAAATATTCCCTACTTTGGGATGATTAAAGCTTTCCAAGAGTTAGTTGAGCAACTATTAACCGAAAGTGAAAGACAGCTAGATTTATGGCGAGAGAAACTTTTGGTAGCTCTCGGTAGTAACGCTCAGGTAATTATTGATGTCATTCCAGAAGTAGAACTGATTATCGGGAAACAACCAGAAGTGCCAGATCTGTCAGCGACTGAATCCCAAAATCGCTTTAATCTGGTGTTTCACAACTTTATTGAAGTATTTACGAACTCAAAACATCCTTTAGTAATCTTTCTAGATGATTTACAGTGGGCAGATGGCGCTTCTTGGAAACTGATTCAACTACTAATGAGTGGTTCTGAAACTGGACTGTTTTTAATTGGAGCTTATCGAGATAGTGAAGTAGGTAGTGCTCATCCCTTAAGATTAACTGTAGAAGAAATTCAGACAACTGGGGTAAGTGTTAATCAGATTTTTCTCTCACCTTTAAATCTTACTGCTGTTAATCAGTTAATTGCAGATACTCTCAAGGAAGCTCCTGAGCAAACCAAGCAACTAGCAGAATTAGTTGTACGCAAAACTCACGGCAATCCCTTCTTCATGAAGGAATTTCTGAAATCCCTTCATAAAGAAGGTTTGTTGTATTTTGATATTAATAAATTTAATTGGAATTGGAACTTAGAGCAAATTCAAGCACGGGGATTTACTGATAATGTTGTTGAACTGATGACTAGTAAAATTCAGAAGTTATCGGTAAAGACTCAACAGGTGTTGAAGTTAGCCGCTTGTATTTGTAATCAGTTTGAGCTGGAAACTTTGGCAATTGTCAATGAAAAATCACCAAAGGAGACAGCAGCTTTACTGTGGGAAGCAGTAACGGAAGGTTTAATTGTACCTATTGGTGATGTTTATAAGTTAATTGAGATTAAAAGAAGGCAGAAGGCAGAAGGCAGAGGGCAGAAAGATTCCACACCTACTCCTACACAGGAGCTTACACTAACAGATGGGAATTTTAAACCATCATTACCAATACCGCCTATAGAGGTTCTTGAAAAAGACTCTACAAGGCAAAGGGAGGAAGGACTTTTTTCTTCTGCCTCCTGCCTCCTTTCCTCTGCCTTACAAGGCGAAAGCCTTGTTGAATACAAATTTGCCCATGACAGGATTCAGCAAGCAGCATATTCCCTAATTCCTGAGGAGCAAAGGCAAACTATTCATTGGCAAGTAGGAGAGCTGTTGTGGCAAAATACTCCAGATAAGCAGCGAGAACAGAAAATCTTTGATATTGTCAATCAACTAAACTTGGGTAGTGAACTAATCAAGAGTCAGGTAAAACCAGATGAACTAGCTAAGTTAAATCTAATTGCTGGGAATAAAGCTAAGGCATCGGCAGCCTATGAACCTGCGTTGAATTACTTGAAGATTGGTATAGGACTTTTAGGGCAAGATGGATGGAAAAATGAGTATGACCTGACCTTAGAACTTTATGTCAATGCAGCTAGTACTGCTTACTCCTGTGGTGATTTTAAGCAGATGGAGGAATTGGTACAGACTGTACTGTACCACGGGAAAAATCTGTTAGACAAAGTAAAAGTTTACGAAGTCAAGATTGAAGCTTATACAGCACAAAACCACCTACTAGAAGCAATAAAGACAGCGTTATCAGTCCTGGAGTTGTTAGAGATAAAACTGCCAAAAAAGCCCAACAAATTGCAAATTCTACTGGGTTTTATCAGGACACAGTTCACCTTGAGAGGTAAACGAGTTGAAGATTTGATTAATTTACCCCAAATGAGAGATCCCGACAAGTTAGCAGCAATGCGTATTATCTTGATGGTTGGCTCTGCTGCCTATGTCGCAATTCCAGATCTAGTGCCGCTGATTGTATTTAAACAAATCAATTTATCCCTTAAGTATGGTAATGCTTCTGAGTCTAGCTATGGTTATACTGGTTATGGGGTAACTCTGTGCTCTGTTATAGGTGATATTAATAGAGGGTATCAATTTGGTCAACTGGCTCTTAGTTTACTCGATAAGTTTAATACTAAAGAACTAAAAGCGAGAATATACTTGGTAGTTAATGATCTGATCAAACATTCCAAGGAACATCTAAGAGAAACATTACAACCTTTAAAGTCTGCTTACTCTAGTGGACTGGAAACGGGAGATTTAGAATTTGCTGCCCTTTCTGCCAATGCTTACTGCTACCATGCCTATTTTGTCGGTAAGGAACTGAGTAAGCTTGAACAAGAAATGGCAAGTTACAGTGATGCTATCAGTCAACTCAAGCAAGAAACCGCTCTTCATTTTCTGCAAATATGGCGACAGGTAGTTTTGAATTTGATGGGTGATAGGGATGGGGAGCTGGGGAAATGGGGAGATGAGGGAGCTGGGGAAATGGGGAGATGGAGAGATAAAGAAACAATTCCCAATTCCCAATTCCCAATTCCCAATTCCCAATTCCCCATCCCCTATCGTTTAATTGGTAAAGCTTATGATGAGCAGAAGATGCTGCCGCTACATCAACAGGTAAATGATCGCACAGCAATTTTACTTGTATATTTCAATAAACTTGTTCTGTGTTATCTGTTTGCAGAGTACGAGGAAGCTGTAAAAAATGCAACTATAACAGAAAAATATTTAGATGGAGGGTTGGGAACGATAACTGTTGCCGTCTTCCATTTTTACTCTTCCTTAGCTTTACTAGCAGTATTCCACAGAACGAGAAATTCCAATCAAAAGCGTCTGCTCAAAAAAGTAGTTACCAACCAGAAAAAACTACGAAAACTGGCACAAGCTGCGCCGATGAATCATTGGCACAAATTTTATCTAGTGGAGGCGGAGCGCTGTCGGGTTCTCGGACAAGATGCTAAGGCTATAGACTATTATGAGCGTGCTATGGCCCGAGCCAAAGAAAATGAATATATCAATGAAGAAGCGCTGGCGCATGAACTAGCAGCAAAGTTTTATTTGGCTAAAGGTAACACTACTATCGCGTCTGCCTATATGCTCAATGCTCGTTATGCTTATCTCATCTGGGGTGCTACAGCAAAAGTCAAAAATTTGGAGAAAAACTATCCCCAGTTGCTAGCGACAACATCAGCAGCAGCAACAATCAACTCTCAAGATACTAAAACTACTAATTCAACATCTGATAGTAACTCAGGGAAAGCACTGGATTTAGCTACGGTAATGAAAGCTAGTCAAGCGATTTCTGGTGAAATTGTCTTGGATAAGTTGCTAGCTAAGCTGATAGAACTGGTAATGGAGAATGCAGGAGCAGAAAAAGGAGTTCTTATCCTCTCACAACAAGGTAAGTTGATGATTGAGGCTACTGGAGAAGTTCATACTAATGGAGTTAATGTGCTGCAATCTCTTCCCCTTGACAAGAGTGAACATCTACCAACAGCAATTGTTAATTATGTCGCTAGAACTCACTTAGATGTGGTTTTAAGTGATGCTTGTAGTCAAGGCATGTTTACTGCTGAGCCATATATCAGCAAAAATCAGTCGAAGTCGATTTTGTGTGTACCGATCATCAATCAAGGTAAGCTCATTGGTATTCTTTACCTAGAAAATAACCTAACTACTGGTGCTTTTACTCCTCAAAGAGTAAAGCTACTGAAACTTCTCGCCTCCCAAGCAGCAATTTCCCTAGAAAATGCTCTACTGTATCGAACCCTCGAACAAAAAGTTCAAGAGCGCACAGCTCAGTTAAAACAAAAGAATGAACTGATTCGCCAGGTATTTGGACGCTACCTAACTGATGAAGTTGTCTCCAATTTGTTGGAAACTCCTGAAGGATTAGCACTCGGTGGTGAGAGGCGGGAAATTACGATCCTCACTTCGGATTTAAGAGGATTTACCGCTACCTCAGAACGACTATCTCCCGAAGAGGTAGTGAAAATCCTCAATATTTACCTCGAATCGATGGCAGAGGTAATTACTCAGTATCAGGGAACTATTGATGAGTTTATGGGAGATGGAATTTTAGTCCTCTTTGGTGCTCCTAATGCGAGAGAAGATGATGCAGTCAGAGCTGTTGCTTGTGCTCTTGCCATGCAGTTGGCAATGGAGTCTGTCAATCAAAAAATGCAGGAGCACGGTTTGCCAGTACTAGAAATGGGTATTGGTATTAACACAGGGGAAGTGGTGGTAGGAAATATCGGCTCAGAGAAAAGAGCCAAATATGGTGTAGTTGGCAGCCAAGTGAACCTAACTTTCCGCATCGAATCTTATACCACAGGTGGTCAAATTTTTATTTCTGAGCAAACTTTCAAAGAGGCTCAACAACTCCTGAAAATCAACCAACAAAAGCAGGTACAACCGAAAGGCATTGATCACCCAATCACCATTTATGATGTAGGAGGTATTGGTGGAGAATATAACCTCTTTCTCTCTCAAGAAGAAGAGATACTCAAACCCCTACTGGAAAAAATTCCGCTGCAATACAAAGTTGTGGAAGATAAGCAGGTTGGTAATACTAGTTTCCAGGGAAATTTAGTTCAACTATCAGCTAAGATGGCTTTGGTTAGCTCTGAACAAATAGATGGCAACGAACTACTGAAACCATCCAGTAATATTAAGCTCAATTTATTAAATCAAAACTCAGCAGCAGAATTCAGTGAAGATATCTATGCCAAGGTTTTGGAAAAAACAGCACAGCCAGGAAGTTTTTATATTTCGTTTACTTCCCAACCTCCAGCTGTAAAAGCAAGGTTGGAAGAGCTATACCAGTGGGGAATTAAGAATTAGGGCTTGCTGTATAAGTGTGGAAGCTATACCAGAATTGGGTTTCAAGGATTTTTGGGAGAAATAAGTGCAAGGAAATTATACCTTTTGGCTCAAAAAGCTTGCACAATGGAAAAAATCTGGGAGCTAATAGAGGGGTCATTCACTCATTACTCATTACTCATTACTCATTACTCATTACTCATTACTTCAAAACCCGAATTAATGGACTTATTCAGCAAGCCCTAGTTAGATTCTCACCCGATACTGCCACGCTTGCGAGCTTCTTTATAGGATATACCGACATTTCTTAAACCGGCACGAATCATTTGTTGTTCTAACAAAGCAAAAAAGCGAGTGCGATCCCCCCCTCGGACAACTGCCTGATTGTGAGCTTCTGCCAAGGCAACCGGATAACCATAACCTTTGTTAACCTGAGTTAAGGTCAAACTCAAGGTTTGATTGAGCAAAGATGAGTTTTGAGCTACCCATTCTGGTACTTCTATCCGGGCAATTTCTGTTCCTACATGGACATAACAAAAGTAGATACGATGGTCTTCGTACAAGTCAAGAATCTTTACAGAAGAACGAAACAGAGGACTACGCTGTCCTGGTTCTAACAGATTGTCCCACAAAAGAAGATCTCGCAAAGGATCAAAGACCTGGCAGGGTAATTTGTCTTTGATACTATGACAATGAGTCATGCAATCATGGCTCGGCTGGGTACAAGCTTGCAGTCGCAGAAAGTTATTAGCCTCAGTGCTGCGAGAGGCACTCAGGTAACCGACTAGGGGTACATTAACTGAACGTAATTGTTCCCAAGCTGCTAAAATAGGGGGTAAAATGCGATCGCGTGCCTCTCTTGGGAGTTTATCCAGAAACCAGTAGATGAGAGAACCATCTACCATTGCCAGATTGGGGATGTGAAAGTGAGCTCCTGGTGGTTTAACCCAACGGCAAGCCATTTCTGCCAACATTGACGCCTCCGAAACAGTACGCCGGTGTCCCATCCACTCTTCTGTACTAATGCCCCACTGACGAGAGACATACAAGTCTTCCGGTCGGTAAAATACTTCTGGCAAGCTATCTAACAAAGGGTACAAACTTTGTCCATAATGCAGCATTACTCGACCAACATTGATCAGATAACAGTAGGCAATTTCGTGATGAGAAGGAGAAATTTGTGAACCATCGGTGGCAAAAATCGTATGGCTTTCTGGAGCAGCACTCAGCTCAAAGCAAGTCTCAAGGGGTTCTACTGGTACTGCTGCTGTAAAATTAAAGCGATCGCGCCATTGTTGGTGAGCCTGTACTAGTTCCTCCTGCCGCGAGCTAGTCTTTTTTAGCAGTTGTTGAGCAAGTTCTAAACGTTGGCGACTGGCAACTGCCTCCACTTTAAGGTGCTGACTAATACCAGGAATTTGCCTCGCAATTTTCGTTAAATCAAGCATTTCATCAGTATTGTAAAGCCCCCTTGCTGTACAAGAATAGATCTGAGAGCAAAAATTAATTCTAAATTCTAAATTCTAAATTCTAAATTTTCCCTAAGATGGTAAGTCTGCCAGCATTTGCGCCACTAACTTTTGTGCTTTGTCGTCGAGACACTGCCAATCAACTTCACCTGTTGCATCAATTAGGCTAGTGTCAATCTCTACTTCCTGGCTCTCTAGCTCACTATGTGTTGGAGTGTAGTTACGAAAGCAGATTTGGAAACAAAGCTCCCAGAGATTGACACATATGGAATTATCGTTTTTTTTCAAGCACAGCTCATGACCAGGGATAGGAGTCTGCACATCATTATAAGTTGCTTTCCAACTATGATCTTCAAGCTGTTTGCCAAGCTGATCGAGAATACGAATATAAGCTGGCTGCATTAGTAGTTCAGCTTGTTGCCAGGTAACGATATTCTTAAATTTTGGTTTCATGATAAAAATACGGGAGTAGGGAAACCGCTATCTTTTAAGTAGGGGAGGAACTACGACACGAGCAGTTTTAACTGCTGTGAGTCTATACAAAAAATGTATTTCGCTGTATTATTCTGCTTATAGCGAAATTGGACGCTCTAATAATCAGAATTTTGTTCAGATTCCTTTTTGGCAACTGAGAAGAAAACTCCAAGCACTTTGTTTGAGGTATGGAATTGAATACACAGAGCAAGAGGAAAGTTATACCTCGAAAGCCAGCTTTTACGACCGAGACCCCATCCCAGTTTACAATGCCGACAATCCCACAAAGAAAAAATTCTCTGGGAGGAGAGTAAAACGTGGATTGTATAGGACTAAAGAGGGGCATTTGGTATCAAGTGATATTAATGGTAGTGCCAATATTTTGGCTAAATGTATACACAGACTCCCAGGTGAGCGAGTGAGTAGCGGGTTTTTGGCTAACCCTTTGAGGATTTTTATCTCTTAAGAATCTCCTAGGGAAGCGGTGCTTTAGCAAGGAGAGTGTCAAAAATCAACTTTAAGGCTTTTCAGTAGCCTCATAATTATGAAGTTTTGTGCTGATATGTGTTCTGTTTAATAGTCAAAATTAACAATTACCCAGTAACAGTTTCTGGCATCCTATACTTCAAGACTCAGAGGTGAGAACCTTAATTAACTCTACAGCATCTCGTCCGTCAACATCCTGGAGATAGACTTTAACCTGTTCTTCTGTAGCGGTTGGTAGTTGTTTACCAGTAAAATCTGGACGAATTGGCAATTCACGATGCCCTCGATCTACTAGAATCAATAAGCGAATTACTTGAGGTCTACCATATTCAGTCACTGCATTCAGAGCAGCACGAATGGTACGCCCTTTATAAATAACATCATCAACTAATACTACTGTCTTGCCAGAAAGATCACAGGGAATATGGGTTTTTGCCGGTGTCCGAACACCAATCTGATCCAAATCATCCCGGTAAAAGGTAACATCTATTGCTCCTACAGGTACCGAAACTTGCTCTAGTAATTCTATTTGATACCCCAGCTGCCTGGCTAAAGTTGCTCCTCTGGTATAAATACCTATTAGTACTAGTTTCGACAAATCCCCAGATTGTTCAATCACCTGAGATGCTAAACGGGTGATAGTGCGGCGTAATTCTTCCGCTGAGAGAATTTCAACAATTTGAGTATGCATCCTGATGGGGTGTTTTATCATAATTTGAGACACTCCTCAGCTGAAGAATTCCATTGGCTTAGAGAGAGCAATTATCAAACAACTATATTGTCGCTGTTACAGCTGTTGTTTGAGTACTGCTGTAGGCGTAAACCACTATCAAATTTTGGCTTAATGGCAAACATAGTTGTCTCAAGCCTAAATTTACCTAGTCAGGTAATGTTGAAAAATTTAAAAGCGCGATACCTAATCTGAAAGATCTAAGTCTAGCAGTATTAACGGGGATTTGTCTTGGGTAAAGTAAGCTAAGTAAAAGGACTTAATCCTTTGGCATGAGGTATAGCTCAGGAGTAGTTGGCCACTATTGAGGGATAAATTGTGAAAACTTGAGACTGACTCCTCATCAAACAATATTCCTTGCCAATAGCCAATTTCCTCGTAAAAATTTCCAGGTCTGAGGTCCAGTAATCCCATCTACTGTAATTCCCTGCCCTCTCTGAAATTTGATGACAGCTGCTTCGGTTAATTTGCCATAGTATCCGGTTATTGGACCTTTGTAGATACCTCTGTTTTTCAAGTTTTGTTGCAGAGTAACTACAGCTTGACTTTTACTACCCCGTCGTAGAACCTTTACTGATGAGGTGGAAGATTTACCATTATTTTTGGGTCTATATCGAGTAGATGCCTGATAGGATATGTACTTAGAAGATACATACTTTCCATTAGCAAGTTCTGACCAGCCATCAATACTACGACCAGTCAAACTAATTCGACTTCCATTAGTTAAGCTACTGACAATAGAACCACCAGGACAGGAGCGAACATTAAGAGGACTGCCTTTAGTTCTCACATAACCTACACGACTGGATGAATTGCCACCTTTACCAACACCAGAACCTTCCTTTACTATCCACCTAGCTAAGATATAGTTGCCATCAGTAAGCTCTAACCAACCATCAACATTTCGACCAGTTAGGGTCACCTGATCACCATTGGCTAATGTACCGACAACAAAACCATTAGGACTAGAGCGCACATTAAGAAATTTACCATCAGTGCGGACTCGACCATAGATGATATCAGCTGCAATAGCACTGGCAGCTGTACTCAAAATAGCAATGGCAAGAATCAGGGAAGTAAAACTAATCCAAGGGGAGCTAGCAAGCTTTTTCCAATTGATTCCCTTCAATAATTTCAGCTCACAAAAGTTAGTCTCTATGCTGGTGGCTTCGTCGCAATTAGCAGATAATTGGATATATGCAAGTATTTCCATTGTTTTTCTGGGGATTATTAAGGTAATTGTACTTATTGTGCCAATCAACTGGTTACTGAGCAATATTACTCCCAGGAAATGTTAATTAGTTCTATTGATATTTTTAAGATAGCAATTAGCTTTGCTACTGTCTCCCGTTGGCCTATAAATATCAAGGTGCAAGTGCAATTAGTTTTACGATTACCCAAGGAGCGATCGCAACTGTCAGCCAAATCAAAAAACAATATCTTGTTAGTTGTAAAGCATGGGTTATTTTACTTATTGTAATCAAGTTAATTGGGTCACCCAGAAGTGGTTTGTGTTTGGCAACTCCCTCATACCAGTTTGTCCCCCCCAATTGAACGCCCAAAATAGCTGCGTAAGCACACTCACTCCAACCGGAGTTAGGGCTAGGATCTTGAGAGCCATCGCGATAGCACAGATGCCAAACTTTCCAGGGTTTGCCTGACAAAAGTGCTAAGGTAATTACTGTTAACCGACAGGGTAACCAGGTGAGGAGATCTTCTAGCTGAGCACTGAACCAACCCAAATCAGCGTAAGGTTCCTTGCGATAACCGATCATAGAATCGAGAGTACTGCTAGCTTTGTAAGCTAAAGCTAGAGGAACACTACCA
>JAAHGL010000195.1 GCA_010692635.1 Symploca sp. SIO2C1 | reverse complement strand
ATCCTAATCAAGAAGGATTTCGTAAAATGGCTCTGGCTTGGGATGAGGCTTTATCAATGGATAATGGCTAATGGATAATGGCTAATTGCTAATGGCTAATTGCTAATGGCTAATTGCTAATTACCTCTCCTTGAAAGAAGAGGATTGAACTTAAGGAAAATATTTTCTTTTTTTTCTTCATAAATGAAAAGGTCTTAGACCAAATTAACCAATTATCAATTATCAATTATCAATTATCAATTATCAATTATCAATTATCCATTGATAAAGCCTCATCCCAAGCCAGAGCCATTTTACGAAATCCTTCTTGATTAGGATGTACCCCATCTGGTAAATCTTCTAAGCTGATGGTTGAGTAAAGATCGACAAAAAATATCCGAGTTCCCTGAGCCTGTTGTTGTTCAACCTGATAGGCAATTGCTTGATTATATTCAATGACTTGCCGGTTTAAAGATGGCTCACCAATGGGAGGAATTGATGCCACAAAGAGTTGAACTTGGGGTAATTTCTGGAAAATATCATCAACTAACTGACTTAGACGTTCCGAAGCCTTTTGGACTCCGTAACCTTGAGCTATATCGTTAGTGCCAATCATCAACAAAATGATATCTGGCTCAAATTGAGCTAACCAGATTCTGTTCATCTGATGAATTTGGTCAATCCGCCAACCAGAATGTCCTTCATGTTCTTTATCTGGTAATGAATTGGGGCCATTACTTTGGGAACCAACAAAATTAAAATGATAGTTGCGGTTAGTTAGATGATCCCACAGCTCAATACGATATCCACCAGGAACAAAGTAACCATCAGTAATCGAGTCCCCTAGAGGCATAATCTTAATCGCATGTTTGTCGAGGTTCAAATGAGCGGAAGTTTCCGAATTATTTTTCATATTACCTATTACTATTGCTGAAAAAAGGCAGAAGGCAGAGAGCAGAAGGCAGAAGGCTCCAAGGAAAGCTGACTTGTTTCTCATCTTCTTTTTCAACGTCGAATTTTACCTACTCCCTGCTCCCCTACTTCCTGCTCCCTGCGCCGTCAGACGCTCATTACTCATTATTCATTACTCTTGAGAAACACACTCAGCCGCAAGGGGTTTGGGCGAAGCATTTGGACAGGTATACACCGGATATATATGCTTAATTATCGCCTAAATGCTTCGCCCCTACTGCTCCCAAAGTGTTTCTCAATTGCAATTGGGGACCCGAAGCGCTCCTGGGGAGCTCATTACTCATTACTCATTACTCATTACTCATTACTCATTACTCATTATTCATTACTCATTACAGGTGTGGCAAAATTTCTGGTAATAGCTTAGCTGGAACTTTCGACAAAACCTCGTTTTGTCCAGTAATACCACTTTCGCGGTAGAAGGCACGAATTGTTTTGATGATGTAATTCAAGGCATTTTGGTAAACATCAGATTCGGCGGTAGTAGTTGCTATAGTTTGTAAATGTTGCTGTAAAGCTGCTTCTAAATGAGCTAATTTAGTTTCTTTGGTTAAGGAAAACTGCGGCTGTGTTGCTAGCTGGTAGTGAGCTAGTCCCAGATTTTTGTGAGTAATGCTTAAATCAAAGTTGATTGGTATTGCTGGAGTTGCTTGCTGAAGTTTTTGGGCAAGAGCGATCGCACTCTTGTAAACTGTAATACATTGCTCTAAATATTCTACCTTTGCTTCGGATTCGTCTGGCAATTGGTCGGCTAAGTGCCAATAGGCAGTACCCAAGTTATTCTGTGTTGCAGCGCAAGCAGCGGGAGTTACTTCTGGTTTCCGGTACTTGAGTGCTGCTTGATAAGCAACGATTGCCTGATTGAGGAAAGTTTCAGGTTGTTCATACTGAGCGAGATTCCAGTAAGCTGTACCCAGGTTATTTTGAATCATTGCCCAATTCAGGGATAATGTCCCTTTCTTAGGAGCTGTTTGGCTTTGATCTAGTGTACTGTTACTATCTAGTTGCTCCAATTGAAGATCATAGGTGGAGAGAGCTTCAGTATAAGCTGCGATCGCACCGTGTAAATTTGATACAGGTGATTGTTGTTGAGCGAGATTCCAGTAAGCTGTACCTAAATTGTTCTGGGTGGAAGCATATTTAATCGAATCACTCTCTTCATGGCGATAGTTTAGAGCTTCTTGATAAGCTAGGATGGACTGTTCCAAGTTCTCCGTTGGCTCTTGATGACGAGCTAAATCTCCATATGCTGCTCCCAGGTTATTCTGAATCATGGCATAGGTGTTGGGAGTCTCTTCAGCAATGAGTTTTGCTAATGCCAATTGGTAGGTCTGAATACTTTGTTCTAGGTAAGTTATGGTGAAGGCAGATTCTGGTATGTCTAATGTTTTATTATGCCTTCTGTTGGGACAACGGGAGAGCATCCAGTAGAGATTGCCTACATCATTAAGGATGTCTGAGAGGGGGGTGTTTGCTGCTACTGAATCAGCAAGGGGTTTATCCTGCTCAGCTAATTTTACAGAATCGTTAGCTGTTGGCGAATCTTCTTCTAAGTATTGCAAAGCCTGTTCATAAGCTTGGAGTGCTAGCATGAGGTTTTCCTCTGAAGCGTCTCCTTGTTCAATTACGTGGCGATAGTAATTACCTAGTTCTAGATAGGTATCAGCTAAGGATGCATCCTGAGTTACAGGTTTCAGGTTGGAAAGCTGTTCTTCAAAGGGTACGTTAGAGTCTTCTGTTTTATTTTGGTACTTTTGTACTATTTTGCTCAGTTGAGTATTATCAACTGGTTCTTCAGATTTAAGATCCTCTAATTCTTGACTAGTATTACCAGGTAATTGAACATCTGTCTGAAGCTTGGGTGGCGGCGTTTGTGGAGTATGTTCCTTTGCCTTGGGAAATACCAAAGGAAAAGAATTACCGTCATAAGTTGTTTGTTGCTCATCATCCTGTAGGAAAAGCGGTAAAGCCTTTTTTGTTACCTTGACTGATTTATCAGTCAACAGCTTCCGCAAGTCTTCCTGAAAGGAAACAGTTGCTGTTTTACTGATTGATAACGGAGCAGTAACAACACTAGTTTTCTTTGAAGTATGGGAAGTCTCTGGTTTGAGGGAGCCGACAGGAGGCAGTGGTGTTGGCTCTCCTTCAAACTCAAACAACCCAGTGTGAGACTGCCAAAATTTTGGTACGGATTGTTGAATATTATAGAACCAAGGTCGCGGTAGCCAGAGTAACAGTGTTGATTCTAGGTTCAGCAGATGACGCTCACTTGCCTGTAAATGCCTGAGGAACAATTGCTGTATTCCTGGAGGTTGTTCCGTCAAGCGCTCTACACCCAAAATCTGAAATCCCGGTTTTAAGCAACGATTGCCTGATTTTTTTTGCTGCGCTAACCATTGAGCAATTTGCCTTAGAGGATGCGGTTCCCTCAAATTTAAGTTGAGGCTCACTAATTTGGGGTAGTCTTGAGCCTCCATTGGCGCTTTGGATGAACTTTTACCCAATTCAGCATGCAATTTGGCTGCTAGACGATTGCGCAAGTTCAAGTCATCACAAATAGCCAAAAAAAGTTGGCGGCGTAAACCGAGACTCAAGGCAAGTTGCAAGCGTTGATAGGTTTGACTATTCCAGCTTGAAACTTTATGCGAAGTAGTATCTTCTACACTCATGCTGGTAGATGGGGGAGCCAAGGGATCATGGTGGCATTTCATCGCCGAGAAAAGAATATAGGGGAGTTACTAGAGTAGCTATCTATCAATCTTTTCTGAGGATTTGTGCCTGAGTCAGGATTTAGTTGGTGGATGCCAGCCAGCAGATACCCAGGCTTGTCTGACTGTGACGGCTTGACACTCCCCGGTCTAAAGACGCGGGGATTCTAAGTTCATCGTAGCTACTTGCTCTAGCAGGGTTGCCCCAACTAGTGTAGAGGTTGCTACTCCCTTAGCGTTACTTCGGGTATGCCCTACCCTAGACTTCGCTTTACGCAAAATGTTAATCGCTGCGTTGGTATCTCGGTGAAGAACACAGCCACACTGACAGACATGAGTACGAGTAGATAGAGATTTCTTGACTACTCGTTGGCACTGACTACATTCTTGTGAGGTGTACTGTGGTGGAACAGGAATAGCTAGCTTCTCAAACTTGTTAGCAAAGTGTTCTATCCACTCCCTAAACTGATACCAACTAGCATCAGCAATAGACTTGGCTAGACAGTGGTTCTTGAGCATATTGCTAACCCTTAAGTCTTCATAGGCTACTAAGTCGTTAGACTTGCATACGTTACGTGCTAAGCTCTTAGCATGTTCATTCCGTTGCCTACTTACTCTTAAGTGTTTCCGCGAGTACCTAGCTCTTGCCTTACGGCGTCCTGCTGAACCTTTGTTCTTTTTGTAGATGCGACGCTGAGTGTTTTTGATGTCAGATTCAGCCTTTCTGAGAAACCTGGGATTAGGCTCTTGGTGACCGTTGGAATCAGTGTAAAACGACTCTATACCAACATCTAATCCAATTTCTTCCCCTGTTTTTGGCTGAACATCGACACACTCAACATCGATACAGAACTGGCAGTAATATCCATCAGCTCTACGCAATAAGCGTACTCGTTTGATAGATTTGACAAGATAGGTATGAATATTCCACTTACCTAAGAGTTTGAGTTCACCAATACCTTTGTTATCAGTAATTTTGATGCGTCGCTTGGTAGAGTGAAGCTTCCATCCTGTCGTTTTGTATTCAACCGAGCGGTTATCTTTTTGGAATTTAGGGAAGCCAATATTTCCTGGTTTGTTCGACTTGCAGTTATCGTAAAATCGATTAATAGCGAACCATGCTCGTTCAGCGGATGCTTGACAAGCCATTGAGTTGAGAGCTTTGACAAATGCGAATTCGCTGCGTAGTTCTGTAGAGTATTTGTTTAAGTCAAAACGCTTGATGTTGACTTCCGATGGCGCGTCTATCCAGTACCGCAAGCATTTGTTGCGCACAAACTGAACCGTCCTAATGGCTTCATCAATAGCCTTGTATTGATGAGGCTTTGCTTTAATCTTGTACTCCAGAACTAGCAACTTAAATCACCTCCTTATTGTATTTAGAATTATTCAACGCATTCAAGGAAGGGCATCTCATCATCTTCGGAATGGCGACTTCCCCGAACTGTTAAAACTCCCTTGCTTATGGACTCCTAGTTACTTTGTTTCAACAGCAGGAAACATTTCTACTGAACAAGTGAAACGATACATAGCCCAACAACGTTCTTAGGCAGACTCAAGTCTGCTTGCCCTTTCATCCCCGGACTAAAGTCACGGGGTTTTCAGGTATGCTCCTTATAATTTTACCTTGTGATTCGTTATTAAATCTGTGGCATGAGTTTGCACCCGGACTTCTTCAGAAATTTTACTCACTAGTTCAAAGGCTCAATTAATCCACGCTTGACAACCTCACTAAGGGCAGTAGCTTTTCGCAGTAGTCCCTCCTGATAAACTTGCATTAGAGTTTGTAGCTCTAGTCGCTCATCTTCAACTAGAAGAGCTGCTTGTTGGCGATCGAGTAATTCACTTAATCGGGCATCTTGCTCTGGCTCCATTTGTAATTCTGTTAGGGCTAGAACTTGTTCATCAGAAAGGTTAGGGAAAGGCTCAAGCTCAAGAGTATCTGTTCTGATATCTGGAATAGAAATAGAAATAGTATCTGCTAAAATACTGGCAACATCCCGATTTGCCAGCCGCGCAAAGCGCTCAGCACGTTGATAAACTTCGTCTGGTAAATTAATTGTGATTTGGGTACTCATCATTATATTTAAGTGCTATTTACCTCGATTACTTGGGCTTCCCTAAAGACATGTTATCAACCCTCATCTGATTGAATCTCTTCAATATTTTTTCTTTAATTGCTAGCAATTCTGCATAGTTAATTAACTGTAGTGCAAGTATCGCATTCTAATCAATAAATTTTCCTGTCTTATCGATAGTGCATAACTTTTCACCAATTGGTATTAGTCCGAGGAACTTATTTTTAATCTTGACCCTTGCTTTACCTTGGTAAAAACTTTGAACCTCCTCAAACTTAGGTGGGATAACCATTTGTCCAGTTCTGTCAATATAACCCCACTTATTATCAATTTTGACTGATGCGAGCCCTTCAGAAAAGTTTTCAACATCATCAAATATTTGGCTAATTAGCTGCCCACTTGTATCAATACAGCGGTTCCCGCTGTTACGAGGTACAGTAAAAACGACGAGGAAGAAATCTATCCAATTTTGACAACTGATTCAGGTGTACCTCATTGCAGCGGGAACCGCTGTATAGCCATACTTGGAGCCAATTCTAACTGGTGCCAGTCCTTCAGAAAAACTCCAAACCTCATCAAAAATTTCGCTGATTAACTGCCCACTTGTATCAATATAGCCGTATTTGGAGTCAATTTTGACCAATGCCAGTCCTTTGGAAAAGCTATTTGCAAAATCAAACTTGGCCTGAATCACTACTTTTCCAGTTGTATTAATATAGCCGTACTTGGAATTGATTTTGACCAATGCCAGCCCTCCAGAAAAACTCGAAACATCATCAAACATGTGGCTGACTAAATCCCCAGTTGTGTCAATATAGCCATACTTAGGGCCAATCTTGACTGTTGCCAGTCCTTCACAAAAGCTATCAGCATCATCAAATTGGGGCTGAATCACTACTTGCCCAATCTGGTTTTTATAACCATACTTCATTCCAATCCTAAATGGCTTCAATTGAGCAACAGCAGTCTTTGAAGTTTTAGTAGTTGATACTGTTGCAACTTGGTTAACTTCTTGCAGCACCTGAGCAGCAGACTGATAACGCCACCTAGTTCCCATCTCCACCATCTTGTTCAAGATGTGTTCCAAAGAATCACTAACTGAAATATTTAGGTAATTTCGCCACGCCCAATCATTTTCACTGCTATCAAACAAATCAAGGGGTTCAATCTGAGTCAACAGATGTAGACAACTTACTCCCAAACTATACAAATCACTAACAAAACTAGCTCTACCTTTAAGTTGTTCCGGTGCTGTGTATTGAGCAGTACCGATTACTGTTCCAGTTTGGAGCAAAGCTGTTCCTGTCACAAATTTAGCTGCGCCAAAATCCACTAAAACTAACTCCCCATCCCCACGCCTTCGAATGATGTTTTCTGGCTTAATATCCCGGTGAATCACCTGATGTTCATGTACAAATTGCAGTAAAGGTAACAAGCTACTCAACAATTGTCGAATTTTCGTCTCACTAAATGCCCCCTCCTCAACCAATTCCTCAGCTAAGTTTTCTCCATCAATGAACTCTTGTATCAAATACAACTGATCATTTTGTTCAAAATAAGCTAACAATTCCGGAATTTGGGAATGTTTACCCAACTCATCCAGTCTTACTGCTTCTTGCTCAAACAATTTAGCTGCATGCTGAATATTCTTTATCCCTTGTACTTGTGGTAGAAACTGCTTAATTACACATTCAGGTTTCGAGGGTTTGTCCTCATCTACTGCTAAGAAAGTTTTACCAAATCCACCTTGACCAATTATTCTTAAGGCTCGATAACGCTCCCTGAGCAGTAACATTGAGCCACAACTCTGACAAAAGTTGTTTTCCTGGGGGTTTTCTTGTTGTCGGCAGTTAGGATTGAGGCAATAGCTCATACTCGCACAAGAAAGCTTCAAGGGAGTTGTACTGAAGGCATGAGAATAGTTTATTTCTTAGAGTTCCCTTATTCAGTACCTAGGCAGATTTGATATCAGAATTAGGACTTTATATATGGGCACACACTTTTCCCATTATGATGTAATCATAACAAAAAAATAATGAATAACGCAACTAATCTGAATATTATTTATTTGCTCTTATGAAAATGCGATCGCGCCTTCCTTGAATTGATTCTAGATTCTAATCAATAAATTCTCCTGTCTTATTGATAGTGCGTGACTTTTCACCCATCGGTATTAGTCCGAGCAATTTATTTTTAATCTTGACTATTGCTTTACCTCGGTAAAAACTTTTAGCCTCCTTAAACTTAGCTGGGATAACTAATTGTCCAGTTTGGTTAATATAACCCCACTTATTATCAATCCTGACTGATGCCAGCTCGCCAGAAAAGTTTTTAATATCATCAAATATTTGGCTGATTAGCTGTCCAGCTGTATTAATATAAGCGTACTTGGAGCCAAGTTTGACCAATGCTAGCCCTTTATAAAAGCTATTAGCTTCATCAAACTTGGGTCGGCTAACTAACTTCCCAGTTGTATCAATATAGCTATACTTGGAGCCAATTTTGACTAATGCTAGCCCTTCAGAAAAACTCCAAACCTCATCAAACATTTTGCTAACTAACTGCCCGGTTATATCAATATAGCCGTACTTCGACCCAATTTTGACTAATGCTAGCCCTTCAGAAAAATTCCAAACCTCATCAAACATTTCGGTGACGAGCTGCCCGGTTATATCAATATAGCCGTACTTCGACCCAATTTTGACTAATGCTAGCCCTTCACAAAAGTTCCCAACATCATCAAACATTTTGCTGATTAGCTGCCCGGTTGTATCAATATAGCCGTACTTCGAGTCAATTTTGACTAATGCTAGTCCTTCACAAAAGTTCCCAACATCATCAAACAGCTGGCTGACTACCTGCCCGGTTGTATCAATATAGCCGTACTGCGAGCCAATTTTGACCAATACCAGATCTTCAGAAAAGCTATTAGCTTCATCAAACTTGGGCTGGATCACTAGCTGCCTAGTTGTATTAATGTAGCCATGCTTGGAGCCAACTTTGACCAATTCCAGCCCTTCACAAGAGCTCCCAGCATCATCAAACATTTCGCTTACGAGCTGCCCAGTTGTATCAATGTAGCCGTACTTCGAGCCAATTTTGACCAATACCAGATCTTCAGAAAAGCTAGTTTTATAAATATAGCCAGACTCAGAGCTAACCCTGATCCAGGCTTGCCCTTTATAAAAGTTATTAGCAAAATCAAACTGGGGCTGAATCACAACTTTTCCAGTTGTATCAATATAGCCATACTCCGAGTCAATCTTAATCCGTGCTAGCCCTTCAGAAAAATTATCAGCAAAATCAAACTGAGGCTGAATTACAACTTTTCCAGTTGTATCAATATAGCCATACTCCGAGTCAATCTTGATCCGTGCTAGCCCTTCAGAAAAACTATCAGCAAAATCAAACTGAGGCTGAATCACAACTTTTCCGGTTTTATCAATATAGCCATACTCCGAGTCAATCTTGATCCGTGCTAGCCCTTCAGAAAAGCTATCAGCAAAATCAAATTGGGGCTGAATCAATATTTGCCCCATCTGGTTTTGATAACCATACTTCTTTCCAATCCTAACTGGTTCTAGTTGAACAATTGCAGCTTGTGAAGTTCTAGTAGTTAATACTGTTACCACTTGGTTCAGTTCTTGCAACACCTCAGTAGCAGACTGGTAACGCCACCTAGTCCCCATCTGCACCATCTTGTCCAAGATTTGCTTTAAAGAATCACTAACCGAAGTAGTTAGGTAATCTCGCCACACCCAATCATTTTCACTGTTATCAAACAAATCAAGGGGTTCCACCTCAGTCAACAGATGCAGACAACTTACCCCCAAACTGTACAAATCACTAGCAAAATTAGCTCTACCTTTGAGTTGCTCTGGTGCTGTATATTGAGGAGTACCGATTACTGTTCCAGCTCCGAGCAAAGCTGTGCCTGTAACAAACTTAGCTGCACCAAAATCCACTAAAACTAATTGCCCATCCCCACGCCGCCGAATGATGTTTTCTGGCTTGATGTCCCGGTGAATCACCTGATGCTCATGTACAAATTGCAGCACAGGTAACAAGCTACTCAACAATTGTCGAATCTGAGTCTCATTAAATCTACCCTTTTGTGCCAGTTCCTCAGCTAAGTTCTCCCCATCAATGAACTCTTGCACTAAATACAACTGACTATTTTGCTCAAAATAAGCCAACAATTCAGGAATTTGGCAGTGTTTACCCAACTCATCCAACCTTACTGCTTCTTGCTCAAACAACTTAGCTGCATACTGGATATTCTTTGCTCTTTGTAGTTGTGGTAGAAACTGCTTAATTACACAGCCGGGTTTTGAGGGTTTGTCCTGATCTACTGCCAAGAAAGTTTTACCAAATCCACCTTGACCAATTATTTCTAAGGCTCGATAACGCTCCCGGAGCAGTAACCTTGAGCCACAACTCCGACAAAAGTTGTTTGCTTGGGAGTTTTTTTGTTTTCGGCAGTTAGGGTTGAGGCAATAGCTCATACTCGCACAAGAGAGCTTCAAGGGAGTTCTACTGAAAGCAGGGTAGGGAAAGCTGGGGAAGAGAAGTCTACTATTATACAGCGTTTTTCATTTAGATGAGGTACAAAGAGCCTGGTTTGTGGGAATTGGGAATTGGGAATTGGGAATTGGGAATTGGGAATAGCAAATAGGAGCTTTACCTCACTAGACTGAGAAATGCTGTAGTTTATTTCTTAGAGTTCCCTGATTCAGTGCCTGGGCAGATTTGATATCAGAATTAGGACTTTATATATGGGCGCAGACTTTTCCCATTATGATGTAATCATAGCAAAAAAATAATGAATAATGCAACCAATCTGAAGATTATTTATTTGCTCTTATGAAAATGCGATCGCGCCTTCCAGGATCAAGGAAAGGAAAAAAGCGATCGCCTTTTTATTACAAAATTGTCAAATATGTATCGATTAATTCTTCTGGCAAAAGTTTTAATTAAAGACTACTTATTCTAAAGGTTCTATTTTTCACTGACTGCTCTCTCAAGCACCTGCCTCACGAACTTCTGATATCCAATGCAAATTTGGATGCGTGAAGATTTTAACGATCCTTTACCAGATGAGTTTTGGCTGGGGGAAGATGAATGAAAGTCTTAATTGATACCTATATTAACCAATTATCAATTATCCATTATCCATTATCCATTATCCATTATCCATTAATAAAGATGAAATTGTTAGAGTTTAATTGTCTGCTAATAGCTGAAAGTTGAATTCTGAATTAATTATGCACAAAATTAAGCGCCGCCAGTTTTTGCAATTTGCTGGCTCAACCTTGGCAACCTTAGGTTTAAGTCAACTAGAGATTTTCCAAGCAGGCGATCGCTATGCTAAAGTCCTTGCACAAGACACCCCTCGGAAACTAGCGTTGTTGATTGGTATTAATACTTATAAACAAGCCCCGCTACAAGGGTGTGTTAATGATGTCTACTTGCAGCAGCAATTACTAATTCACCGCTTTGGTTTCAATCCCCAGGACATCCTTACCGTCACCGATGAGCAAGCAACCCGCCAGGGAATGCTAACTGCTTTCGAGGAACACTTAATCAAGCAAGCAAAACCTGGCGATGTCGTAGTCTATCACTTCTCCGGTCACGGTTCCCGCATTAGTGACCCTGACTGTGATTTTGACGATTGTCTTAACAGTACTTTTGTACCAGTAGATGGTAGCTTACCAACTGGATTTCCCAATCAAGGGGGTAGTGTACAAGATATTATGGGACACACCTTGTTCCTACTAATGGACGCACTCCAAACGGAAAACGTTTCCGTCATCCTCGACAGCTGCCACTCCGGTGGTGGCACTAGGGGTAACTTTACCGTGCGTTCTCGCAATGGCGGCTCTCTACTGCAACCAACGGAGGCGGAACTAGCATATCAGCAACAATGGCTACAAAAACTGAATCTTTCCCCGGAAGAATTTAAGCGCAGAAGGCGGCAAGGAGTTGCCAAAGGGGTAGTAATTGCCTCTGCCCAACGAGAGCAGGAGGCAGCTGATGCTCCTTTCAGTGACTTTTTTGCTGGTGCTTTTACCTACTTTCTCACCCAGTATCTCTGGCAGCAAACAAGTAGCCAATCCTTTAGTACTGCTATACCAAATATTTCCCGCAGTACTACCAAGCAGTCTTTTACAGGACAAATACCCCAAATAGAAGCTAAACCTGACACTAACCATCTCCAAAGCCCAGTCTACTTCATCAGCCAACAAACTCCTCCAGCCGAAGCAGTGATTACCAAAATTGAAGGTAATCAAGCCCAATTATGGTTAGGTGGACTCAATCCCGAAAGTATTGCTGGCTTTGAGCCTGGTTCGATTCTCTCCATTGTAGACCCTCAAAGCCAAGAAAAAGGTAGAGTGCAGTTAGTATCTCGGGAAGGTTTAGTGGGTAAAGCCAAGCTACTGGATAGAGCACAACCGGGAGCCTTTTTACAAGAGAGAGCTAGAAGTATTCCCAGTAACCTCACCTTAAAAATCGGACTTGATCCTTCCTTGGGTAATAATACCAACCAAGCTAGACAAGCCCTACAAGCTATCCAGCGTATCGAGGCTTTACCCTTACAGCAACAAGAGGTACATTACATCTTCGGAGTCCTGACAGATCATTACCGTCAGCAATTACTTTCAATAAATAAGGCAGGAGGCAGAGGGCAGAACCCACCCCTAACCCCTCCAAGGAGGGGAGCAGAAGGGAAGAGGATTAGACCCTTATTTGTGCCATTCGTAGCGGGCGGTGCATCCCCAGTTGGAGGGCTTTCTATAAGTTCGTCCCAGCTCCCAGAAGTTGGTACTTTTGGTTTATTTTCACCAGCACTAGAGTTAGTACCTGACTCCTTTGGTAGCAAAGGCGAAACTGTCAGTGATGCCATCACTCGTCTGTCACCCAAATTGCGATCGCTATTAGCTGCTCGTATTGTCAAAACTACCCTAAATACCAACTCGTCGCGGCTGAATGTGCTCGCCTCCATACATCGAGAAGGAACTGAAAAGATAATTGCTAATTCTTTTACTGTGAGAGGTAGCTCCCCTACTAATCAACCTGCAAATATTACCCCCAGCACTCAACAATTGCCCCTGGGAAGTGCAGTGCAACTACAAGTTACCAACAACGAAACCAGTAACCTTTATCTAAGTGTCCTAGTGATTGATCCTACTGGGGAAATTGCTGTGATTTTTCCCAATCAATGGGCAGCAGGGGAAGAGGTAACCTTAGTAAAAGCTGGTCAAACCCTAAAAATTCCCGACCCCTCTCAAGATAGCTTCCGTCTACTTATCCAAGAACCTAAAGGAATTGTTGAAGTACTAGTCCTTGCCAGTCGCACACCTTTACGCCAAGCCATGCTAGCATTACAAGCATTAGCAGCAGAATCAAAGCAGCGTAGTGGGCCGGTGACTTTAAATCAACCGGCTGAGGTGATTGACAATTTGCTCAATGATATTAATAATGGCAGTCGGGGTAATGGAAGCAATGTTGTTTCCAGTAATCCCACTAATCGTAGCATTGATACAACCCAACTAGCAGCTCTATCAATTACCTTTGAGGTAGTTTAGAGTGTTGGTAATACGGGATGTAGAAGTGTAACACTTGACATGAGTCGTCCCTTACTTCGTACTAACTAGTCATTTGCATGAAATGGATTATTGCCAGA
>JAAHGL010000194.1 GCA_010692635.1 Symploca sp. SIO2C1 | reverse complement strand
AACAAATCCAATCTTTGCTTAATGTTATAGGATGTTGGGTTTCGTTGCCTCTACCCAACCTACAAGAGAAAGCGATCGCACTACATATAATATAATTATCAAATCAGTGATATCTAACAACAATTATGAATACTGAGCTAGCTTTATGGAAAGTCGTTATTAATTTACCTGAATCTCTGAAAACGGAACTGTTGCATTATGCAGAATATTTACAAGAAAAATATCCCCATAATCAACAATTTCAGTCAAGGATGGAAACTGCTCATGGTTATGGTAGCTGGGCAGGTAAAATCATTATGTCGGATGATTTTGATGAACCATTAGAAGATTTAGCTGAATATATGTAAGATGAAATATCTTTTGGATACTCATGCTTTTCTTTGGTATTTACAAGGTAATCCTAATCTAGCTCTGAAAGCCAAGAATATTATTGAGAGCAAAGAATATTTATATTTTAGTATCGTTAGTCTTTGGGAAATTGCGATTAAAATTAATATCGGTAAATTACGAATTCATCGACCAATTGAAGATTTATTTAAAGAATTGCAATATCGTAAAATTCAAATATTACCTCTTGCTGATAAAGATATTGAGTTATATTCAGGACTTACTTTGCCATCAAATCATCGCGATCCTTTTGATAGAATGTTAATTGTTCAAGCGATGAATCACTCTCTTATTTTGATTAGCACAGATGTCAAGCTTGATGCTTATTCTATTCAAAGGTTATGGGATTGAAATTGATAAACCTAAGGATAGCGCAAGCAAGCTGGTGCAAGCAGATAGTTCTTAAATCTGATAGTATACTGTAGGTTATCCTGGTGCTCCTGAAAAGTTGGATAGTTGTCACTGAATACAAGAAACCCGACTTCTTCAAGAAGTCGGGTTTCTGAACCACTATTTTACTCACTATACGAGGCTTTATTTACCCATAACTTAATCCTTAATGAGCCCTGATAAATTCATGAATTGCCTCTCTTACCGATAGCATTTTCTCCTGATAAAAGACCTTCCCACAATCAAGATAGCATTCAGCCGCCCCTATCAAATCTTTACAGTTGTCAAGATTGTCGATATCTTCACTGATTTCTCGTTTCTCACCAATGCTTTGTAAAATATACTGGTTATACGGCTGTTCTAGCCTTTTCCGCAAGCCATTCCGCGTTGATTTTACCTGACACTGCTCATTTAATTCTAAATTTAAGCGGAGATAATTTTCACTTTCCAGGCTTTTCAACAACCGCACAGAAATATACTCCGAATTTTGCGCGGAAGGGTGTAAGAAGATATTCGGTATCTTCATCCCCCAATTGATTAGTCCCCATTTTTTAATCTCCTCATATTCATCAGGACGAGTTGTCATACCAGTGCCGATAGAGAGAATCGCAATTTCCTGGAGCATAGGATTGTTTTCGTCCCCGGTTTGCATGGATAAAGCATGAGCAATCGCCGCCAAAGTTGAGTTATTAGCCGATACTCCACCATCAATGTAGGGAAGATATTCCTTTTCCTCGAAATTGTAGAGTATCTTGTAAGGAGGAAAAAAGGTTGGTGCTGAAGCTGCAGCAGTACAGATTTCCCAGAGTTCTATCTGATTCTGGTAATACCATTCTTGTGGATCATCAGTGGCAAACCAGGTTGTGTTGCGGGATAAAATATCATAAGCCAGGAGCAACAGTTGTGGTTGGTTGATATCGGCAAGGGTGAGAGATTTATCCATATTTTCGCTCAAAGGAGAATTATCCAAAGCTTTTTTCAAAACCTTAGCCAATCCCTGCTCTCCTTGCTCATGGGGGTATAGAAGTTTATTTGCCAGAAGTTGAGTTAATTTCTGCCATTGCCGCCGCTGACGTGCTTCCTGGAGGAAGATATTATGTCCATCCTGGTTATATAAATCAATCATTTGTTCGGCACTCAGCTCACAGGCAATTCCTGCAGCTAGTATCGAACTAGTAGATGTCCCGGCAATCAAGTCGAAATATTCATGTAATCCCTGCTGTTTATCTGCTTTGATGATTTTCTCTATTTCCTTGAGAATCGTTGCGGATATAACCCCTCGGATGCCGTCTCCATCTAAGCTGAGAATTTTTAATGTCATAGTTCATTACTTATTACTCTTGAGAAACATGCTCAAAGCTAATGGCTAATTGCTAATGGCTAATTGCTAATTGCTAATGGCTAATTGCTAATGGCTAATTGCTAATTGCTAATGGCTAATTGCTAATGGCTAATTGCTAATGGCTAATTGCTAATCTCTGAATAAACACCGAGTCTCCGAGTCAGGCAACAGGGAAGAGAATTGTTTCTCCTGCCTCCTCTCTTCTAACGCTTATTACTTCAAAAACACCATCTTTCTCCTCTCCTACCTGCGAAATATGGGCTGAATCACTTGTTCAACTTTGGTAACAAAGTTAAGATAATCATCCTCTGGAATCTGGTTTTGGTTAGCTGCTAGTTGCCAAAACATAGATTTCAATGTTTCAGATGTCACCCCATATTCTTCACCTATTTGGTCAAACTTGTACCTTGTCGATACTTGAGTTGCGATCGTCGAGGAGATACTCAAAGTAAACAGAGATACATTAATAAATTTGATTGCCCCGGTTATGCTAATATTCAAAGCGGCAAAACTCGTTACAAAAATATTGGCAATTAGGACGCTAATTCTTAGGGTATTGCCGCGCTTATGATTCTCGGTTGCTTTCTTGCTAAACCAATGATATTGAGCCCAAAACCTGTTTTCAAAAAAACGCTTTTGTTCAGATGTGAGCTCTAAGGACTGGATAGTTAGCCACAATTGATCTGGTTCACTTTTTTGCTTGTTTGACATCTTGGTGGAAAATTTAGTTATCGCATTTCTTATGTTGTTGGGAAATTTGGTATAGAGAATAGAGAAGAAAGATATTCTTATTCCGTTACTTCAGGTGAGAGAGACTCACTGAAACTTTCTTTACACTCACATTCTTCGTAAGTCAACGTATTTTCTGTCCGTTTCTCACAAATATATTTGTCACTATCAACTATTTTGAGACACTGAACTTCAGGGTTAGTCAGTGGAAATTTTCGATTGTATTTGTGATATGAAGTCCCACTCCGTAAGAAATAATTGAGCACAAGAATTATCAGGACTGGGATCAAGAAAATGCTACTTGCAAGAAAATTGTTAGATTTCACCTTGTTTTTGACAGCACTAAGCACTCAGCTCCCAAGCTGATAACTCAAGACTTACGCAAAGCCTCTATATTTGTAGTGGCGCGACACAGCTAAAATGGTGGAATAAGTAGGTTGGGTGGAGCGATAGCGTAACCCAACAATGGAGCATATTCCGTTGGGTTTCACTTCGTTCCACCCAACCTACAGTTTTAGTCGTGTTACGGCAGTAGCGTAACCCACCTTTAACTCTATATGTGGTGTAGCTGCGTAAATCCTGAACTGACAGCTCCAAAGCTGTAAGCTAAGTATCTGCTCCAAATAAATGATTATTGTTGCTTAGGTGTGCAGGTTGCACACCTATTTTTGATCTGAGCGTCCAAGGGGTGCGTTTTTCGCTCCGCCAACGAATCAAAGAAACACAGTCAAATTGTCATCCACTGTGCCTTTGGGATTCGTCGAATTAAGCGTATAATAACGTCACGGCTTGCCAAGTCAGTACCCAGTTTTATTTCTGGCTTGGTAACTCCTTACATTCAATCAATTTTTTGGCAGTAATTTTGCCGATAAAACCTTCTTCCCCGCATTGAGTCAAGCGTTGGAACTCTCTTAATGCCTGAGTAGATAAAGGTCCAAACTTGCCATCCGCAGGTTCTTTGAGTAGATTTAGAGCTATCAATCGGATTTGAACCTGGACTGCTAGCTCATGATAATTATTGAGTTCATCATTTTTTACCTTAAGATCTCCTTGCTGAAAGATATCTTGTAGCTTGATTGATGTCTCCTCTACCTTCTGAGCCATTTCAGCTTTATCCAGTTCGTCTTTATCCTCCCTGGATATCCCCTTAGACAGGAATAAGTCTCCTTCTGCTTTACGCCGTTTCGCCAGTCCTGGTAGCACCTTGCCACCAGCACCCTTGTCCCACCACTGGAGAGCTTCTACACAACCAACTTTATTACCTTGGTTGAGTCGCTTGAGAGCGGTAGAACTTGCCAAATGACCTTCCCCACAGTTGTAGGCAAAGCTGACTAAAGCTGAGAACTCATTGTCATTCAACTTAACCTTGACCAGCTTCTTCACCCCCTTTTCAAACTTCTCCACGTCTTCGCGAAGAAACTGTTCTGCCTGCGACTCAGTAATCTTCATTCCAGCCTTAACCTTAGAGCCGGTAGTCCCATATCCAATAGTGAGAATATTAGAGGGACAATAATAGGTAGTGACTAGCGGCTCGCCGTTCTTTTCGCCGCATTTTTTGTGTAAGCCTTCAAAGCTTTTGATGAGATCTATTCCAGCTTGGTTAATTTTCAAATTTTCGTTCATGTCTTTGTCAATTGGTTGTGTGTTTGAGTTGTAGTTGTTTACTGAAGACAAAGCCGCAAGTGATGCGGGATGTGTCCAATTTGCATGGGAATTGGGAGGACTTGGCTTGGCAAGTTCCATTCATCGGGGGTGCTGCCGCGCCCGACGGGCGGCTTTTGAGAAAATTACTCTGCTGCTGGTGTGTTACACTGCGTTAACGCACCCGACAAGATCTGCTAGAGCGCAAGCGCTGCTGCAAGCAGATTGCACTCAGCTCTTAACTGAGGTACTGATACCAAATCTGCTTTACCAAGGCTCTATTGCTCAGTGATAGGTACATTTATTTTCACCACACCCCACACCCCATACCCTATACCCTGTCTCTAACTGCTCGCCTTCGACAGGAATAAATCTCCTTCTGCTTTACGCCGTTTCACCAGTCCTGGTAGCACCTTGCCACCACCCTTGTCCCACCACTGGAGAGCTTCTACACAACCAACTTTATTACCTTCGTTGAGTCGCTTGAGAGCGGTAGAACTTTCTAGATTACCTTCCCCACAGTTGTAGGTAAAGCTAACTAGAGCCGAGAACTCATTGTCATTCAACTTAACCTTAACTAGCCTTTTCACCGCCTTTTCAAACTTCTCAAGGTCCTCACGGAGAAACTGTTCAGCCTGCGACTCAGTAATCTCCATTCCTTCTTTAACCTTAGAACCGGTAGTCCCATATCCAATAGTGAGAATATGAGCGGGACAACGATAGGTAGTGACTAGCGTCTCACCGTTCTTTTCGCCGCATTTTTTGGCTAAGCTTTCAAAGCTTTTGATGAGATCTATTCCAGCTTGGTTAATTTTCAAATTTTCGTTCATGTCTTTGTCAATAATTGGTAACTTGGTGGACTATTTCTGTTTGCTTGCACTAGGTAGTTGCATCAAGCAACTACCTAGCAACTGGTTTGACTACAAGATGGGTGAGGTGAAATTTACAGTGGCTTTCAAGAAATAAGGCAGAGGGCAGAGGGCAGAGGGCAGAACCCACCCCTAACCCCTCCGAGGAGGGGAACAGAAGGGAAGAGGATTTGACAAAAGTTTCTTCACTCATTACTCATTACTCATTACTCATTACTCAAAAAAGCTCTCCCACACCTTTTTTCACCTCATCCCTACAAGATCATTAATTTCCCTTTAATGCGCCTAGAGCACCTTGCAATGCACCTGCTCCTGCCGATTTTGCCTTCTCCCAAAGGCTATCTAAAAAACCACTAGCTTCAACACCTTGCTCACCTGAGATGGTGGCGGAGCTAGCGTGTCGAATCACAGGTGCAGATTGCTTAGGAGAGTTTTGTCCTTTCATCGCTGTTTCTCCTTATTAATTGGTTAGTGTGTTTGAGTTGTAGTTGTTTACTGAACATAAAGCCGCAAATAACGCGGTACGTGTCCAGCTTGAATGGGAATTGGCATGGTATGGTATTGTTCTCCTTTCTTTAGTTAGATGTATCCCTCTTCTGTCAGACTCCGAAAAATGGGGGTCAAACCCTGATTCTCTCGTTAGGTGTCGTTGGCTGTAATGACGGAATTTCCTCATAATTTCCGAAAGTGACAGAAGAGGGATAGCAGCTACGATATCTGTTACTGATTAAGTCTTGGTGCGCCGTAAGGTAACGCCATCAATCATGTTTTACTCTTCAGAAACAAGGCAGGAGGCAGAAGGCAGAAGGGAAGAGGATTTGGCTTGTTTATGACCTTCAGGTGGTGCGCCGCCTGTCAGGCGATTTTTAGAAAATTACTCTACTGCTGGTGCGTTACACTGCGTTAACGCACCCTACAAGATTGCTATCAACCCTGAATTTACCTTTAGTGGCGCGTCAGTAAAACGAAGCCAGACATCTTCCGCCAAATTTCCCAATGTTCCGGCGCAGATAATTGATCTAGCAGCGATTTGGGCAATACTTCCCGCTGCAAACGTTGCCCTTCTTCCAACAGGGAGCGAAATTCGACACTGCTCCAACCATATTGCCGAAAAAAATCAGTCCCTTCTTCGGGGGCGAATTGGAAGGTTGCTTGACTTGAACCAACGGAGCTATTCAGACTTTGCTGGAAATAGCGCAACGCATTTGGCGAGGCAAGATCCGTTAACCACCACTGAAACTGCGGCTGTGCGTAAAGATCAGTCGCCAGTGCAGCAACTTGCTCGGCACTCATATAAATGAGTAGCCCTTCGGTAACCGCCAATACTCCTCTTCCTGCCATACCAACACCTTGGAAAAACATCTGCCTAGCAACGGTGTCATTAATATCTAGAGAAATCGATTCCAGAAGGCACCCTGGCTGCATACCAGCAAGTTTTTCGGCTTTGTAAGCTAAGACAACTGGCAAGTCGCACTCCCACCAACGCAGGGAAGCTGGCAAAGACAGTCGATATGGTCTCGTATCCAAACCAGCTCCCAAGTTAAGCACTGTATCAACCCCCTCTTCTTTAATAGTCCGCACAATCAACTCATCCATCACGCAAGTACGCACGGCACAGCCTGATGCTCCTACTTTTCCCCCCGGCATGGCCTCAACTAGCTTTTCCCCCCGCTCCCCAGCTAAAATTTGGGCGTAGGTATCTTGGAACAAAGCGTCTGGACGCTGGGTTTCCAAGGTGCGATAGCTAGCTGTTAAAAAGGCAGTATCAGAGATAGATTCAACGGGTAAAGAAGTCGGATTCATTGTGCGATTTTTTCAGGTCAGTTCATGAGGAAGTTTAGTCACCAGGCTAGTACCGCTGCGCGGAATTAAGAATTAAGAATTAAGAATTAAGAATGCTTATAGAGTAAGGATTCTATCGATCTCAAACTGGTCACTTATTTCCGCCAAGCTGCACTAGGGACTATGGTTCAGAGTTAGACCAGAGATGCGATCATTGGGGCCGCGGTCTTGGCAACATCTAGAAGGGTGTCTGTCCAACCGCTAGCTTCAACACCTTGCTCACCAGAGATAGTGGCGGAGCTAGCGTGTCGAATCACAGGTGCAGATTGCTTAGGAATGTTTTGTCCTTTCATCACAGTTTCTCCTTATTAATTAGTTGACTGTTTGAGTTATAGCTGTTTACTGAATACAAAGCCGCAAATAACGCGGTACGTGTCCAGCCTGAATGGGAATTGACATGGTATTGTTCTCCTTTTTTTTAGTTAGATGTAGTGGTTATAATATCTGTTAATGATTGAGTCTTGTGCGCTGTAAAATAACGGGATCAATCATGTTTTACTTGTGATAAACTTACTCTGCTACTAGTGTGCTACGTTGCATTAATACACCCTACAAGCTCGCAATAGTGCAAGTTCATGCCGGAAGCAATCCCACTACAAAATTGGTGATAGCGTTAGCACTCTTGTCTCATCGTCATCTCCGCAAATAATGACCATTTTCTGATAATTAATGGTCATTGTTGATGGAACTTCATCTAGATCCTGGTCGATTTCAGGAGCATCCAGTTCGTAATTATCCTCCTCGAACATTACCTCAGACAGGAACAAATTTTCTTCGTCTAGATGCCGTTTCACCAGTCTCGTTACTACTCCTGACCTACTTTTGTTCCAGCGTTGGAGAGCTTCTGCACAACCATCTATATCACCTTCGTTAAGTCGCTTCAAAACAGTTGATTTTTTGAAGCCATTTTCTCCACATTTGTAGGCAAAACTTACCAAAGCAGAAAACTCATTCTCATTCAACTCAACCTCGACTAGCTTCTTTACTACCATTTCAAAATATTCTATTTCTTCCCAGAAAAACTGTTCAGCCTCCGACTCAGTAATATTCTTTCCATTCCTAAACTGAGGATTGGTAGTCCTATATCCTATGAGGAGAACATTATTGAGAGATAAATAGGTAGAAATTACCTGCTCACTATCCTTTTTTCTGTTTTTTTGGTGCAAGTCTCTGTCGCGTTTGATGAGCTCAACACCAGCTTGGTTGATTCTCAAATGATCGTTCATATCTTGCCAATGAATTGGTAACCTGACGGACTACTAAGGGAAATTACTTATAGATTCTGTTTACGGGATTTTGGGGTAATTAATTTTGTGCAACTGCTTATTGGATGTATCTACTACTTTTTGTATTTCTTTGATATAGTCGTGCTCATTAGGATAAGGTACAAAATTATTAGCTGCTGGAAATGGTAAATGGAGAATAGGTAATAGACAATAAAGTTGGATGTATCTCACTGATGGAATAATTTCTAGAGATCGTGAACCATCCATGATCGATAATCTTTTTTGCGTGATTGGTTGTTTAGACACTCAATAACTACTACTTTTTTAGTATTTATTTGGTTAGTAAGTTAGATGACCTTGCTCTGTGGCATACATCTTTTTCATGTTTAAATAATCTCTCATTTGACTTCAGATTGTCAGTCAGAAAAGTCGGATATTAAAGTCAGAAAAGTCGGATTATGCTTCAGATTGCGAAGAAAATACCCAACTTTTTAAACAAGTTGGGTATTTAACCGGCATCATTGGTTTGTTTATATTATTACTCTTTTATCCTGACTATATCAGTCAGTAAAGTCAGATCTAAAGTCAATAAAGTCAGACTTTTTGTTAAATCAAAAAAATACCCGACTGCTGGCAAAAGTCGGGTATTCACACTGCATCATCTGTTCGTTTATATTATTCCTTATTTGGACCTGCTATTTCAGTCAGAAAAGTCGGATATTAAGTCGTAAAAGTTTGACAATTTTCGTTAAAAATATTTTAAAAGGGAAATACCCAACTTTTATAATAAGTCGGGTATCTGAGTTGCTGACATCTTGTATTTTTATCTTGACAGAGGGATTATTTACCGCACTAACTTGCGCTGATCACTCGATGAAAATTATTCTGCTCATTAGAATGCGATTGCTTAGACCGTTACTTTTTTATCCTACTACTTAGCACCATATTCTGCCAACAATTCGCTGTACTTTTGCTGGTTTGCTGAGATTTTTAGTTTCTGTTTTCTTGGACTGCGACTTCTTACCTTGATCTAATGGAGCCTTAGGTAAATCGTCATCAATGGATAAATGTTCTTTAGAGTGGAAATTGATAATTTTTTGGAGCTGAGTCATATTTTGACCTCCTAATTAAGCGTTTTCAAAGATTTAGGTTGAGAACGAACTTGTTTATCGCAGGCAGAGTGCTTGGCACATTGCTGCTGAGTTTCCAAATAGTAAATGACATCCACAGAAATCAACCGGAGTCGAGAATCTCATAGGGTCGTTATAGTTGGCTCCATTGAGTAGCTCAATGGCTAGGCGCAACCTCTGTTTTTGACCGGCATTGTTTCTATTGAGTACAGTATGAGGCTGAATGAGATCGGGTCTAGTTACAGGTTTAACTTGCTTTGGCAGTTTCATGATAGTTTCTCTAGATTTGGTTCTGGGTCTGCTTCAAGAACAGACCCCAGGACAATGAGTTTACTTACAGATCTTTCTGCATTTTTAAAAGGTCAAACATGCCGCTAGCTTCAACACCATTTTGGTTGAAAAGAGCAGTAGAAGTAGAAGGACGCTGTACAGGTGCAACTTGTTTAGGACGATTCAACTTTTTGGTAATTTTCATGATGTTTTCCTTGGGTGAGAGTGGTTGTGGTTTGGAAAATTATGGTCAACCTGGAAGGTACTGTAGAAGCCAAAGTTTTGGTAAGAACTCAAGCATAATAATTACTCTTTTAGTAAGCAACATCCCAGATTCTGGGTTCGCCTAATGTCACTGGCATACTATCACTGACGTCAATGGTGAATCGCATGACTTTTTTAGCTCGGTCTTTGTTTTCAGGGTCAAAAAACTTGAGTTTAACATCCCAGCAATCTGAATCCATACGACAAAACGGACTTTTTTCGACATTAATCGAATCAAGCTGCATAGTTTCGGATTGTGCAGTATTTGTGCCAGTTCCAGGTTGTCTTTGATTTCTGAGAACTTCAACTAATCCTTGTGAATATTGGAAGACGTTAGTTGCAGCAAAATTGAGGGCACGCTCTTGAGAGGTTTGACCTAAATTACGTAAGTCGTAGTAAATTCGCTGGAGAAAATTATTCAAAGAATATCGGATGTTTTCGATCCGATCCTCCTCATGCGTCTCCTTTAACAAATCTTCGATCAAATGGTTAATAGTCCAACCATACATACCCCGGGTATTAGTCACCTCAATGACGGGAACTACCTGCCCAGAAAAGAGAGTTACAGTTCTGCCGGTTGAAAATCCCGGTATGGAGATCCTCTCTATATATTCAGGTTCCTCTTTGGCAAGAATCTGTCCTCCTAAGAAATCCCGTAAGTATCCATAAATATGTAAAGCAAAGGGACCTTGAGGCTCGATTGCATAAATTGGTGTTAGCTCCAAATTTAACGTCCAAATTAGTGATTTTGCCTCAGAAATATTGCTCTCAAGATAGTTTTTCATCTGTCGAGCATCATAGGGATTAGCAGGAACCAGAAAAACTCCATCGGGAAGACTTTCTGTTCCAGGAAGTTCATAGGTATCAGAGCGCACCGCGGGCATCAACTGCTTAAAGCTATCCCGCCGTGCTTCTGTACCAAAGTCATAACCGAGAACCCCCAAGGCATAAATTAAGGAGTGGGTAGCAGAACCAGGTACGGCAGATGCAGTCACTTGCCCGCCAGCACAGTCACAATCTCCAGCAGGTTGTATGCTGCTGGGGGTAATAGATGGTGCAACCCCATTACTTGACATATCAGTCATTGTATTTTCTGAATTTAGAGTAGTTGGTGGTGAAGACTCTGATGTGGTAGCAACTGCCGCAGCCTGCACGCCAACAGTAGGTGAATCAGGTGTAGGATTTGTCTCACTAGCTAGGAGCGTTTCTGCTCCGGATTCATTAAGGGAGTTAGCCTCACTAGGTTGAATTGCTGATTTTTCTTCAGACACTACAGTTTTTCCTCCTTGTGCGATTAGGGCGTGTGCTCCAGGAATATTCAGACGACCGACTAAACAGCGATCGCTTTCTGGTATAGTTTCAGGTGGGCAAGGCAAAGCACTATTGAGCAGAGCATCACGAACTGCATGGGGGTCTGGTTTTTCTCCCCGTTGCAACTGGATACTAAGCAGCAAGGCAACAATGCCTGATACTATTGGAGTGGCAAAGCTAGTACCACTTTTGGTGGCAGTCCCACCCCCTGGTTGAGCACCTAAAATGTTCTCACCTGGAGCGAGAATGCCTTGAGTTTGATAGGTCTCCCCCCAATTACTAAAATCGAAGGGCAATCCTTGAGCATTCATCGCACCTACAGCTAGAACTGAATTGAGTGCTGCCGGAACATGGAGACATTTACAGCCATCATTGCCCGCAGCCGCCACAATTAGAACATTGTTCTGGTTACAAGACTGAACTGCATTTGCCAGAATCGGGTCTGCTTCACCTGATTGACTCAGCTCACCACCACTGATGTTGATTACATGAGCACCGGCTTCAACCCCTTGGTTGATAGCTCGAGCTAAGTCTATTTGTGAAAGCGCTCTTCGGCGACTATCGGAAAACACAGGTATAATCAGTCCCCGAGAAGCGGGAGCAATACCAGGAACAGAGCTGCTATGCTGACCAAAAATGACGCTGCTAATATGGGTTCCGTGGCTCGACATCAGTCCGGTGCCAGCTCTATCTGAAACCAGAGTCGGCAACCGTGTGAGGTTGGCACCATTAAAACAGGAATGAGATTGGTCTACTGAACCATCAAGAATAGCTACACAGATGTGGGAATTGCCTTTGGTTTGAGTCCATAGCAAATCGAGTCCAGTTAATGCTGAATGGTCAATGACTTGTGTCTGTGTAGCTGTCATGCTTGAACCTCGTAATCAACCCTATCAATCTTGCCAAAGTCTTCTCCTAATGGAGTTCTTTGACATGACTTAATCAAGAAACAAGAGAAAGGAAATATTTCCTCATTTTTCCTATGCTTTGGATTGATTGCACCAATGCTTTCCTAATGCAGAAACTTGAGGCTTAATCCAAATTCCATCCTTTTCATGCCCTTATCATCACTCCCTTAACTACATCCTGTCAGTCGGAAAAGTCGGATCTAAAGTCGGAAAAGTCTGGTTATCATCTCAAAGTCCCAAACTTGACTCATTAAGCATTACAGTGAGTTTAAGCTTCCAATTTGTCTTAGTGAATACTAGACAAGGAGTGCGATAACCCACATTCTTTTCAATTACTGTCATACTCGGTGTTCCTAATTGATCGATTGAGATAGTATAGCTAAAACGCATTTAAATTAGAATCGCCCAAATTCTATAGCCTATTATCCAAAAGGCTTTTGTGAATATTGCCATTAAAGTTTAAATGCGGAACTACTTATCTTCTTATACAGTTGTCACCATTAGCTGTTTTACGGGCGGCAGAAGCTAATGTCCTAGGCAATTGCACAAAGAAAATTCATAATATGACACTTCAGGGTGCTGAATGTGGCGAAAAACAAAAAGCCTTGCAATAGGACATTGATACAAATATGACCTTTGAAGAAGCACTTACATGGGTAGAATCTACTCTCCAATCCAAAATCAATAAACAACTCACTCCGTCAGAAAAAGAAATTCTCAGGGCTGCTTGGGAAAACGAGACTTACAATACCGTCGCTGATAATTTATATCTCAGTGTAGGGTATATTAAAGATTTAGCTTCTCGGTTATGGAAGTGCCTTTCAAACTTATTAGAAGCCAAAGTAACCAAGAGTAACTTTCGCTATTTGTTTTTAGAGCGAAGTACTACACTAAACCACACCCTAGCAAAAATAGAATACAGTCATACCTATCAAAGGGAAGACTCCAAAGGCAATATCCTGATCATTGATCAACTCATTGATAACCTAGATTTCTTAAGCTATACCTTGACGAAAGAGGGTTATAAAGTTCACTGTGTCACTGATAGCAATCTGGCATTGAGAACAGTCCGTAACAACCTACCAGATGTCATTTTACTGGAAATTAACATATCAGAGTTGGTAGCCATTGATCTCTGATATGTTAATTTCCAGTAAAATGACATCTGGTAGGTTGTTACGGACTGTTCTCAGTGC
>JAAHGL010000193.1 GCA_010692635.1 Symploca sp. SIO2C1 | reverse complement strand
GATTGAGCGATGCTGGTCTTGGCTCAAAAGTCGTATTCGTCAGCAACTAGATGAGTTTAATTGTCTACGGGATGCGATGGAGTATGTATTGCACTTGGCGTCCTAACCGCCCTGGCGGTTGCTATAACTCCCAAAATGGCTTTCTAAGACTTCATGATGTGTTCAACCTCAACTTACCTGCGGAATTGGTGGTATTGAGTGCTTGTCAAACGGGATTGGGGCAGGAAGTCAAAGGGGAAGGGCTAGTAGGGTTGACAAGAGGCTTTATGTATGCAGGTTCACCACGAGTATTAGTCAGTCTGTGGAATGTGAATGACTTGGCAACCTCCGAGTTAATGAAGCGATTCTACGGCAAGATGTTGGAGGAAGGTTTGCCAGCAACAGCAGCATTGAGAGCAGCACAATTAGAAATGCAGCAACAAACCCAGTGGGATTCTCCCTATTATTGGGCAGCTTTTACCCTTCAGGGAGAGTGGAAATGAATTTAGAATTTAGAATTTAGAATTTAGAATTTAGAATTAATTTTTGCGCCTCACTTCCGCTAACGTTACTGCTCAGGATGACTTAATTCTGTGACGGTGCGTAAGTCCTACAGATATCAACAAGTTTTCAAATTTCCCAAGATTAGCGATCGCAGTAATATACTTTATCTATTACAGGCGCACACCTATCCTATTATTCAGTAATAGTAACAAAAAATCACTCTAAGAGCAACTGGCAAGATGCCAGTTCCACACCCAATTCTTAATTCCCAACCCCCCATCTCCCCACCTCTTTTTTCGCTCACCCATTGGGGGGTGGAGAATGTTAACGCAAGGAATATTTAAAATTCCTTGAGCCTTGATAACCGCTTAAATCAGCTAGCTCGTCCAAGGTTTTAACCCCTTCAACTAACTCACCATTAATTTCCCAGTTGGGGTAAGATTTGACACCTGCATCTTTACAGATTTGTGGCTGGGCATTTTTGCCCTTAGAATCACATTCAATGTAATCGATCTTACTGAAGGCTTCTTTCCCAAACAGCTGCTTTTGTTCATAGCAGTGGGGACACCAATAGGCACCGTATTTCTTCGCACCGATTTGGTTCAGATGAACTGCTAGCTCAATTTCATACTCACCAGACTTACTCGTAATTTCCCAACCTCCTATGCCAGCTTTGGCTTGACCAGAAGGAGATTCAATGGGGATGGGTTCTCCTGGTTCCCTAAGTCCATCAACATTAGCATAGACACCCAAAGTACCAATCAAAGTTACCATGCCTACAATAATAGCGATGAAAAACAGTTGACCAATATCTTCCCACCTACGACCAATCACTGTTAGTACAAACAAACTCAGGGAAAAGATCGCAGAGCCGATACAGTACCAACAGACTGCTTGGAGCTTAGCAGCTAGTACATACATCAAATAGCTACTAAAAATGGTCATCGCTGTTGCTCCGGCAAACAACAATAGCCAAGTCCAATCTTCCAGTTGGGAACGAAGAGCTTTGTTTTGCTCTGGTTTCACTGCTAAGGGAACCAAGGCAAAAGTTGCCATACTGATGTAAGCAAGGCAACCAAACAGAGGTAGGGGCAGACCAAAAACTTCAGCATAGGCACTATTAAGGACAGCATCACAGCTAGAAGCGCCCCCAGCAGCTTCACCAGAGCAAGCAGCTGCCGCCCCAGTAAATTTCAGTACACTCAGATACGCAGTCAACAGAGTGCCTACAGCACCAATCGCGCCAATCAGCTGACGGGACCAGCGATGAATCCAGGGAGTAGAACGTCGGCGAATCATAATTTCTTATTTTTTTGTTGGTTGGCAATTTGTTTGTTGCTATTCCCAAGATCTACTTTAACTTTTTGGGAGGTTTGGGGGGCGATAAGCTTGCCCTCGAACGAAGTAAAGAGTCCGACACCATAATCCCTCTTATTTAGGGCTTGCCTCATCGAGTCCATTGATTCGGGTTTTGAAGTAATGAGCGTTAGAGGGACTTGCGCCCCCAATTGAATGGGAGAAACACTTTGGGGAGCAGTAGGGGCGATTAGCCATTAGCAATTAGCCATTAGCAATTAGCCATTAGCAATTACTCATGCAGCAAGCCCTATTTAGCGTTGGGAATAGCTCACGAATGTAGCTTGACTGAGGACATTGGTTTGGCTTCAGTTACTGGCGTCACACTCTGTCGCGCTGCTTCTACAAATTGACTGACACGAATTGGGTCAATTGGTTGCTCGATCTGGCCACGCCGCTTGAGGGAACTCGAGACAATCACCCCATCAGCTGCCTGCATAAGGGTAGAAATATTATCCCAGTTTGCACCACTGCCAATAAATAGTGGTTTTCCCTTGGCAGCCGCAGATGCCAGTTCTAAGTCTTCTAAAAGGGGAGGACTACCTGTTGCCCAACCAGAGAGAATGACACCATCTGCTAACCCTCTTTCCAAGGTTTCCTGCACTGCTGTCGTCAGATTTGGGGAACCTAGAGGTCGCCCATGCTTAACTAGAACATCCGCCAAAATTTTGACCTCACTGTCTAGTTCCCGCCGGTAGCGGAGTAGCTGATGAGCTTGTCCCTCAATTAACCCCTGATCAGTTGCCATGACTCCCGTAAGAACATTGACACGAATAAACTGGGCTTGTACACAAGTGGCGATCGCTAAAGCACTTTGGGCATCATTACGTAAAACATTGATTCCCACTGGCAGAGTCACCAGATTCATCAGTCGTTGGACAATAAGCGTCATTGCACTGACAACCACTGGATCCACCTGATTTTTGCTAAAAGGGGCATCGAAAAAATTTTCAACGATTACCCCATCTACCCCACCAGAAGCTAATGCTGTTACTTCTTGCTCAGCCCGATCAATGACCGCTTTGAGACTCCCTCCCCAGCGGGGAGATGAGGGGAGCGGTAGTAAATGTACAACGCCAATAATAGGATTCGGTGTTTTGAAAATTTGCTTTAAGTTCACGTATCTACCTGAAAACGCTGGCTACTTGTTTAGAATGGTGGAGGGATATCCCTACCTCTCCTTTCCCTAGCACTGATCGTGCTTGTTATTTTTTTACACCCACTCCTGTGGGTACTTCTGCGGATGCTCCTGTCTTGCTCAACCTATTGGTGATGCTAGACTGACTGGTAAGCCTACCGCTTTGCTATCAGTGCCTTGATGATTATGAGGCATACCTCGAGAATTTCACTCAAAGTTAGTCGGTTGGTATATCCCTGAGATTAAGTGGGACGTTTGCTTCTGGCTCAATTCCAGTACCCTTTTGGTTGCGGTTAGTACTACCTGTCAGGTGCTTTCAAAGCAAGGATTTAGTGTAGTCCTGTCATAGATTGTTCAAAATTGTTGGATATCTCAACAAAATTTTATTTACAATAGGTAACAACTTAGAAAAATAAGGAGGAAGAAACATCACAGACAAAATTCCGTGGGGGTAAGTTAAACAGCTGAATAATGTAGAATACATCACGACAAGGGCGCTTCCTTCACTCTACCGAGCCACAAACTAATAACCGCATGGGCAACAAGCCAACTATTGCAGTTTCTCACCTGGGCTGCGAAAAAAATCGTATAGATACCGAACATATGCTGGGTCTGTTAGTACAGGCAGGCTACCAAGTTGATACTAATGAAGAATTAGCCGACTACGTTATTGTAAACACCTGTAGCTTTATTGAAGCAGCTAGGACAGAATCTGTCCGCACGCTAGTAGAACTAGCAGAAGCTGATAAAAAAATTGTGATCACAGGCTGTATGGCACAACATTTCCAGGAAGACCTCTTGGAAGAATTGCCAGAAGCAGTGGCGCTAGTTGGGACTGGTGACTACAACAAAATAGTTGAAGTTATCCAAAAGGTAGAAACTGGTGAGCGAGTCAAGCAGGTTTCTGCTGAACCGACTTACATCGCTGATGAAACAACGCCCCGTTATCGGACGACTTCTGAAGGAGTTGCTTACCTGCGTATTGCAGAAGGCTGTGATTACCGCTGTGCTTTCTGCATTATCCCCCACCTGCGAGGAAACCAAAGATCGCGCCCGATTGAATCGATCGTCGCTGAAGCTGAACAACTCGCATCCGAAGGCATCCAGGAGTTAATTTTAATTTCCCAAATTACCACTAACTACGGTTTAGATATCTATGGCAAGCCTAAGCTGGCAGAGCTTTTACGAGCCCTAGGTAAAGTGGAGATTCCCTGGATTAGGATGCACTATGCCTATCCAACAGGTTTGACACCATCAGTAATTAAAGCAATACAGGAAACGCCAAATGTTCTTCCTTATCTGGATTTGCCCCTCCAACACTCCCATCCAGAAATCCTCCGTGCCATGAACCGACCCTGGCAAGGAAGAGTAAATGACACTATCATCGAGCGGATCAAAACTGCCTTACCAGATGCAGTACTACGGACTACCTTCATTGTCGGATTTCCAGGCGAGACAGATGAGCAGTTTGCTCACTTGCAGCAATTTGTCAAGCATCACGAATTTGATCTTGTCGGGGTATTTACCTTCTCTCCAGAAGCAGGAACACCGGCATACGACTTGCCTAACCAGCTACCCCAAGCTGTTATGGATGACCGTCGGAATAGTCTGATGGCAGCTCAACAGCCTATATCGCTGAAAAAAAATAAAGATGAAGTGGGTAAGGTAGTTGAAGTTTTGATTGAGCAACAACACCCTTCAACAGGTGAATTGATAGGTCGTTCTGCCCGTTTTGCACCTGAGGTAGATGGATTAGTCTACGCCCAAGGTGATGCTCCCTTGGGAAGCATTGTGGATGTGCAAATTACTGATGCTGATACATATGACTTGTATGGTTCCGTAGTTCCTCAGTCATAAAAAGTTCAAGGTAGTTGGATGAAAGGTTGTAGGTGAGAAGACTCCAAGAGAATTTTCACAATTCCCACCTAGAACCTTCAATTCCAATGAATCTGAGTAAGATTTCACTTAATCCCAAAAACAACAACACTAACAACGAATAAAACTTATGACCGTTTCTTTCCAAAGTCTAGGACTGTCCGAAGCCTGCGTTGATCAGCTAGAAAAAATAGGCTTCACGGCTCCTACACCCATTCAAATCAAAGCAATTCCTGAATTACTCACTGGGCGTGATGTAGTTGCTCAATCTCAAACTGGTACCGGCAAAACAGCGGCATTTTCCTTGCCAATGTTGGAACAAATTGACCCAGAAATTCGGGGAGTCCAAGCCTTAATTCTGACACCTACGAGGGAATTGGCTCAGCAAGTAAATACAGCAATTCGTAGCTTCACCAATGACCGCCGTTTGAAGATTTTGACCATTTGTGGTGGTCAATCGATGGAGCGACAAATTCGCAGTCTACAAAGGGGTACACAGATTGTGGTAGGTACTCCCGGACGGGTTATCGATTTACTCAAGCGTGGTAATCTCAACCTGGATCAAGTCAATTGGGTAGTACTGGATGAAGCAGATGAAATGCTGAGCATGGGCTTTATTGATGATGTCAAAAAAATCCTGCAACAAGCACCAGTAGAGCGTAAGACTGCCTGTTTTTCTGCTACCATGCCACCGGCTATCCGGGATTTAATCCAAAAATTCCTTAAATCCCCAGTGACACTAACAGTGAAGCAACCCCAAGCCGCACCAACTCGGATTGATCAGCGGGCTTACATGATACCCCGGGGTTGCTCTAAGGAAAGGGCTCTGCTACCAATTCTGGAATTGGAAGATCCAGAATCAGCATTAATTTTTGTGCGGACACGACGCTCAGCCGCTGAATTAACCAGCCGTTTGCAAGAAGCCGGTTACAGTGCGGATGAATACCATGGGGATCTTAGCCAGTACCAGCGGGAACGTTTGTTGTCCCGATTCCACAAAAATCAGGTACGTTGGGTGGTAGCTACAGATATTGCAGCACGGGGTTTGGATGTGGATCACCTCAGCCATGTGATTAATTACGACCTACCAGATCAGGTGGAAAGCTATATTCACCGTATTGGTCGTACTGGGCGCGCTGGTAAGACGGGGACAGCCATTTCGTTGATTCAACCTTTTGAGCGGCGCAAACTGCATTTAATTGAGCGCAAAGTACGGCAAAAGTTGGAGCTCACCCGGATTCCGTCGCGATCGCAAATTGAGGCACGACGCCTAGAAAAACTGCAAGAACAGTTACGGGAAGCATTGGCTGGTGAGCGTATGGCATCCTTCCTGCCAGTCGTGCATGATTTGGGTGAGGAATATGATCCCCACGCGATCGCAGCAGCTGCACTGCAAATGGTCTACGATCAGACTCAACCTGCTGTAATCGAAGCAGATATTGAGTATCAAGTGGAACGTCCCAAAATCGCCAAACGTCGTCGTAGCGAAAAATTTGAGAAGCCTGTACTACAGAACCGATCACGGTAAACTAGTAGTCGATAGTTGTTAGTTGTTAGTTGTTAGTTGTTAGTTGTGCGGTGCAGTGCAGCGTGGCAGAAATAACCCACAAGTTAAAAGATTAAAAAGCTTACTTTACAAGCTTCCTTACCTTCTGCCTCCTGCCCTCTGCCTCCTGCCTTCTTTCTTTTATTGCCAACCAACAACCAACAACCAATAACCAATAACCAGTAACTAAATTGTGACTTCCATTCTGTCTAGTGTTGATTCTCCTGCTGTTCAGGGCAATGCCCCCAGGAATCTTGAATGGTCTGGTCTCATTGAGACTTACCGAGCTTATTTACCAGTAACTAATTCAACCCCAGTAGTAACACTCCTAGAGGGTAATACTCCCCTCATACCCGTTCCCGTAATTTCTGGAATGATCGGTAGAGGGGTAAGGGTGCTGGTGAAATACGATGGTCTCAATCCCACCGGTAGCTTTAAAGACCGGGGGATGACGATGGCGATTTCTAAAGCAAAGGAAGCCGGAGCTAAGGCTGTCATCTGTGCTAGTACAGGTAATACCTCAGCCTCAGCCGCAGCTTATGCCCGTCGTGGTGGTTTAAAAGCATTTGTAATTGTCCCAGATGGCTATGTAGCTTTGGGTAAGTTAGCTCAGGCCTTAGTTTACGGTGCTCAAGTACTGGCAATTGATGGCAATTTTGATGCCTGCTTGGAAATTGTTCAGGAGATGGCTTTAAACTATCCTGTGACCTTAGTTAATTCAGTTAATCCTTACCGGTTAGAAGGTCAGAAAACGGCAGCATTTGAGATAGTCGATAACTTGGGCAATGCTCCCGATTGGCTTTGTATTCCAGTGGGTAATGCTGGGAATATCAGCGCTTATTGGATGGGATTTTGTCAATACCATCAACAGGGAAGATGCGATCGCTTACCTCAGATGATGGGGTTTCAAGCAGCGGGTGCATCTCCCCTTGTAAGTGGTAAAGTAGTTCCTCATCCCGAAACGATCGCAACGGCAATTCGGATTGGTCACCCAGCTAACTGGGAGAAAGCAGTTGCCGCTCAACAAAATAGTCAAGGACAATTTAATAGCGTCACCGATACAGAAATCCTTGATGCCTATCGTTTGCTGGCATCCCAAGAAGGAATTTTCTGTGAACCTGCTAGTGCCGCATCTGTTGCTGGTTTATTGAAAGTAAAAGATCAAGTACCCAAGGGCGCAACAGTTGTGTGTGTACTTACCGGCAATGGTCTCAAAGACCCCGATACGGCAATTGAACACAGTGATAACCAATTTCACCAAGGGGTAAAACCGACAACTGAGGCGGTTGCTCAAGCGATGGGACTAGACAGTTGATCTACTCTCTTGCTCCCAAACTCCCTCTTCCCCTCCCTGAGCATGAAATAGGACATTTTTTATTGGGAAATTCCCTTAACTCCTGACTCCGGCTTTGAAGGAGTAGATCTCCGTTCCTTAGCAAGCTGATCGATGGTGTCTCCAATGACAGCAGTTAAACTCTTACGGGTTTGGGCATGATTGGTTTGCTCAGTTTTTAGTGCGTCGGCTAAGCGATCGCATTCTAGCATCACCTCTTTGAGCTTAGCCCTCAATTCTTCCACAGTTTGTAGTTTCCTCAGTTCGTCTTCAATTGCCGAAGTATCCGACGGCAGTTTGGCACTCTCCCCTTGTAGTTGCCAGATTTGAGTTTTGAGGTTTTCAATTTCTTGTTGAGCAAGCCGTGCTTCAGTTCGCCGTTGCTGCGCTTCAGTATTGTATAGTTGACGCCAGTTGGCTGCACTCTCATCAGCAGCATTGCGATCGCGAATGCTGTCTGCTAGTTGTTGTTTGAGTTCCTTGATTTGGGTTAACCACTGCCTAACATCATTGCTCATCGCAAACCCCTCCTCATCTGTATCTGTTCCCATGAGTGAATCCAACACCCAAGATTCTTTTGTGTCGCTTTGATTAGTGACCACTACTTATAAGTTAATTGTCTATAATTTGGCACATTAATGTCTAAGGATCCTGACACCAAACTCAGCAAATCATGTTATCTGCTCATGCTTTCCATTTTTATCGTTTCTTGCGCCACCTGAATGGGAAAACGCTGAGGAGGACTGTCACCCGTGCACTGGAACGTCGGTTGATGGGTCTGTCATCTCAGATGGCATACAACGCGATGTTAGCCCTATTCCCAGCAATTTTGGTCATTCTTACAGTGGTTGAGTTGTTTAAACAATATTTAAGATTGCCTTGGAGCAACCCAACAAGTCCCCTTGAGGATGTAGCTCCGCGCCAAGCAATACAACTCATAGCTGATTTTGCTGACAAGATTAACTTAGCAGATAATCGTGGTTTATTTTCTTTGAGCTTTGTCATTGCTATTTGGGTAGCTTCTGGTGCTCTCAGTGCAGCGATGAGCGCTCTTGATCAAATCCATCAAATCCCTCCCAAGGAAACACGACCTTTTTGGAAAGCCAAGTTGATAGCTTTAGGCTTGACAATTGGTAGTATTTTACTTTTGTTTATTGCCTCTTTCCTAATATTTATCAGTTACTTGGTGGTGGATATGGTAGGTGGCAAAATTGTTGTACGGTTGTTGCTTACCCTCTTGCAGTTATTGAGCTGGCCCTTAGCTTTAGCAATTGTTACCATCAATGTTGCTTTTATCTATCGTTTTGGACCAAGTCGTTGGCCTCCAGGTAAACCTATATTACCAGGAGCAGTTTTGGCGGCAGTTTCCTGGGTAGTTGTATCGGGATTATTTCGGCACTATGTCGCCCATTTCGGTAATTACAACAAAATCTACGGTGCTGTAGGGGCTGTAATTATTTTACAGCTTTGGCTCTATATCAGTTCTTTAGTACTTTTATTAGGAGACCAACTCAACTTCACAGTAGGAGAAGAAATGCAAAAGACCCTAGTGCAAGAAGGCAGAAGGCAGAACCCACCCCTAACCCCTCCGAGGAGGGGAACAGGAGGCAGTCGAAATCAAAAAATTTCACCACGTAGGGGCGTACCGACGTGCGCCCTAACGGGTGAGCGAAAAAAAAGGTGGGGAGATAGGGAGATGGGGAGATGGGGAGATAGGGAAACAAAGGAGAACTAATGATTTGAGAGGATACTTTGCTATAAATCCCACTTCATATTTCGTTCACCCTGCCCTAAATCCGTATTCTCTGGAATTAGGATGCTGTTAAATTATCATATTGGTATTCTACAGAGCTTGGGAGATGGAAATGCAAGTCAAGGATATGACAGTCGATGAACTCAAAACTTTAATTCGACAGACTGTTGCAGAAACCCTAGAAGAATTTATCGATGATCCTGACAGTGGTTTAGAAGTGAACTCAGATTGAGAGGAACTCTGGATTTAGCTTGTTTGGGTGGTTCCCCTTTAAAGCTAAGAACAACGTCGAGACTAGTGGATTGCTTAAGGGCAATTGGTGTCTGACTGACAGAGTAACTAACTTGCATTTGATTATCTCCGGGGGATATCTACATTTTCTTGATCTTGGTATTATTTTTTGATATTATTTTTTCATAATGGGTAAAGTGTTCGCCCATATATAAAGGGTATGCTGCCAGTATAATAGTAGCAGCCAGAGAAATGCGATCGCCTTTTCAGGTAAATGATTGATATGAAGCTAACTCCAATTGAGCCGCATTCATTACTTCATTAATTTATTTTCTTCAGAAAAGCCTTTATTTCTCCCACCAGCCACTTTTTTTCTGATCGCGTCAGAAATCGACCAAAATGATACTCACGCAATCTTGAGCGAATTACACAGGATGTAAACAGTTTTCTATTCAGCGGCAGAGCAATACTGCTCAGTTCGACCTGATTAATTTCCTTGGTGCTTCCTTGGATTTTTTCGGTTTCTTGAGCGAGCGATGGAGTCAACAAAGACCAGAACTTTAAACTGTAATTTTGCTGATCAATCTCTAATCTGATCCGACATGCTGCACTGACTATTAAAATATGCAACATCCATACCTCGATTACCCCCAGTACAACTTTCAGAACAAAGAGCCAGTCTTCCCCAATGTGTCTATAGTAACCAGATTCTTGGATTACCCATCCTACGAAAAATAAGAATCCATTTCCAGCTAGGAATGGGATTGTAAAATATTGGCTGGCTTTGGTACGCAACCACACTGGCGGAATCTCTACGACCAATCGTTCCTCAGTTCTAGTCAAGGTGATGTTGCTATGCTTTGGTTGGCGGCTTTGTGGTGTTGCGTAATTAGTGAGTGCCTGTTCACCTCGCAAAACAGCTAAAGCTGCCTTAGCTGTAGGAAATCGATCTTCGATCACGGGTTCGAGCATCTTTTCTAACCAATCGGCAAAGTTGTTGCCAACGCTGATATGGGAACGGAAATCGATCTTGAGCTGGCGTTGAGGCAAATCAGCGGGGGATTTTCGGGTCAACAGGAAAAGCAATGTAGTTCCCAAACCATACAAATCGGTTGATAGTACTGCTTGTCCCCGGAATTGCTCTGGAGCCATGTAGCCGTAGGTTCCGACTACTGTACTGCCTCCGGTGACTGTATGGTGATAGGTATCCTGCACGGCTCCAAAATCTACCAGGAATACCCGTCCATTCCGTGAGCAAATCAGGTTTTGCGGCTTGATATCCCGATGAAGGATTGGGGGAGTAAGCTCTTGCAAATAAACTAGGATTTTTAATACTTGGGTGGCTATCGAGTGAACCTCTCTTGGAGAGGGATGCCAGCCATTCTCTACTAGCACAGCGAGAGATTTTCCTGGAGCAAGTTGTTGAACAATGTAGAAAGAACGGTCTTGCGCTGTGTCTATCTCGAAATAATTTAGATAACGAGGGATAGCTGGATGATTGAGTTGAGCGAGAATCTTGGCTTCTCGTTCAAACAATTCGATCATCTTCCAGTCAGTCATTCTGCGGAGTGACAAAGCTTTGATGGCTACTCGTTGCTTGTTTTTTAAGTCTTGGGCTTTATAAGTTATCCCGACTCCCCCCTGTCCCAAGATATCTAGGATACGATACCGTTCGGCAATAATTTCTCCCCGCTGGTGGAGTATTTCCATGTAGGTTCTCCTGGTTTAATGCATAATTTGGACAATAGTATTGACTCGAGATGCTAAAGGTTGAATTTTCTTCTATAAAGTTAGGCATCAATATTTACTTTGTCCCACCGTGGCTTTGGAGTAATTCCACTAAATCGGGCTCTCTCGCATAACTCAGAGGGGTTTTGCGTTGGTTATCCTGAGCATTGACATCAGCTCCCTTGTCAATCAGCAGCTCTGCTACGTCTTTGTTCCTAGACAAGTGCAATGGAGTCATACCTTCATTATCCTTGGCGTTGACATCAGCTCCCTTATCAATCAGCAACTCTGCTACATTTTTGTTATTAGGCCAGTGCAATGGAGTCTTACCTTCATTATCCTTGGCGTTGACATCAGCTCCCTTGTCAATCAGCAGCTTTGTTACGTCTTTGTTGGAAATACAACATATCAGCGCCTTATGTAAAGGGGTCTTGCCTTGATTATCCTTAGCATTGACATCAGCTCCTCGATCAATTAAGAGTGTTGCTACTTCGCTCTCATACGCTATTGCCAAGTGCAATGGAGTCCTACTTTGGTTATCTTTTGCGTTGATATCTGCACCCCTAGCAATCAGTAGCTTTGCTGAATCTTGGTTCTCACTACGACTAACCAGCGCATTATGTAAAGGAGTGTTACCTTGATGATCCTTGGCATTGACATCAGCTCCCTTGTCAATCAGCAGTCCTGCCACTCCCCTCTCATGCTCTATTGCCAATTGCAATGGAGTGTTACCTTGATGATCCTTGGCATTAACATCAGCCCCCTTAACAATCAGTAGCTCTACTAAGTCTTCGTTATAAGCACGATTAACCAGTGCATTAATATCAGCCCCAGCAATCCTTAGCTCTGCTAAGTCTTGGTTAAAAGCACGATTAGCCAGTGCATTATGTAAAGGGGTTGTGCCTTGATGATCCTTAGCATTGACATCAGCTCCTCGATCAATTAAGAGTGTTGCTACTTCCCTCCCATACTCTATTGCCAAGTGCAATGGGGTCATACCTTGGTTATCTTTGGCGTTGATATCTGCACCCCTAGCAATCAGTAGCTTTGCTGAATCTTTGTTATCACTACGACTAACCAGCACATTATGTAAAGGGGATGTGCCTTGGTTATCCCTGGCATTAACATCACCGCCTTTCAATAAATAGTTCCTCAGCTCGATGTCTCCAGTTCTAATTTGCGCATGTACGTAAGTTGTAAGTCCAAGGGCATCAAATACAGCATACTTGTAGGAATTGAGGATAGTCATAGCAGCGACTCCCACAACTCCCACTCCGACTAAACTTTTCCACGGTATAGATAAATTGGATTTGGCTCTAATCACCCACTTAGTACGCAGTGCCTTTAGAGCTTCCTTTGCCGAGGAGAAGCGCTCTTCTACATCCGGCTCCAGCATTTTCTCTAAGCAGTCAGCAAACTCCTCGCTAATCTGAACCCGAGAACGGAAATCAAGCTTGAGCCTATCAGTAGGCAATTCCGCAGGAGAGCGGTGGGTTAGCAGAAATAGTAACGTCGCTCCTAAACCATATAAATCTGTGGTAGGTACCGCTTGTCCTCGAAACTGTTCTGGAGCCATATAACCATAGGTACCCACCACTGTACTGCCCCGCATAAAGGTACTGTGATAGGTATCCTGCACTGCTCCAAAATCCACCAGAAATACTTGTCCATCGGGTGAGCGAATAATGTTTTGTGGCTTAATATCTCGGTGGATGACAGGAGGTTCCAGCTCATGCAGATAAACCAGAATTTCCAATATCTGCATCGCTATCTGTTGAACTACACTTTCGTTAGCACGCCAGCCGTTTTGTACCAATACAGCTAAAGACTGCCCTTCTGCCAGTTGTTGGGAAATATAGAAAGAACGGTTTTTAGGTGTATCAACCTGGAAATAGTCCAGATACTTGGGAATACCAGGATAATTCAGTTGAGCGAGAACACGCGCTTCCCGCTCAAATAGCTCCATCATCTTCCAGTCTGTCATCCGGTGAAGGGACAAAGCTTTGAGTGCTACCTGTTGGTGACTTTGTAAATCTTCAGCTTGATAAGTTGTCCCGCTCCCACCTTGTCCTAAGGTGTCGATAATGCGATACCGTTGGGCAATAATCTCCCCCTGCTCGTGTTGCAGTTCCATAGAGTCTCCCTGGTACGAAGTTTTGACACTCCCACGGTTACGCTACGCTAAAACCGTGGGATTCTTTCGTCATAGGGAGCGCAACCGCTTTACCCTCAGAAAGCATCTTCACCGTATGCCCTACGGCTGCAAGTCCTCTTATTAGAACT
>JAAHGL010000192.1 GCA_010692635.1 Symploca sp. SIO2C1 | reverse complement strand
TTCAAATGAACTGTAATCTTGGGCAATAATAGAGACATTTAGTCCCAATTTTTGGGTATTGGCTGCTGTATAAGGACCAAAGCAAGCAAAGATACAATGTTCGTAATCCCTTGGTGAGTTAACCATTTGCAAAAATCCTTCTACTTCTGCAGTACTACTAAAAGCGATCGCATCTATCTTTCCTTGACTAATCAGTTCTAATTCAACTTCATAGAGATCCTTATCTAAACACCGAGTGGTATAGGTAGGTACGCGAGTGACTTGCATACCTAATTTCTGCAAACCGGCAACAAAATTGGGGACTACATCCGGTTCTGGCACACCGACAACTTTGGGAACGGGTACTAAAACTGATTTTTCTTGAATATCTGCAATTTTAGACAATTCAGTAATTATTCCCTGAGGACTAGATTCTGTGGGAATTAAATCTACTTTCACATCAAAAGCAAACAATCTTTCGGAGTCTTTGCCTAGAGCACATAATTGACAATTTTGGAGAGCAGAGGTAGGAATAGCCAACAATTGCATCCGCTGAAAAAATGCCTCAATTCCATTTCTACTAGTGAAAGCAATCCAATCAAATTGATCTATTCTTTTGAGTGCAGTATCTAACTGGCTATAGTCTTCCAGATAACAGGTTTCGATAGTTGGCATGACGATTGGCAAACCACCTCGATTAATGATTTGTTGCGACAACCTAGAAGCATAGTTGCGAGGTGCTGTTACTAATATTCTTTTGCCGTATAAAGGCAGTTGAGTCGAAGGAATTAGTTTCATGGAAGAGGAGAAGGAATTAAGAATTAAGAATTAATACAGGGTTTTTCATTTAGATGAGGTACAAAGAGCCTGGTTTTTGGGAATGGGGAATGGGGAATAGGGAATAGGATCTGTACCTCACTAGACTGAGAAATGCTGTAATTAATAGTTAAATATGAAATGGGGTGTCAATTCTCCGCGTATCGGTGTCCGCGCGTTCCCGTGTCTGGTGCATCTACTTGTGATTTCCCCCACCCTTTTTTTCGCTTACCCTTCCTCAAGAGCTCCCCAAGGAGCGCTTCGCGCCCCCAATTGAATGGGAGAAACAATTCTCTTCCCTGTTGCCTGACTCGGAGACTCGGTGTTTATTCAGAGATTAGCAATTAGCCATTAGCAATTAGCCATTAGCCATTAGCAATTAGCAATTAGCCATTAGCCATTAGCTTTGAGCGTGTTTCTCAAGAATGGGTATGAGATCCGGATCGAGAACTTGCAGCAAGAAAGAAGTGTTATCAGAGGTTATCGGAAAAGTCAAACTATTAGTTTCATACAACCGTTTGCCTGAGCCAAGGGAACTTTGCCATTCGTTTCAACTTAAGCCTAGACATAGCTAGCTAGTTGAATTCCTTCATCCGCCTTGGATTCAAATCATGAGGCTAATAGCTGAAGTCCATTGAAATGGACTAAATTTTTCGGACTCATCTTAGTCATCTTTAGATGACTTGAGCTATTAGCCGGTCGTTTAAACGACCGGTGGAGCAAGGGTTTCACTGTAAGTTGACACCAAGGGAACTTTGCCGACACCCGATAAAAACTTAGATCAACAAAGTTAGTTTTATGTTATCTACGATATCTGAAAAAAAACTTCATCTTGTCCGCTGGGTATTAGTAATTGGTTTATTGGGATTAATTTTCTCCTTATTTTATGACCCCATCTCTCATTATCTAACAGATCCCAACAATTTACTGAGCCCATTTCGAGATCTAAGTATCAGTTCTGAGCAATGCATCAAGGTACAGGGAGAGTGTTTGCAGCAACAGCCTTATCCTCTGGGAACAAGAATTTTTTGGGGCATGGTTATTCCTAGTGCCATTATGATTGTCCTCGTTTTTGGTCATGAAGCTTGGCGACGTATTTGCCCTCTTTACTTTCTCTCCCAAATTCCACGAGCATTAGGGTTAAAACCACTACTCGATATAGATAAAAATCGCTGGCTAGGGCGCAATCACCTGTATGTGCAATTTGCTCTCCTATTTATTGGTTTAAATTGCCGGATTCTCTTTGTGAACTCCACTCGCCCTCTTTTTGGTCTGTTTTTAATCCTCACTATTCTTTCAGCTATTACCGTAGTTTTCCTCTACGGCGGCAGAAGTTGGTGTCATTATGTCTGTCCTTTTAGTGCAGTCCAAACATTTTTTACTGGTCCGCGAGGATTGTTAGGGAGTGAAGCTCACAAAGCATCCCCAGGAAGTATTACTCAATCTATGTGCCGCATTGTAGATCAAACAACTGGTCAAGAACAAACTGCCTGTACTAATTGTAAATCTCCTTGTCTGGATATAGATGCCGAAAAAGCCTATTGGGAGGAACTCACTAAACCTGGACGCAAATTACTACAATACGGCTATTTAGGACTAGTCATCGGCTACTTTGTCTACTACTGGTTATACGCAGGCAACTTTGATTATTACTTTTCCGGTGCTTGGAGTCACGAAGCAAATCAATTAGCTACCCTTTTCCAGCCAGGTTTTTACCTCTTGAGTCAGCCGATTCCGATTCCTAAGCTGATTGCTGCTCCTCTAACCATCGCTTTTTTTGTAGGGATGAGTTACCTAATTTGCCACAAACTCGAAAAAGCTTACAAGGCTGCGTCAATCAGAAAAAATTTACCGATTAGTCAAGAACAAGTCTTACACAGAGTTTTCTCAATTTGCACCTTTATCGCTTTTAATGCTTTCTTCATCTATGGCGGTCGTCCAGAAATTTTGCGTTTACCTGTCCCCTTACAATTCCTCTTTAACGGGTTGGTAGTTCTTGTGAGTACCTTCTGGCTTTACCGCACTTGGGGTCGTAGTGCTCAACAGTATACCAAAGAAAGTTTAGTTGATAAATTGCGCCGTCAATTGAACCATCTCCCCTTTGACTTGTCGCAGTTTCTTGAAGGTCGTTCTCTCCAACAATTGCCAGCAGATGAATTATACCTGCTTGCCAAAGCACTACCCGATGTTACCCAACAAGACCGCTTACAAATCTACAAAGGAGTATTGCAAGAAGCGATACAAGCTGGACATGTGAACTATATCAGTAGTTTAGAGGTTCTCCAGCAAATGCGCCAGAAACTTGGTATCAGTAATGAGCAACATTATCAGGTTTTGGTAGAACTTGGTGGAAAAAATGAGAACCTTCACCTCTTAGATCCTCGTTATCAACAACTTCCATATATTGCTCGCACCAAACTGAGAAACCCTCGGAAAACAAGCATAGCAGGTCATCGAACCAAGCCCAGTAAATCTTAGTTCAGAGTTCAGAGTTAGGGCAGGCAGCATCCCAATTCTAAATTCTAAATTCTAAATTCTAAATTCTTCATTCCCCATTCCCCAATTTTCCAATGAAAATCAAAGTACTTAATCATCAAACCAACGAATTTCAAGAAAAAGTCCTGACACCAGAGATAGGAAGACAAAGTGAGTGTCTTATTGGTAGACACCCTAGCTGTGATCTAGTTCTGAATAGTCCTGAAGTGAGTCGCGTACACGGCAGAATTTGTTGCCAAAGTGGACAGTATTATTTTACTGATCTCGGTAGTACAGATGGCTCTCGTATGAATAATGAGGAGGTTTTGGTTAATCAGAACTACCTCTTGAAAATGGATGATGTCGTTCATATTGGTGCATTTGTACTGATTATTGAAGAGATAGAGTTAAAGAACAAAGGAACAAAAGACGAAGTTACAGATTTAGAGACAACCTCGGCGAACTTGTGGCATAAGGATAACCTGACTGTTCGTTGCCTACAAGTGATTGATGAAACCGATGAAGTCAAAACTTTCCGCTTCGTTGCTGAACCGCCAATGTTGTTCACCTACCAGCCAGGACAGTTTGTCACACTACATTTGGAAATTAATGGCAAACGAGTCAGGTGTTCCTATAGTATCTCTTCTACACCTTCGCGTCCTCATACTTTAGAAATTACCGTTAAGCGAATCCCATTGACTGATGAGAATACCGATAATTTACAGAGTTTAGTCTCCAACTGGCTCCACGACAACATCAAGGTGGGTAGTCAAATCAAATTAAGTGGTCCCCTGGGGAAAATTAACAATTTGGCAACTCCCCCACAGAAAGTGCTACTCATCTCCGCTGGTGTTGGTATAGGACCGATGATGTCTATGTCTCGTTGGTTCTGTGATACTAGTGCTGATATGGATATTATCTTTTTCCATAGTGCTAGGAAACCCCGCGATATCATCTTCCGGCAGGAATTAGAGTTAATGAATGGGCGCTATCCTAATTTTAAGCTGGCAGTTACTACTAGTCGCCCGGAATCAGGTCAAGCTTGGTTGGGTTATACAGGTAGACTGAATGAATCTATGTTACAAGCGATCGCTTCTGATTTACGCGATCGCACAATCTATGCCTGTGGCTCTAATCATTTTATGCAAAGGGTTAAAGCCATGCTAGAAAAACTGGAATTTCCCCTAGAGAACTTTTACTCCTACCAAATTGGGGTCTATTATCCCCTGTTTGCCACACCTGCTAAACTCCAGGATGAGATGCAGACTGTTCTGAGAATTAGGGAGAAGGGAGATGGGGAGACGGGGAGACGCGGAGATAGGGAGATAGGGAGATGGGGAAATGGGGAGACAACTGCTGGTAAGGATTCACCGCAGAAGTCGAAAAAGACGCCAGATTCCCCCGTTACTTCAGTTGCTAAAACAGGCGAAACATCTACAGTTGCTTTAGTAGCTTCTCCAACAGAACCCTCATCTGAGCCAATGGTAGTTTTTTCTGGATCTGGGAAAGAAGTGCACTGCAATGGAGAGGATTCCATTCTTGAAGTTGCTAAACAAGCAGGAGTTGGACTTCCCCACGGTTGCCAAAGAGGAGTTTGTAGCAAATGTAAGCTACCGCTCTTAGCAGGAGAGGTTAATTATGAACAGGAACCAGAATGTGAACAAGGGTATATTCTCACTTGCATAGCTAAGCCAGTTGGGAGAGTTGTGATTGAGGAGCATCCTGGAGTTAGTAGGAAGTTATCTGCGTGATTTTAGGGGCTGACAAGGTACTTGAAAAGTAACCAGCAGAGTCAACAGCCCCACCCACAAGAGGATGGGGCTGTTGACGGTATCATCACCAATCTTGTTGAAGAAATTAGAATTCTTGGGACAATTGCCTACAACTCTCCTGGTATCCTAGTAAGGGAATAAACCAACGCCATGCCAGAAGATACCAAAAGGGATTCAACACACCCGCATCCAGAGGAAGAGCTCCTTGACTCATCATTAGGAGTAACCATTCCCGTCGCACCAGAAGGATTCAAATCTGGCTTTATTGCTATTGTAGGACGTCCTAATGTGGGTAAGTCTACCTTAATGAATCAATTGGTGGGACAGAAAGTTGCTATTACTTCTCCAGTTGCACAGACTACCCGCAATCGACTGCGGGGTATCCTAACGACAACGGAAGCACAGTTAATTTTTGTCGATACTCCAGGAATTCACAAACCCCATCACCAGCTAGGTAAAGTTTTGGTACAAAATGCACGGATTGGTATTGAGTCGGTGGATGTGGTGTTGTTGGTGGTGGATGGAGCGGTATATGCTGGAGGAGGCGATCGCTTTATTGTTGATTTGCTCAAGCGTACCCAAACGCCAGTAATTCTGGGTATTAATAAATCGGATCTACAAACTTCCCCTAGTGACGGGGAATCCCTGGATGAAAGTTACCGTCAACTAGCTACTCCCCAAGATTGGCAAGTAAGCAAATTCTCGGCTCTCACTGGTGATGGCTTGGAAACTTTGCAGCAACAGTTAATTGACAAACTAGAACCAGGACCATATTACTATCCCCCTGACTTAGTAACTGACCAACCAGAACGTTTTATTATGGGGGAATTGATTCGGGAGCAAGTTTTACTGCTGACTCGCCAGGAAGTTCCTCATTCAGTCGCAATTACTATTGATGTAGTCGAGGAGGAGCCGAAGATTACCCGAATTCTTGCTACTATCCATGCAGAACGGGAATCTCAAAAAGGTATTTTAATTGGCAAGAAGGGCGGTATGCTGAAAGACATTGGTAGCGCTGCTCGTCAACAAATCCAAAAGTTAATTGCTGGTAAGGTTTACCTGGAACTATTTGTTAAAGTACAGCCTAAATGGCGTCAATCTCGCCTCCGTTTGGCAGAGTTGGGTTATCGGGTGGAAAAGTGATCGTCAGTTTTTGGCAGACATCTGTAAATGGGTTAACGGCAGGGCGGGTTTTGTACAAAAGTTATCGTTAAATGCGATAACGCTGGCTCTAAACCCTCCCCTACGAATATGTGGGTTAACGGCAGGGCGGGTTTTGTATCAAAGTTATCGTTAAATGCGATAACGGTGGCTCTAAACCCGCCCCTACGAATATGTGGGTTAACGGCAGGGCGGGTTTTGTACAAAAGTTATCGTTAAATGCGATAACGCTGGCTCTAAACCCTCCCCTACGAATATGTGGGTTAACGGCAGGGCGGGTTTTGTACAAAAGTTATCGTTAAATGCGATAACGCTGGCTCTAAACCCGCCCCTACGAATATGTGGGTTAACGGCAGGGCGGGTTTTGTACAAAAGTTATCGTTAAATGCGATAACGGTGGCTCTAAACCCGCCCCTACGAATATGTGGGTTAACGGCAGGGCGGGTTTTGTACAAAAGTTATCGTTAAATGCGATAACAGTGGCTCTAAACCCGCCCCTACGAATATGTGGGTTAACGGCAGGGCGGGTTTTGTACAAAAGTTATCGTTAAATGCGATAACGGTGGCTCTAAACCCGCCCCTACGAATATGTGGGTTAACGGCAGGGCGGGTTTTGTACAAAAGTTATCGTTAAATGCGATAACAGTGGCTCTAAACCCGCCCCTACGAATATGTGGGTTAACGGCAGGGCGGGTTTTGTACAAAAGTTATCGTTAAATGCGATAACGGTGGCTCTAAACCCGCCCCTACGAATATGTGGGTTAACGGCAGGGCGGGTTTTGTATCAAAGTTATCGTTAAATGCGATAACGGTGGCTCTAAACCCGCCCCTACGAATATGTGGAATATTATTTCCAATGCTACATTCTCTTCATCTGTAACCCTAAATCTTGAATTCGCCCATCCCATTCCTGGGAATTCTTGGAACCTAATTCGTCTTTTTCCCAAGATAGGGGATTATTGGCAATATATTGTCGAATTGCCATTAATGCTCTTTCATGACGGATGATATGTTCATAGTAACCACGTTGCCATACCGAAACACCAGCTAGATGACGAATTTTATTGATGCGACGTGCAGCAAATGTCTTGAATCCACGAATAATTTCTGACAAACCATGACGTTTTTTACCGGTATTATCATCTGTTAAAATAAGAATTCCGTGCAGATGATTGGGCATAATCATAAATTCATCTAATTCCAAATGCTGATGGTGTTGCAGCAAATTATGCCAATGAAACTGAGCAATTTTCCCATAATCGTTTAACTGCATTTCACCATCAACAACCTCACCCAATAAACATTGATGCTGCCAGGTACAAATAGTAACAAAATAAGCACCTGCCTGGGTATAGTCGTATCCTTTGAGACGAATTGAACGACGATGATGTTTGTCAGGTTGGTATGTCATAGGGAAAAGTTTTGGTAATCCCATTGTAGGGGGAATTGTAGGGGCGGGTTTAGGGACAACCTAGCGCATTTTACCCGAATATTCGGATCAAAACCCGCCCTGCCGCTACCCCAATTAACCCAACCAATCGCCAAATTATCAACAAGCGATCGCATTCATTCCACCAATTTTACCCATCGTAGGGGTGTTTGTAGGGGCGGGTTTAGGGACAACCTAGCGCATTTTACCCGAATATTCGGATCAAAACCCGCCCTGCCGCTACCCCAATTAACCCAACCAATCGCCAAATAAATCAATTGTAGGGACATTTGTAGGGGCGGGTTTAGGGATAACCTAACCCATTTTACCTGAATATTCCTTTTCATACCCGCCCTGCCGTTATCCCAATTAACCCAACCAATTTCCAAAATATCGATAAGCGATCGCATTCATTCTACCCATTCCTGGGGTCGATTCGGGGGTTAATTTGGTAACCGGGAGGTTATCGATAGGGCGGGTTTTGTATCAAGGTTATTGCCAAATGCGATCAGGGTGACCCTAAACCCGCAAGGTTATCGATAGGGCGGGTTTTGTATCAAAGTTATCGTTAAATGTGATCAGGGTGACCCTAAACCCGCCCCTACGAATTCACGGAATTTTGTGCCATTTAATACTGTTACATTTTTGGTAACGAATGATCTCTAATTAAAAGAGTACGTCAAATTAAAGATACAGGGTTTTTCATTTAGATGAGGTACAAAGAGCCTGGTTTTTGGGAATGGGGAATGGGGAATAGGATCTGTACCTCACTAGACTGAGAAATGCTGTATGAGACGTTAACTATTTAGCTGTTGAGCAACATACAGCCTAGCTGTTATTTATCTAAATTTACCTACAATGAAAAATATACAAAAAGCGATCGCACCTCATCACTCCTTTAAAACAATCGCTATTCTCAGCATAGCTGCTTTACTCGGACAGTTGATAGCTGGTTGTGAGGGGGGTAACTATACAACAGATTCTGGAGCTCAGCCACAGGAGTATCCAGCAGCACAAGAAGATGCATCACAACTAGAACAAAAATCATTAAACAGTACAGCTCCATCACCAGCTGCTAGAAAGCAATTCCCTCGAGTATCACCAGCGGCTGAATCCCTCAGAGGTGAAGCAACAGAAGCAGAAAGCGGTGAAGTTTATGCTCCTATTGAAGAAAATCCTTTTAAAAAAGTCAGCAATAGCCCCCTCTCTACCTTTGCCATCGACGTAGATGCCGCATCCTATAGTAACGTGCGGCGCTTTATCAATGAGGGTCAGCTCCCACCCCCAAATGCAGTACGCATTGAGGAACTAATTAACTATTTTAACTACGAATATCCCCAACCAGAAGGTGATCAACCCTTCTCTGTTAACACAGAAATCTCTCAGGCTCCCTGGAATCAGGCTCACAAACTAGTTCATATCGGCTTACAGGGTAAAAACATTTCTAATGAAAATTTACCCCCCAGTAATCTGGTATTCTTGTTCGATGTTTCCGGTTCGATGAACGATCCTAACAAGCTACCTTTGCTCAAATCCGCTTTTCGTTTGCTGGTGGATGAATTGGGAAAAAAAGACAAAGTCAGCATTGTCGTTTATGCTGGAGCCGCAGGAATGGTTTTACCGCCAACTCCCGGTAACCAAAAAGACAAAATTTTAGCAGCAATTAATCAGCTAGGAGCAGGGGGTTCTACTGCTGGAGGAGAGGGGATTAAACAGGCTTACAAACTCGCAAAAGAAAACTTCATTGAATCCGGCAACAACCGGGTAATTCTCGCTACCGACGGGGATTTTAATGTCGGGGTATCCAGCGATGCTGAATTGGTAAAACTAATTGAACAAAAACGAGAGGAAGGAGTATTCCTTACTGTCTTGGGATTTGGTACGGGTAACTTACAAGATACCAAGATGGAAAAACTCGCTAATAAAGGTAACGGTAATTATGCTTACATTGATAACCTGCTAGAGGCGAAAAAAGTCTTGGTGAAGGAGATGGGGGGCACTCTGTTGACAATTGCCAAAGATGTCAAGATTCAAGTAGCATTTAACCCTGAAAAAGTACAAGCCTACCGTTTGATTGGCTATGAAAATCGTCGGCTACAGAATCGCGATTTTCAAGATGATACTAAAGATGCCGGAGAACTAGGAGCAGGACATTCAGTTACCGCTCTCTATGAAATTATCCCGGTTGGTGTCAAAAGTGATGTCAAATTCCCGGAAGTTGAAGATTCAAAAGAGCAACAAAATCCAGAAACCCCAGAAACTTATGACGCTAACGACTTGATGGAAGTAAAATTGCGTTACAAACAACCCCAAGGAACAACCTCTCAACTCCTTACCTATCCAGTAGTTGACGGAGGAGTTAAACTGGAAAACGCCTCAAATAACTTTAAGTTTTCTGCCGCTGTTGCTGCCTTCGGTATGGTGTTGAGAAATTCCCAGTACAAGGGAACAGCCAATTTTGAGCAAGTATTGCAGCTAGCGAATCAATCTCAGGCTGAAGACTTAGATGGTTACCGAGCTGAATTTATCCGTTTAGTAAAACGGATCAAGAATTAATAATTTAGAATTAATAATTTATAATTTAGAATGAACAACCAACAACCAATGACCAATGACAAACAACAAATAACAAATAACAAACAACAAATCTATCAAATTGAGCGGGAGTTAGGGCATAATCTGAGTGGGGGACGAATTACTTACTTAGCAACTAGTAGCAAGAGTGAGCAACCGGTAGTAATTAAGCAGTTTCAGTTTGCTAAAGTCGGAGCCAGTTGGTCAGAATATAAGGCTCATGAGCGAGAAATCGCTCTACTGCAACAGCTAAATTCACCTAGCATTCCCCGGTACCTAGATTCCTTTGAAACTCCTGATGGCTTTTGCCTGGTACAAGAATATAAGCCAGCTCCTTCCCTAGCTAAACCCCAACAATTTACCCCCCAACAAATTAAGCAAATTGCGATCGCAACTTTAGAGGTGTTAGTCTACCTACAACAGCAAATACCTCCAGTAATTCATCGGGATATTAAACCAGAAAATCTCCTAATTGAACGTTCCCCCAAGATTAAGGTTTACTTGGTAGATTTTGGCTTAGCTCGTTCAGCTGATGGAGAGATGGCTGCTAGCAGTGTGGTTAAAGGAACACTGGGGTTTATGCCACCCGAGCAGATGTTTAACCGTCAGCTGACAACGGCTTCTGACTTGTATAGTTTAGGTGTAACACTGATTTGCTTATTAACTCAGACGAAATCAACAGAAATTGGTAACTTAATTGATGAGGCAAATCGCATCAACTTCAAACCTCTAGTACCTCAGTTGAGTCCCCAATTTATCAACTGGCTCGAAAAAATGGTAGCACCGAACCTCAAACATCGCTACCCGGATGCAGCTACAGCATTAGCAGCTCTGGAACCGATTGAGGTTATCCAAACTTCGACGTCTATATGGGGAGGGAACAACAATCAACCTTACATTATCGGTAAACTTATTACATTGATTATTTTCAGCATCGGTGGAATATCAATCTTAGTTTTAATAATAGCATCGTTAAGAACTGATTTGAACGATGTCAATCAGCCAAATTCTGGAAATGATCTCCAGCAATTGCTAGAAACTGGTGAATGTCAAAGCTGTGACTTAAGGGGGGTAGACTTGAGGAATGCCAAGCTACAAGGTGTTGACTTAACGGCTGCGGATCTAACTGATGCGGATCTCAGAGGAGCGGATCTTCGTAGTGGTGACTTAGGAAATATTAACCTAACAGCTAGTGATCTTAGGGGAGCAGATCTTCGAGGAGCAGATCTCAGGAATGCCAATCTCAGGAATGCCAATCTCAGGAATGCCAATCTCAGGAGTGCCAATTTCAGGAGTGCCTATCTTAATGATGCCGATCTTCGAGGAGCAATCCTACCCGATGGCTCAATCAATCCTTAAAATGGTGATTAGTCATTGGTCGTTGGTCATTAGTACAAAAGGCACTTGACAAAGGTCAAATGATGTGAAGTCTCACAGGGTTTAAGGGAACTCCAAAAAATAAATTATCCAATTTTTGGACTTGACTCGCTATCTTAACTCCCCCTGCTCCCTGCTCCCCTGCCTGAGGGTGAAATGGGATATTTTTTATTTGGAGGCTCCTAATACCAGGGTTTAGCATGACTAGCTTTTCACCGCCGACAGAAACCAATCGAAGGAAGCAAACTGAAAGTGACTGGCGACTCTTCCGGCGATTATTGCCTTATGCACGTCGTAGCAAAAATCTCCTCTTGATTTCCGTCATTTTTTTGATACCGTTATCCGTAACCGGAGCAGTTCAACCCCTAATCATCGGACAAGCAGTTTCCCTCATTCGTCAACAACCAACTTGGTCTATTCTGGAAGGTCGTTCATTGTCCGAGGGTGTCAGTATTCTTAGTAGTTTACTACTACTAACTATACTAGTCCGATTAGTATTCACCATTTTTCAGAAATTTTTAGAAGAGAAACTAGGACAAAGCATTACTGCTCAAATTCGGGAAGATCTATTTGAGCATGTCACCTCCTTAGCGGTGCGATTTTTTGATAAAACACCAGTGGGAAGGTTGATTACCAGACTTACGAATGATGTAGAAGCCTTAGGACTAGTCTTCTCTAGTGGTGCTATTGGCATTGTCAATGACTTGTTCTCAATGGTGGTGATTGCCATCTTCATGTTTGCACTGCAATGGCAATTAGCGCTAATTCTGGTGTTAATGCTATTTCCGGTTACGAGTTTAATTATTTACTTCCAAAAGGAGTATCGCAAAGCTAACTACAAAGCTAGGGAAGAACTTTCTGACCTCAACTCGATGCTCCAAGAAAATATCACCGGCATTAACATCGTACAATTGTTTCGCCGCGAGCGATTCAATGGTGAAATGTTTCGGGCAGTTAACCAGCGCTACATTAGTGAGGTTAACAAAACCATCTTTCACGATTCTGCCGTTTCCGCCACACTGGAGTTGGTTTCCTTTATTGCGATCGCAGTTATGCTGTGGGTAGGTGGTTTATTTGTCTTGCAAGATACCCTCAATTTAGGGACATTAACAGCTTTTATCTTTTATGGACAGCGTTTGTTTAACCCCTTGCGCCAATTTGCGGATAAATTCACCATGTTTCAAGCTGGGTTTACGGCGGTTGAGCGGGTTAGCGAAATTCTTGATGAGCCTATCGAAATCCGCGATTCAGAGGAAGCAAATCTTAAACTAGAGCTGGGTAATCTTCCCCAGACTTCATCTGGAGAAATTCGCTTTGAACATGTATGGTTTGCCTACAAGCCAGATGAATATGTCCTCCAAGACTTGCACTTTACCATTCGTCCTGGAGAAAAGGTTGCTTTAGTGGGACCTACTGGTGCTGGCAAGAGTTCAATTATTCGCTTGCTATGCCGTCTTTATGAACCAACTAAAGGACGAATTTTGCTAGATGGCATTGATATTCGGGATTTACCCCAAGCCCAACTACGTCGTTACATGGGTGTTATTCTGCAAGATGGGTTTCTCTTTGCTGGTGATGTTAAAAGTAATATTGCCTTGGGAGAAGACTATTCATTGGAGGCAATCCAGACTTCAGCACAGGTAACCAATGTCGCTGATTTCATTGAAAAATTACCCCAAGGTTATAATACCCAACTCCGAGAGCGGGGTACTAATCTCTCTGGTGGTCAAAAGCAATTGTTAGCGTTTGCCCGTGCTGCAATTCGCAATCCTAGTATTCTAGTACTAGATGAAGCAACGGCAAGTTTAGATGTGGGTACAGAAGCTCTGATTCAACAAGCTTTAGACCGGTTATTAGAAGAGCGCACGGCAATTATTATCGCCCACCGGCTCTCAACTATCCGCAATGTCGATCGAATTTTGGTGCTCAAGCGAGGACAGTTGGTAGAATCAGGTTCTCATGAGCAACTTTTGCAGGAGAATGGTTTGTACGCCAGTTTATATAAGTTGCAGATGGTCACCAACTCCGGCTAACCCTACAGGTATAACGGGAGCTTGGGAAGATTCAGCTTCCCAGTAACAGGTGTCTACCGCATAGAGTCAGCACATGGTACGGACGTACAAATATTCTCCTAGTTTGTACCCCTCCAAGTCCTCTGATTCAGGAC
>JAAHGL010000191.1 GCA_010692635.1 Symploca sp. SIO2C1 | reverse complement strand
GTTTAGAATAGTCTTTAAAGGGGATTATGGGTTAAGAAGATGCAAGGAAATTGCATTGATGAGCTCAATTTTCTTGCACTTTTCAAGGAAAATAAAAGCTTGAAAGCTATACCAGACAGCGCTTTCAGACTCTTACAGCAAGCCCTAATTCATTGTCAAGCCTCAGCAATTAACTGCTTTAATCATACTTTTTGAGTTGACCCATGATTAAAGCGATCGCTTCATATTACCCCTGAGCAGGATGCTCGCCTACCATCACCAATACTCGCCGCAAATTAACCACACTTGGACGATTTAAACCCAATATCGCAATCGTTGCTCGACCACAGGGTGATTGCCCCTCCAACGTCTGCAAGTTTTCACTCCACGCAAAATGCTCGTACCACTTCTGCTGGCGAGGATGAAACAAAGCCACAGACTGCTGGGTTTGCGGATCGACACCCTGCATTTTCGTATGTTTGCGACCATTACACCCAAAACAAGCCCATGCCAGATTGTCCAGATCGTCTGTGCCTCCTTGCTGGCGCGGCACAATATGCTCTACGGTAAAACTGTCTGGGCAATAGGCTTCAGGACATTGACAATATTCGCATAGACCCTGCGCCCGCTCGGCCAGAGTTTGACGAATTGAAGCAGGTAAATGCGATCGAGACATCTACAGATTTGTGTTTTGAGGTGTTAGCTCCTGATAGAGCCTTTTAAACTCTACACCTCGCAATTTCGCTAATGCCATCACCGCTTCTACACGCTGTGCATTCCACGACTCTAGCAGATCGCTGTAGGTCAAAAACTCCTGATGCTCGCGCTCTGTCAACGTTTCCTGCTCTAACTTTTGCCGCAACAGCATCCACCGCTCCTGCTGTGATCGCGGTAAATGGCGCTGCACGATACCTAGCAATTCTAACTCTTGCTGTCGTTGCAAATGCTGCTCTGTGCGATCGCTCTCGAATGGGTCAGAATTGTTGATATCAGCCATCAACAGTAGAAAATCGCTGCTATCCCCAGTCCCTTGTGGGGATGCAGCATTTTTGTAGCGCAAATAATCCAGAAAACTGGCAAGTTCCAGCAAGGCGCGATCAGGGAGCGCATTCACAACATCGATTAGAGCTTGACGTTCGACTGTTGTGCCGTTCATAGGTTTGGCATTCTACAGATTGCTCTCTTATTGTAGCGAGTGGCGATCACTCTTTCCCTTCAATTCATTGTACGATGTTGGGCGATCGCACTCTCATTGTAGCGAACTTACTGGCGTGAACTGACTACAACTAAACTACAAAAATGCCCACCTTAATTCCTGCCAAATCAGGATTGGTGGGCAAAAATGGGCAATTGATCAGTTTAATGGTTGAAGATATTTATTTTGCCCACCCTACAAGATTTGCGATCGCTTTCTATGAGAAGATAATTGCGATCGCTCTGGCTGTCATCCCTCCCCTTGATATTGCAGAAGAACAATTGAACTTCTAACTTAATAACAAGTTAGGCATCGAGCTACGGAAAAACAGATTGATAATGCTCCACTTCTGGAAACGGATCATAGTAGCAGTGCAATAACTTTTTCCATTCTTGATATTGAGAAGAATGCCGAAAACCCTCTGTGTGATCCTCAATTGTCTCCCACTTTACTAAAAGGATATATCGAGAAGGCTTCTCAACACATCGCTTTAACTCATGCTCAATGTAACCTTGCATTGAAGAAAGGAGCGACTGAGCTTTGGCAAAAGCAGTTTGGAAATCACTTTCTTTGCCCGGTATTACGTCGAGTATTGCAACCTCTAGAATCATAATGGTGTGTAGGTTGGGTGGAAGGAAGTGAAACCCAACATTACAGCACTAAGTGGTAAATGTTAGGACATCAGAAGAAATAACCACAAAGTCACAAAGGACACAAAGAGAATTTATAAAAGGTTGGGGTTGGGTTGGAGAGATTTGGGTCAAAGGTTTAACAGCGCTTCACCTAACCTAAGGCAACAGCTTGAACTGAGCACACTTTATATATGGGCGCACACTTTTCCCATTATGAAAAAATAATAGCACAAAATAACGGTGCGTTACGCTTCGCTAACAGCACCCTACAGATTGAATTGCATTCATAAAAATGCCTCGACTGCTGCTACAGTTTCCTGCAAATCCTCTTCTAACGTAGAACGGAAAGAAGGATGCTCTTGGGCTCGGTTGATTCGCCATAGAGCTAAGGTGACATAGTGAGCTGCAACAAAAGTGCTGATATGGGGTAACTGTTGTTCTGGAAATTCTCGAATTTGGGTATAACCAGATAACAACTTATCTAGACACAATGCTAAATCCTGATCTTGGGGGAAGTCACTCAAAAACCGCGCTAGCTCATATCCCCAATAGCCAAAACCGCAGTCAGCAAAATCAATAGGGCAGATTTCATTGCCAAACACTAACAGATTGCCTGACCAAAAATCTCCGTGAATTATACCAAACTGGTCTGTTTCTTCTCCAAGGGATGTCATGATCGCTTTTACCTGTTCACTAACATCCTTGAAAAAGCTGCGATAGGGCTGTGGTGTTAACTCCCATACATGGGTTCCGTTGTTGCTATAGCCTGCTCCATCCCCAAATAAGCCATTCCAATTCCAATAGGGTCTAGTAAAATTCTCTGGTATTGACCAATGGGCTGCATAGTTATGTAATTTTCCCATTAATTTACCAACCTCTTCAAGCTCAACCTGACTCGCTTGATATAGTGGTTCTCCTTTCAAGCATTTGGTTAGAGAGCAAACCCGTGGTTGGGAAATTTCGGAACTATGAGCCAAAGTGTAGAGTTTCCCCTGTGATGTCGGTATGGGCTCAGGAACAGGGAGTTTGGTATCATGGCGCAGGCATTGGAGCCAGCGCAATTCTGATTCAATAGCATCAACGGCTAGATAGTTTGCCCGATGGATTCTTAAGATAAAACGGTTGGCTAGATAGGGACTATTGTCTGGCTCTCCTGGGGATGTATCTGGTACAGCAACTGAAAAAACCGTGTTATCACCATGAGTAATTAATTTGATTTGAGCTTGTTTGAATCCATAGCTAGCTAGAGCAATTTTTGCCAGTTCTCCTAACTTTTGTGCTTGCTCCGTTGAGGTTAAGGTTCCAAAATAGTTGGCAGTTTGATTGTCAGAAGCTTTGGCTGCTAAAGGATGGCTAAATGCTTGGGAGTCTTTAACTCGTGCAAATAAAAATTTGTATGGTGATGGTATTTTTTGGTATTCCTGTTTGGTAATGGAAATTCTAGATTGCTTCTCGTAATTAACTGCTTCTTGAAACCAATAGCGATAATAGCTGAGGTAAAGAATTGGTCTTACCAGATTAGACCTATTGGCAGTGCCTCCATGTAAAAGCTGATAATCCATCAAATAACAAGAACCGATTGGCACAAAAGGAACGAATGAGTCTTCGGTGTCTAAGCTTTTTGAACCAGGAATTCTATGAGAGCCTTTCCAAACCTGAGTTGAGCCGGTAGCCGGGGTTAAGTCAATTAGGGGTATCACAACTGTAATCGCAAAGCTAGGAATTTGGACATCTAGTTCTTCATTTTCAAACAAGGATGGATGATCTCGATGAATATGCTGATGTTTAGCACCTGGCAGGGAAATAACTGCTCCGAAACTCCCAAGAACAAATCCGTTTCCCAATAACTCCCTCATTAAATACAGCAAAAATTGGTTGCCGTAAACCTCAGGATTGTTGAACGGTTTTTTGAGCTCAATAGTCAGCATTTTACGCTTATCACCCACTTCCAAGACATTGGCATAGTCTTTATCCTCAAAATAGGGCTTATAGCACGCGACAAATGACTGATATAGACTGGCAATTAAGTCTGTTGGGAATAAGTTATTGATCAGAAGCACTCCGTTAGCATCAAACAAACCTTGAGCAGTTTTGATTAACTCAGGATTGATTAATTCCTGCTGCGGTAAATTTGTAGGTAAGTTAATGGCTGGGGCTTTAGTTGTATTGGTATTTTTGTAAACCTGAACCACAAAATTAGACATTGGCACAATTTATTTACTATCGAGAAACACGCTCAAAGCTAATGGCTAATAGCTAATAGCTAATGGCTAATAGCTAATTTCTGAAGAAACACAAGGCAGAAGGGAAGAGGATTTGACAAAAGTTTCGACCCTCATTACTCATTACTCATTACTCATTACTCAAAAAAGCTCTCCCACACCTTTTTTCACCTCACCCAGTATCAATAAGGCTATTTCAAGACTGCCATTGCCTTAGAGATGTATTCGCAAGTATCAGAATCGATCGCATTCCGACTGGCATTCGCTGCTCCCTCTTGCTGGTAAATCGTATTCAAAGACTTCTCAATCTCAGGATTGCCGCCAGTGAACTCTTGAATTAGCCTCCTCCAACGCTTAGCAAGGAACTGCACTGTTTCGCTTGTTGGTTCTGTGCCTTTTTCCATTTCAGCACGAACCTGTTCAATGAGCTCCTGCCACTCTCCTTGTACTTGGTGAATCTTTTCCTCACCTAGCATTTGTCTCCTTTCCTTGAGCTCTTCTAACTGTTCAGGGGTATAGTATTTCTCAAACATGCTGATTACCTCTATCGTTTGCATCAATTCCTCAACGGAGATTTCCTCCGTCGATCGCAAGCTAGCTGCGATCGCTTCTAGGCGGTTGTAAAGCTTGCGCTGTAGCTCCATCTGCTCTCTTAAGCGGGACATATGCAGTTGAATCACCCGATATGGCGAGAAATCAGACTGCTCCAAGCACTCCCTAATTTCTTCGAGGGAGAAGCCAACTTGCCGAAGGGACATAATTTGCTGTAAACGGACTATATCTGCAGCAGTGTAAAGACGGTGTCCTGCATCATTACGGTGTGAGGGTTCAAGCAAACTAATCTCATCGTAGTAATGCAGTGTACGAACCGATACTCCTGTCTGTTTAGCAAGTTCGCCTACTTTCATCGCTGTAGATCCCATGGAATTCACTCCTTTGAGCTGGGGAATACTGGCTACGATTCAATGCTATTAACCTCACGTTGCGTGAGGAGCAAGAGGAAAGATGACAAGATAAGTAAATCTGATATCAATTTTTTATATCTATAACCGAATGGCACTTAGTTAAGAGTTTGGTGGCGTCAAGGCAGAAGCTTAACCAAGTGCCATTCATCTATAACCAATTACCCACCAGTACAAAAGCTGACCAAAAATAGGGGTGAGCAAATTCCTCGTTCTGCAAAACTGCCAGTTGAGCCCTTCGCAAGGCTTCTGCTTTAGTAACATCGGGTTTAGCTAACTCCAGGTAGAAGTTACTCATCAACAAAGCAGTAGCTTCATCGCTGACATACCAAAGAGAAGCAGCAGTGCTACGAGCACCGGCTCGCACAGCTATGCCAGCTAATCCAAGGGCGGCTCGTTTGTCTCCAGCTGCGGTTTTGCAAGCACTCAGAACGAGTAATTCAATGGGGCGAGTTTGCTTGCTATCAGCACGCAGAAGAGTATTGAGCTCTTCAATTTGCAGTTTTTCATCCCAGGTGAGGAGAAAGGTATCTTGGGCATTACTACTAAATTCACCGTGAGTTGCTAGATGAACTACCGGGTAAGAAGTGGCATTGAAGGTTGTCTTAAAGTTAATGTCGGTGAAGGATTGATTGAGTAGGATATCGGCAGGAACTTGAGCTTTGATGCGCTCGAGTTCTTCATTGACGTTGGGCAGTGGAGCAAACCCTTGACGTGCTTCCGTTAATCCACCGGAAAGAACTTGGATTTGTTCTCTTGCTAAAGGTTTGGGGTCTACTAGTTCTAAACTGGGAGCAAGAGCAACACCGTATTTTTCTACTACGTATTTTTCTCCATCATAGAGCGCAGAAATAGAGATGTTGCGTAGTTGTCCATCCAAGACAAACACTAGATTTTCAATGTTATTAGTTGCTAAGTCCGTTTCAATCGGAGCGATTAACCAATCATAGACTTTTTCGGAGAGGGCGAAGCGTTTTTTCTTGAATAGTCGTTCCCTTTGATTAGCTAGAGATTTCCGTAGTTGAGTTAAGGTGTCTTCTATTTCTGCCTGAGATAAATTGGTAGTGTAATGGTGTAGATCTTGTCCTGGTAGAGCAATAATGACCTCCAGGGAATTATCTAAAATAATCGTATAGACAATTGCGGCAGTTGGGTCTAAGTTATCGATGGAGCGGGGTGTAGCATCTAGGCAGGCATCCCGAAAAAAGTTATCTAGTTCTGCTAACTGCAGAGCTTCAATTACTTTCCTGGCTTGCTCGAGATTGTCTTGACTAGCTCCTGATTGTAACAATAGTGCTGCTAGCTCTCGGTAGACGGGTTCTACACTCTCCTTAAACGAAAACTGGACATCTGAGCTAATCGCTACTAAATCGCTGCGTATAGACTTAAGGGTTTTCACGGATTGGGTATAGGCAGCAATTGCTTGCTCTCGTTTTCCTTGAGCTTTAACAATTCTACCGAGCTGCCATTGCCACTGGTAAGCTATATCAGAAGCATTGATCGCTTGGGCAATGAGTACAGCTTGCTCCGTCAGCTCTCTGGCTTCCTCCCAACGCTGGTACTGCTCATACAAATTTCCCAAACTACCTAATCCATAAGCTTGGGCTCTTTTGTCCCCTAGGTTCTGAGCTTCCTGAATTGCTTTTGCTAATAATTGAGCCAGATTTTGCTCATTAGTAATTCCCTCCCCTTTCATCAAACTCCGAGCCAGATTAATTTTGGCATAAATTGCTTTTTGGTTAGGGGGCAATTGGGTTAACTTAGACTGGATTTGAGGAACTAAAGCCGTTGCTTCTGACCATTTTTTTTGATTTACCAACAGGTTTAATTGATTGAGTTGCGCCTGAATTTGGAGCTCTGGTGAGGTAGTTGCTTCAAAAGCTCTTTGATAATAATCCAGGGCAGCTTCTGGTTGTTTCTGTAATCTGGTAGTATTGCCTAAACTCAGGAGACTAGTGGCAATCGCTTCTGAGTTTGGTAAATTTTTCGCGATCACTAAACTCTCCTCTAATAATTCTTGGGAGTTATCTAAATTACCTAACTTTTGCAGGACATCACCTAGACTCTGGAGGGCTTTGGCTTTCACCAAGCTATCTGGTTCCTCTAGCAAAGTTTTCTGGATTTGTGCCAAAGTTTTAGTCGCCCTACCATAAAATCCCATTGCTCGTAGGGCTTGAACTTGGTTAATCTGGCTTCTATTATATCCGTTAGGGTCACTAAGTTGTTGATAGCTTTGGCTAGCTTTTTGCCAAGTTTCTAGACCTGCTTCCGGCTGAGCGATGGATAGTTGTAATTGTCCTTGAACATCAAAGGTTTGGGCAAGTAATCTGGTACGCTCTGGGCTATCCTCCAATTGTTGGAGTAAGTCGAAACTTGTTGCGATCGCAAATTGTGCTTGATTCCATTCTCCAGTACGTTGGTAAACTAAAGCTAGATTTCTCTGAGCGATTGCTTCACTAACTAGCTCTCCTTGGGTAGCATAGTTATTAATAAGCTGCTTTAACAATCTCACTGCTTGAGGATATTGTCCCCTTTCATAAAGTTGCTGCGCCTCTTGTTCCAAAGTTGATTGTTGGTTGTTAGTAGCAGAAGAAGGAGCAATGGAAGCTCGGGTAAGAAGGCAGGAGGCAGAACCCACCCCTAACCCCGCCAAGGATGGGAACGGAAGGCAGGAGTCTTTAATGTTTATGGTATCTACTTTTCGTCTATTGTTAACTGGTGGATTACTTGTGCCCTGCTGTGCTAGCACTTTCCCAGCTTCTCCACTGCAAGCAATAGATAAAAGACAAACAGTTAAAGTCATGAGATTATTCATTTTTTACCTCTTCTTTCAATTGGTTCGTCCTAATCTCCCCGTCCCTGCGTCCGTTGCTTAAGCAGTAATTCACAATTTTTTCTGCACAAAGGAGTGTTTAGTTATGGCTTATAGCGACTTTAAAACCATCAGCCAAGCCAAAGCCAGCTTTGAGCTCAATACTAGACTAATGGATATGTTTCCTCAAATCAAGCGGATTGAACCGAGTGAATACCTAACAATGACTTTGAAGCGTAATTTAAAAATTGCCTTCGATAACGACACAGAAAAGGCTCGTTCCGAGTTAATTATTGCACCTTTACTGATTGAAGTAAGAGAGTTATTTGACCGCAAAATTAGCTTATTTTCTGGTAGGGAATTTAATGTTGATGCGACGCAAGGACTTAATGGGTTTTGTGACTATATTTTGAGTGCTTCTGAGTTTACTTTAGAGATTGAAGCACCAGTAATCACAATTGTGGAAGCTAAAAACGAAAGTACCAATGCAGGTATAGGACAGTGTATTGCTGAAATGGTAGCAGCACAGAGGTTTAACCAAGCTAGAGACAGAACTATCCAAAACATCTATGGTGCTGTTACCACAGGTAGAGTCTGGCGATTTCTCAAACTTTCTGCTCAAACTGTTGCAATTGATAATGAGGAATTGGTTATCGAGGATGAAGAAGATCTAAATATTTCTAAGATTCTGGCAATTTTAAGTGAACCGATTCAAGGATTAGATATTGTTTAATAACAGCAGAAATGAGCGTATAATGGAGATATTGGCTCCAGGCTCAGGCTATTTTTAACATGATTGTACCCACAATGTGGTGCGTTACGCTGCGCTAACACACCCTACTGCCGTGACCCAGCTAAAATGGTTCATTAGAAACCGGTTGTGAAGTAAAAAGTAACAAGTAACAAGTAACAAGTAAGAAGGAGCTAGAAACCAAAATCTATTGCACAGTTTTAGCTGGGTCACGGCACTACGATAGATACATTCTTTCGGAAGAAATCACCTAAGCGATCGCGTAACCGGTATGGGGACACAACTCTGGTGGCTGAAAACCTAGCACAATATCTGATTTCGGAATACCTGCAACAACTAGTTCTTCCGTATCTAAAGTAGAACTAAATCTGATTGAATTTCTCTTAAGCTAACCATGAGAACCATAGAAGTACTAGTAACTGTAGCAAGCAATGGCAGATTGTTGATCAATTTTCCTGTAGATATGCCAGCAGGAGAGTACAATGCTGTCCTCGTAATGGAAGATCAACCAACCCAAAAGCACACTCAAGCCTCTGTAGAAAGTGCCCAAGCGATTTTTAGGCAGTATATTCCTGCTAGTAGAAAACTTTCTGAAGAATTGATTCAAGAGCGCAGGGAGGAGGCTTTGCGTGAGTAGGGTTGTTGTTGATGCTTCTGCTGTGTTGGCATTACTCAACCAAGAAAGTGGTAGCGAAGAGATTGCACGATTTATTGGTAGTGCGGTAATTAGCACAGTCAACTTGTCTGAAGTTATAGCAAAGTTAGCAGAAGCAGGCATTTCTGAAGAGGATATCAGGCAGATTCTCTCTAGTCTAAGTCTTGAAGTTGTCCCTTTGAATGAAGAACAAGCATTAAAAGCTGGAATGCTCCGTCCAACTACCAAGTCAATAGGACTCTCACTCGGTGATCGAGCTTGTCTTGCACTGGGTATTTCTCTAAATTTGCCAGTTCTAACCACTGATCGGTTGTGGAGTAGTCTTAATCTTGACATTGAGGTTCGAGTAGTGCGTTAAGTGAGAGCGCTATCGATAGAATCCTTACTCTATAAGCATTCTGAATTCTGAATTCCGTGCAGCGGTACTAGTGCAGCGCGGCGGAAATAACCCATCAGTTAAAAAAGGTGAAAAAGCTTACTACACAATCTTTCTTCCCTTCTGCCTTCTGCCTCCTGCCTTCTGCCTTCTGCCTTCTTGCACTAACCTGTTTCAATCTCTGCACTGGCAAGATGCCAGTGCCACGGATGGTAGTAAAACTTTGGCTTATTCTGCCTTGGTTGTGAGTTCGACTTCTTTTGTATCCAGTGCAGGCAAATGGTTGTTAGCTCCTATTGGTGAGGATGGTGCAAGTCTTGGTGCGATTAGCACTGCTAGTAGTGCAAACATGCCTGCTGCTAAAAAGCTCAGAAAACTCATGTAGGCGATAACCAATATGGTGTTTTCGGTACTGCCTTGACTCATCTGAGAAAGATGATGCAGTAGTTGGGTGAGCTGATTAGAGTTGGGTGTTTGATTGTTGCGTGACATAATTGATATGGGGTAAGTGAATAAATTTGACCGTTTGTTGCTTACCTAAATACTTTGGTAGAGTGCCTGCCTGGAAGGTGAGAGATTCAGGCAGGTTGCTTTTGGGATTTGTTAGAGTCGCAGATTCATTGAGAACCAAATGTTCTGTAGCTTGACTAGAACACCGATTCACTAACCAGAATTAGGGCTTGCTGCAAGAGTCTGAAAGCGCTGTCTGGTATAGCTTTCAAGCTTTTATTTTCCTTGAAAAGTGCAAGAAAATTGAGCTCATCAATGCAATTTCCTTGCATCTTCTTAACCCATAATCCCCTTTAAAGACTATTCTAAACTCCTAAACTCCTATTCTCCTGACTCCTGACTCCTGACTACTTATTCAGCAAACCCGAATTAGATGTAGGGGCGAAGCATTCGGGCGATATTTTATACCTCAAACCCTAGTTTTTCTGTCCGAATGCTTCGCCCTGAGATTTGGCATCAGTAACTCTGTCAACTGCTCATTTTTTGTCCATTCCTTATATGTGTTTCGCTTATATTTTGTTCGTGTCATTACTTCATCCTTATTACTAAACCGACGTTAGGGAAAGTATCGGAGACGTTAGGGAAAGTATTGGAGGGATTACTCGTCCATCTTGTTGTTTTTTCCTGGTAGCCAGAGATTCTCAAACTTGATGTGGACGTGGAATGCCCATAGCAATTCAACTATTTCCTGTAGCATTTTGAGTCGGATGAACCATAAGGGGCGCTGCTGGGATTTCATTCGCTGGTGTAGGGCTTCTAGTTCGGCAATGCATTCTTCTGGGAAAAAAAGTTGACCTGTTAAAGTGAGAGATACCTGGTTTCGCAGTCTGAGTAGGGGGAATAGCAATATTAGAAAACAGATTAGTGATAATATCAGGGATAGCCGAGCCTGATTTGACTTTTGCCTCAGCACTTTCTATAGCAACTGAACCCGCTGACAATTGAGCTTCTGCTGGTGCTTCCGTAACCACTCCAGAACTTGTCTTTGCATCGCTGTATGAGTACGTACCGCTTGCACTTGCCTCACACAAAAACCTAAAGTAACAAGCATTGCCAAACCTAAGAGCGATCGCAAAAACCAAATTCGCTTCAATTTCTGTTTGGTGTCTCTATCCATCGCTTCAAGCTCCTCCCAACGCACCTTGCCCTGAGCGCTGAACTAACAGAGCACGATATCTTTGAACTTTGTTAAGGGTAGTTGCACCTAAGCCAGTAACTTTGTAGTACTTACGTCTGGCACCACCTGTTTCTTCAGTTTCGTCACCCCAGCGCCATTTGATGAGTCCTTTTTTTTCTAAGCGATTTAGGGCAGGGTAGAGGCTACCGAAGCTCAGTGGGATAGGTCTATCTGGGTTAAGTTTATCAAGGATTTCTAAGCCGTACAGCTCTGTGCCCATGAGAACGGTCACAATATCTTCATCAATGGCTGAAAGCTTGACTGGCTTAGTCTCTTCTTCTTTCTTCTTCAGTTTCTTGGGCATCTTCCATTTGAATTAGTTAGAGTATAATTTTCTCTATGGTATTAGATAAATATATAATTGTCTAGTTCTTTCCAATCAAATAATAAGATAGGACTTAGGCACCGTATTAAATTACGGTGCCTAAGTCCTAGAAGGTAAGAAACAAAGTCTTTACTGCAATAAATTCTTCATTCCTTCTTACTTGTTACTTGTTACTTGTTACTTATTCACCTTTCCTTTAGCTTGCTCCATGCGCTTTTCAACATATTCTGTTGGGGGAATATTCCACTTGTTCTCCCCTTCAACAATGAAGCCTTCCGCCTCCATCTTGAAGATGGCATCATTAACCGTTGTCAGGAATTGATCATCACCTTTGCGTACCCCCATACCCCAGCTTGTTTGTAGGATCGGCTCCAATGGCTGATGCCAATTTTGAGACCATTCAGGCTCTTGCAATTTTGCTACCACACCTGATTCATCGTAGGCAAATCCGATGCAACGTCCTTCTTTGAGAGATTTGTAGGCTTCTGAAGTTCTCAGGAAGTTAACTATTTCAATCTTCATTTCTGTTAACTTCTTGTTGTAGAATGCATCCTCAATACTGCAAACTTTCTTCCCTTTAAGCTCTTCCCAAGTTTGAATCTCATTGTCTTTCTTCGTCAGCAATCCCACTCCAGAAGAATAGTAGTTTTCGCTAAAGTCAATCTCTTGCCTACGTTTTTCTGTATCGGTCATCGTGGCAATTACTAAGTCAACCTTCCCTTCCTTGAGAAACTTTATGCGATTGAAAGTCGTCACTGGCACAAATTCTACCTTTTCCTCTGAGTCTAAAATTTCCTCAGTTATTTTATGGGCAATGTCAATTTCTAGCCCAGCATTTTTACCATCTGAGTCAATGAAGCCAAAGGGAGTGTAATCTGTCTTCACTCCAATAACAATTTTGTCCCTTCCCTTAATTTCTTCGAGTGTGTTTTCTGTTGTAACCTCAGTAACTTCAAGAGCTTTAGTATTTTCAGTAGCCTCTGCAACTTCAATAGCTTTGATACTTTGGCTAGCCTTGTTACTCTTGGTATCCTCGATTTTTGTGTCTGAGCAACTGGTGAAACTTATAAGTGCTGTAACGAAACCGACAGCTAGGGTCGTAAATCTTAAAGATTGATGAAGATTGCTTTTTCTCAGCATTTTTGTAGCTTTCGCTCCTATAATTGGCAGACTAGACCAACATCTGTGTGGATAACCTCCTATTCAGATCGAGTATTTTTTTATTAGATATGAATTAATTATAAATATAAAGTTTGCAATAAATCCTGTCAACTAATTTCATGTATGTGAAAACATAATTAACTAATTTCATGTATGTGAAAATGTAATTAACTAATTTCATATATGTGAAAGCAATAGAACTCTCGCCTAAAATGCGATCGCTTCCTTGTTTTCTTAGTAAAAGATAATAAATATTTACAAATCGCCGAATGCTACTTAGTGCTTGCTGAAGAAAATCACCTAACCTTGTGATATAAGGGTTTCAAGCGTTTGTTTTTCTTGCTAAGTCCAAGGAAATTGTACCGATGGGCTCAAAATTCTTGCACCATGGAAAAATCTGGGAACTAATCGACGGGTAATTCACTCATTACTCATTACTCATTACTCTCGAGAAACACGCTCAAAGCTAATGGCTAATGGCTAATGGCTAATGGCTAATAGCTAATAGCTAATGGAAGAGAATTGTTTCTGCCATTCAATTAGGGGCGCGAAGTGCTCCTGGGGAGCTCTTCAGAAAAAAGGCAGAGGGTAGAGGGCAGAAGGCATAAGGTTCCAAGGGAAACTGACTTGTTTCTCATCTTCTTTTTCGACGTGGAATTTTTCCCTACTCCCTGCTCCCTGCGTCGTCAGATGCTCATTACTTCAAAACCCGAATCAATCGACTCGATAAGGCAAGCCCTATTTAGTATAAGGATTGTGACGATTGCCTGATCCAAGAAAGTTAATTCCTCCCCACCTTTTAACGGTAGGGAGAAATACCTACTTTTATCAATGGATAATTGATAATTGATAATTGGTTAATTTGGTCTTTGACCTCTTCATTTATGAAGAAAATAAAAAGAAAATATTTTCCTGATTGTCAATCCTCTCCTTGAAAGAAGAGGATTGACAATCAGGAAAATATTTTCTTTTTATTTTCTTCATAAATGAAGAGGTCA
>JAAHGL010000190.1 GCA_010692635.1 Symploca sp. SIO2C1 | reverse complement strand
TGAGACTAAGGGATTAAAAGAAGAGTAACACCTTCCCCTCAGACCTGAGACTAAAGGGGAAAAACTAAACTGTCAAAAGGTTTGCGTAAATATTACGCAAACCTTTCTTTTTTTGTCCAAAGTCCAAGACGCAGGGAGCAGGGAAAAATTCCACGTCGAAAAAGAAGATGAGAAACAAGTCAGCTTCCTTTTGAGCCTTCTGCCTTCTGCCTCCTGCCTCCTGCCCTCTGCCTTGTTTCTGTAGAGCGCCTCACAGGCGGCGTACCACCTGCTATGAATGGAAGAAACAAGGGTCTAATCGTCTTCCCTCCTGCCTCCTGCCCTCTGCCTCCTGCCTTGTTTCTTCAGAAGCTTGGGGTATCTCAAGGATTGACAAACTTTCCCAAGCATCAGTCACAATCTCACTAAGCCACAGTCTTTGTGAATAATCTAGCAAACTATCGTCCGCTAGCACTTCAGTCGTTAAATCTTCTAGAGACTGTCCTTGTTGGCGGGCAATCTCAATTACTCCTGCAATCGCTGCTGCTACTAATTCTTCATTGACAGGTTTTTGACGTAGGTTCACAATTTCTTGAGGGTTAGCTGGGATGGGATAATTCATGGCTAGTTAACAATGGCACCCGTAACTTAAATTAAAATGAGATAATTGTAAAGTTATGTTGCTTTTATTAAATAAAATCTGTACCAGGAAGTCTAACGTATTTTCAGCTCCATGACCTCAGTATTAATCACCTAATGAGATTACAAAGATGAAAGAACTTCTCTACCTAGAAATACCTACTCCGGATACCGATGCTGTTTGCACCTGGTTACAACAGCAATGGAAGCAGGAGCTGGGGGAAAAGATAATTACCCCGGACGGTATACGGCTAAAATTTGAGCGTGCAAATAATAACCGTCAAAACTCTACAGTAGATGCATCATCAATTCCGGAAATTTCCATTTTTGTTTGGTCAGTGCAGCGAACAACATACCTCAAAGTGTTTCGTTGGGCAAGTAGAGCTATCACTGGTGAGGGTCAAATTCTGCAACAACTCGAAGCTAGTTTGCGCAGTCAATTTCCTTATCAATATCCCGAACCACCCGTAGTTGATTTATCCGAGCAATCAATTTTCGAGGCATTAGCTCCCTACTACCCTAAAACTGTCCATTTCTTTCAAAAAATGCCTAATGGGGAATACGATCTCAACCGCGTCTACTGGTGGGAGAAGCGTTGGCGTGAGGGTATCCGCAATCCGCAACAACCCAAACAAGTGGTATTTGATTCTAGGATGAAGGGAAAAGGGAAAAGGGAACAGTCAACAGTCAACAGTCAACAGGCTTATGATCTGATTTATATCGGTGGTGCTTTGGGTGTACTGCAAGCAGCGGTGATGGCAAAGTTAGGTTATCGGGTGCTAGTGATTGAGCGGCTACCCTTCGGGCACATGAATCGGGAGTGGAATATTTCCAGGGATGAGTTCCAAAGCTTAATTGATTTGGGGTTATTTACCCCAACTGAGTTTGAAAACATCATTGCTAAAGAATATATCGATGGATTCAATAAATTCTTTGATGGCAATAACCCTCCTCACCTCAAAGCAGACATCTTGCATACCCCCACAGTACTCAATATTGCTTTGGATTCTGAGAAACTACTACAACTGTGTGGCGACAAACTCAAGAGCGCTGGTGGAGAAATCTGGGATGAGACGGAATTTATCAAAGTAGATGTTGAACCTGAGCAAGTGGTAGTAAGCTTACAGCACCTACCAACCCAATCAAAACGACAAGTGAGTGGGCGTCTTTTGGTAGATGCAATGGGTAGCGCCTCACCCATTGCTTTGCAGCTCAATGGAGGTAGAGCTTTTGATAGTGTTTGTCCGACAGTAGGAGCAGTAATTGCTCAAGGATTCGAGCCTGGGGTTTGGGATTCTAATTATGGAGATGTACTCAATAGCCACGGAGATATTTCACGAGGGCGTCAGCTGATTTGGGAGTTGTTCCCTGGTACTGGTGAGGATTTGACTATCTACTTATTCCATTACCACGAGGTGAATTCTCAGAATCCTGGCTCTTTATTAGAAATGTATGAAGATTTTTTCACCATTTTGCCCGAGTACCGTCGCTGTGATCCAGAAAAACTGGTGTGGAAAAAACCGACCTTTGGTTATATCCCAGGACATTTTAGTGTAGGAAGTAGCGATCGCACTGTAGCATTTGATCGACTGATTGCTATGGGCGATGCTGCTTCACTTCAGTCTCCCCTAATATTCACCGGTTTTGGCTCCTTTGTCCGCAATCTCTGTCGCTTAACTGACTTATTAGATACAGCTTTGCAGCATAACTTGCTCCAGGCTAAGAATTTAAACCAAATTCGTGCCTATCAAAGCAATGTTTCTGTTACCTGGTTATTTTCCAAGGGTATGATGGTTCCTACTGGGCGTCACCTACCACCTCAGCGGATCAATGCCATGCTGAATACCTTTTTTGGGTTATTGGCAAATGAACCACCTGTAGTAGCAGACACCTTTATCAAAGACCGGACTGACTGGTTAACTTTTAACATACTAGCTCTCAAAGCCGCTAGGCAAAATCCAGCTCTTATACCCTGGATTTGGGAAATGGCTGGTTCCAAAGATTTCTTGCGTTGGCTAGGCAGTTACTTAGCCTTCACGGTTAATGCCCTAATTAGTTGGCTATTTAAAGGTTGGTTCCCTCGTTTCGTCAGAATTATACAGCCTTGGGTTGAACAGCATTATCCTACTATCTGGCTATGGCTGTTGGTTCAAAGCTACGCTCTGACTGCGGGGATGGGATGTCCGGAGAAAGTCAACAGTGATGCTAAGTTACCCAATAACCGTAGGGCCGTATTGCATACGCCCATTGAAGGCGCAAGCATTGAAGGTGCAAGCATTGCGCCCCTACATCAATCGAGGAAGGGGAAACATTAATGCTTCCCTGGTACGATATCCAAGGAGCCCGATTCAAAATAATCAGTTGTGGAACCGACCGAATTCCAATATCTAGTAATTAATGCTCTACAAACCCTAGACCTGCTCAAATACGAATTTTATGATGGAGACAGTGGAGATTGGTATATTGCCACCTCCAGTAACATCTTACCGATCTCAGTTATTTTACCCAACGGTGAAATCGTCCCGACTAACTGGAGAATGTAAACAATGAGAGAACCTACAGAATTAGAAAAGAAACTCTATCAAAGACTCAAAGAAATCTTTGCGACAGCCAGACAACGATATCTGGATGCAGGAGGCGATCCTAAGCACCCAGGTGGAAGTCTTTTGAGTGGGCAAGACTACTTAACAGCCCAGGAAAAACGAGAAATTATCGAGTTGGGCAAGCAAGTTTTCCCCCTTGAACAGATGGAGATCAAAACTTAACAGGAATGCTGTTCTTATCTCGATCTATCCTTCGCGATCATGCCAAAAAAACTAATCCTTCGCGCGATGCCTTTTTGTGGTGGGAAATTGAAAAGAGCGATCGCGTTCCTTCCATATTTTATCCCGACATCCACCTCCGTAGGGCCGTATTGCATACGCCCGTTGGAAGCACAAGCATTGAGGGCGCAAGCATTGCGCCTGTATCGCCAATTTTTACTCTCCCTTCAATCCGGGAAAATACTTGCCCAAATTGAACAACTTGTTAAACTCTCGCCCTACCTTCTGATAAACCCGTAAATTTTGACAGTCGATATGAGCATACCCTTCGACTCCTGGCAGTAACAAACGCTCTCGATTATCGATCGCAATCCTCACTTCCACCATCGGTTTCTGTTGATTTTCCTCGGTTTGCACTACCGGTACAATACTTGAATCTTCTACTACTGCTGAGTAATGTTGCCTGTCTCCTTGCCGATAAAAACGCACTTTAGCCGACGTATTTACCAAATCTTTATCCTCCTGACGAATCCTCACCTGTGCTGTCAGTTGCTCTAAATCCACCACCTCCAAAATTTCCTCTCCCGCCTCCAATCTCTTCCCATTCAGTAAATCTAAATCGCGGGTAATTACCGTTCCCGCCTTCTGTGCAACCAATTGCAATTTTTCTCGCTGCTGTTCTAATTGTTGGATATCTGTTTCCCACTTATCTACTAATTCTTTCTGGGATTGGATGTGAGCAACAGCTGCCGCCACTTCTGTTTTAGCTGTCATCGTTTGGGCAGCAACTCGCTTCAATTCGTCAGCATCAGTATCAAGGGTATCGCTCAGTTGCTGGTTAGCCTCGCCTATTTGGGCAGTATGGGCAGCTTTCAAGCTTTCCTGCTGCTGAATCTGACGACGTTGAGCAGCGATCGCATTTTTTCTTTGCTCGATTTGCCCTTTCACAGCTACTTGCTCTCTTTGAACTTCCAGCAACTGTTTCTTGCCAATTGCCCCTTTAGATTCTAGAGATTGGTACATGGCAACAATGTCGTCAATTTTGCTTAACTCTCCTTGGAGTCCAGTAATTTCGGCTTCAATTCCAGCAATAGAAGCTTCAATAGCTGCAATTTCTGAAGAAAAAGCCTCTCTTTCTCGCTCTAAACGTTGCACTTGGGGCAAGGATGAGCTAATTTTAAGCTCTCTGGAAGAGCGTTGGGTACGTTCCCTGGCGATTTTTTCGTGGTTTTGTGCTGCACTCAATCTTGCTTCGGCTAACATCAACTGTTGATTTGCTCCCCTCACGCCTTGTTCAGCACGTTCTAATTCTCGTTCCGCTTCGGCTAGTTGGTTGTCAAGTTCGTCGCTTTGAATTTCGGCGATTAAGTCACCCGGTTGAACTTGTTGGTTAGCACGAACATGGATTTGCACCCTTCCTGAAGCAGTCATCGTCAACTGTTCACGAGCATCTCTTCTAGAAGTAATCTCAGCTTCTCCAGTGACGTAATGGGGTAAGGGAATAGAGGCAACTGCACTTAAACCTAAAATGGCAGCACCGAGGAATAGCCAACGCCGTTTTGAGGTGGTGGGTAGTGGTGAGTTGTTGACTTGCTCTTGGGGAGGTAGCTCCGAAGGCGCTTTGGTATCTTCCTCAGCATTTGTGTCTGAAGTTGATGTCGAGGGAGTTGGAGAAACAATTTTGAGAGCCGGATGAGATTTAGAAGATACAGTGGTCATTTTTAGTTATTCAGTTGGAAAAAAGTAATAAATCCCCCACAGTACCAACAGTGTGAGAGCCAGAAAGGGAATATTCGTTAGGAGCCAATCCCCCAAGCGACAGAAGAGGAAGCCGAAAACCAGCCACAAATAAGTTAAGCTCAAAGGAGCATACAGAGCTAAAATCCCAGCATCTCTGGGTTTTTCCTCAATGGGTTGGCTGGTTAACAATTTGAGGTAAAACTGAAAGGATCGCGATCGCAAGTTATTAATTCCTGTTGCTGCTACGGCGAGATAATAACCGTCAAATTTTGCTAGAGGATTGAGGTTCACTGCTACGGTAAATAAGGCTGCCACTAGCAATAGATAACTATCTATATGTAACCAACTACCTGGAACAGTAAGATTCCATAGTCCTAAAGCAATAGTTGCGATTGTCAGCTGACATAGCACTCCAACAGCTACTACTAATACTCTCTGCCGACGCTTAACTAAGCAGTAAGAATCCGTGGTATCGGTATAGGCTGCGGGAAACAAACACATAAACATCACTCCCATCTCAGGGACGATTCCCCCATAGTGTTTGAGGGTGAAAGCGTGAGCTAGTTCGTGCAGAGAAACGACTAGCAAGCTTAAAATAACAAAAGCTAAGATTAAACTACTGTCACTTCCCTGCCACAGTTTGAGTCCAAAAACTGCGATCGCTTCTTGCTGGGATAGTCCTACGACAGTTGAATATGCGAGGAATGCTAATAGTCCCCAGGCAAAGATGGGAGTAAACAGCCACTGCACCTTACCCAAATGCTTGGATAGCCAAGCATCCGGGTTGAACAAAGGCAACAGAAAAAAGAGCAAATTGAAAGGGGTAAACTTACCCTTTTTTGCTTTTTGAGGTTCGGTGCCGATAAGCATTCCTGTGGCAGCCAACAACTTGAGATGCTGTTGTAATTCTCCTGGACTAAGGTTGTGCTTAGCAGCAATCTCATCTGGAGAAAGCCTACCTAAATCATCAGTAACAGCCTTTCCAACATCATTAACTTGGAGGAAAGTCAAATCGCTCCGATTGCGCAAAATCCAATGTCCGTCTGGATGAGAAAACCATTGAACTTCTGGTTTTAGTGGAGATTTTTCTGGAGTTACATTAGTCGATAATACTTGATCTCCCTTGTCTTCCTTACCTTCGGCTTTCCCAACAACTCCCAACTGCTCCAACTTAACGAGCAACTCAACAACGAAATCTGAAGAGATGCTCTCCCTAAACTGTTGTTCGCACAGGCGTTGTACCCTCTCGATGCTATAGCTACCAGTGAAATACTGGAGTGCAAAACCTTCGATTTCTGATAAAGGTAAATGATATTGCCCTTCACGTTTTTGGAGAACGTATTGCTGAGAAACTTTTAACTTTCCCAGTTTCCAACCCTGCCGCAAGTCTGGACAAAGAGATATTGAGGAAGAAGAGGAGGCAGAACCAGAGGAAATCATAACCGTAGATACATTTGCAAGGTCACAAAAAAATAAAAACTATACTTTTCCATAAATATCATAAAAAATTCAATAAATATTTTGCCAATATTTAAAGTTTTCATCAAGAGATTGTGCAGATATAGAATATCAGTAATTTTACGTAACCACCGTATGGGGGTATTGCATACGCCCATAACGCACCCATTGCGCCGACAAAACACACCTATGGCATAGGTCTACCTATCATAAAAACTTCCAAATAATTTTGTTAAAACTTTAAAGTTTAGATAAATATATTGTGAAGATAAAAATACTCAGTAAATTCAGCAAGCCCTACTTACGTACGTTCAGAACCCCGACTTTTTTAAAAAGTCGGGGTTCTTGCAGTATTCCACGACATTAACTGCTCATCAATATAGAAACGGTAACTCACAATACTTTTTGTACCAGTGATAGTAAAAATTTTGTATCTGTAGAAAAACTTTTTTTTTAGAATTAAATCAACAGACTTAATCTTAACTAAGATATAGTTGATACTAATAAATTTATTTTCAATACCATGTCTACGTACAATACCAAGCAACAAGTATTTTGTCTGTCATGGATAGCTCAGTGTCTATGTATGTCGACGAATATTAGCAGCCAATCAGAGCTACAAAAACTTGCGACCGAAAGACTTGAAACTATTGTATCAGATCCAGAGATACAGCAATTAATTGGAGAATGGGAGGTTGTCTGGGGTCCAGTTGTTTATCAGTATGATGGCGAAATAATAGACTCAAAAGTTGCTGATAGTGTCATGTACATGGCCAAATATCAAGACAGTGATGAATCTGATGCCTACGTCATTGCTATTGCCGGGACAAATCCTAAGTCATGGTATGGCATGATAGTACAGGATTTGTGGGTCAATCAAACCAAGCTCTGGAATAAAGGTAAACCATGGGAGGCTGATTTTGGAGACCAAGCATCAGGTATGCAAGTTTCTGCAGGCATTAGCAGAGGACTTCAAATTCTCTGGGAAATGCAATCTCAGGAGAAATTACTAATAGATTACCTTAAGGAACTGACAAGCAGTGCTACCAAGCCAATTTTAGTTACCATCTGTGGTCACAGTCTAGGAGGCTCACTCTCACCTTCCCTTGCCTTATCATTGATTGATCAGCGATCAGAATGGGATGCTCAAAGTAATACTACTGTATCGGTCTTGCCATCGGCAGGGTTTAGCCCTGGTAATGAAGAATTTGCCGAGTATTATGAAGAACAACTTTGTCAGGTAACTGATCGCATCTGGAATGAGCTTGATACTGTGCCTCATTTGTACCAACAAGATATGCTCGAACAAATCCCAACCTTGTACGAACCACATATTGAACCTAATTCATTAATTAACCGTCTTGTCAATTTTTTGGATTTTTTGAGTAAGGGTGGAAATTATCAGCAGCTCTGCTCGCAGACACCTGGTTTTAATCTTGGGTACAATGAAGCTATAGACAATCGTTTAGAAGATTTGGCTATTAGTGAATTATCGATATTAGTAGCGAAGTTAATACTTCGCCATCTAGGATATGAAGCTCCACCTCAATGGCTAATCAATAAAGTAGCTAAAATCATAGCACCACTAATAAAGAGGTTTATTACAAGTAGACAATCAGACAAAACTCTATCTGATGACAAAATTAACGAGGCTGAGATCGAACAATATGTAGAAAAGATAATTACCGAGGTGCAAACAGATAAATCGGAATTAGACCGTAACAAGTCGAAAATAAGTCTCATTCAACTTCTTTTGAACTTGCCGGACTTTATTAAGTATCTAGCGCAGGCATTTTTCCAACACCTAGCTCCTTACATTGAATATCTGGAAGTTTCTGATTTCTGGACAATGTTCAAGGAAAAGCTAGAAATAAATCCCTTTGGACCTTTGGCTAATCCCAGATAAAATTTGCAGTCCCTCTAACGCTCTGAAGAAACACGCTCAAAGCTAATGGCTAATGGCTAATGGCTCTTAAGAAACACTTCCAAAGTAAGTGAGGGTGTGGGAGAGCTTTTTTCGTTCACCCACACTAATGGGAATGTGCGTAAGGTGGAGAAGCTATCTCGCCATGCTCAGATTGATATGCTGATGGTGTATGATATAAGGCTTAGATATAATGTTATATGTCAATAAGTCTAAGGTTATATTTATACTCCTTAGTGCAACAGAGGAGAAATAACTGGGTAGTCAGGGATTTCTGCTCTTTTGCATTAGTCCTTATTCTCTAAAGGTGCATCCCCATGTCGATTTTTAATTTCTTTACCAAAAAACGCCACAAGCCTTCTCAGCCCAAGTTACAATCCTTTATCCTCGAACCTATACTCACTCCCAGTGGTTTATTGGATGGAGGAGACGACACACTAGATTTTACATCTTTAGATATAGATCTAACGGATGATATCAGTAATGGGAATCTTGAAGTCCTGACTGCTCTAACAGATATTCTCCCTGACGAAATCGAACCTATAGACTTCATTGATAACCTGGATTTGTCCGCTACTTTTGAATCAGGCTACTTTACCGTAGGAGAAACGGGAGAAGTTGGTATTGATTTCCTCTTTGATGGGGGTGGTTATCAAGGAGAGTTGGCGATCTTTAGTTTAGAGGGCATGGAGGCATTTGAGCCCGGTTCGGAAGCGTTTATCCAAGAAGCAGCTAGCCGTGCTTTGAGTGATTCTGAGTTAGGGCATATTGTGATTTCAGATCAAGATGAAGGAGCCAGGTTTAGTGGTGATTTAGGAGAGAGGGATCGCAATTCTGGAGAATACTTGGGTGTGAAAACCTTTCAAATGAACTCAGGCGATCGCTTTGGTTTTATGCTGGTTCCCAAGGGTAGCGTAGAGGATGTTTGGGACGATCCTAATGTGGGAGGTGCTAAGCGTCCTTTGTTCTCAATGGCAACAGCTAACCCTAATGATGCTTTCCATGTGGGACAAATTGCTGATGTTACCGGGGATGGCAGTACTTTTGTACTAGAGGATTTGCGGATTGATGGTAAGTCAGATGGGGATTACAATGACTTGATTTTCCAGGTTCGCGGAGCTACTGGGAATGCTGCTCTTATAGACAGCCTGATTGATCCTGATTTAGATTGGCGTGATACAAATTTAGGTCAAGCAATTCTTGATTATGCTAAGCCCTATGTTACTTCTGAATTAGACGACTTCTCACCTACTAACGAATTAATCGATAGTTCCGTAGAAATAGTAGATGAAATTCCCATTCCTGTTGAGGCAGAAGAAGTTGATACACCTACTGAAGAAGTGGCGACAGAGTTCAGCAGCACGGGAAATGATGCCTCTTCTTCCGTAGGGAAACCCGAAGATCAACCTTTGGTTGGCATTATTGATACAGGATTTAGTGATAATAATCCTGATATTGACTACAGCAACATTACTTTAGGTCAAGATTTTGTTGATGGAGATGATAATCCTCTCCTGGCTGCTGGTGAAGGGGATGAGCATGGAACTCATGTTTTAGGTATTATTGCTGCACAACAGAATAATGACATCGGTATTGACGGGATTAATGATGATGCTCCTATTTGGTTAAGTCGTGCCATTGGTTCTGGAAAATCGGCAGAATCTTTGATTGAATTTGTTGATGCGGCTAGGGATTCGGGTCAACCTAATGCTATTGCCAACCTCAGTTTTGACTTAATTCAAGTTGATGAGCAAGGTACAATCTCCACCCGCTACGAATTTACTCCCATAGAAATGGCAGCTCTAGAATATGCTCGTCAAAACAATATTCTCGTTGCCGTTGGAGCAGGGAACGATGGAGAAGTTATGTCTGCTTTGGGGCAAGCATCTCAGCAGTTTGATAATATTATTACCGTAGGTTCAGCCGAACAAATTAATGGTGAAACTTCTGTCTGGCAAGGGTTTGACCGAGCCGAATATTCTAGCTATGGGGATGGTTTAGATATTGTTGCCAATGGTGGCTCCCTGGAAGATCCTGTCATCTCTACTGTTGGTGAGGGTTTAGGGACAATGGAAGGAACTTCTGTAGCTACTGCTCAGGTAACCGGAGCCGCTTCTCAAGTTTGGGCAGCCAATCCTGAGTTAAGTTATCGTCAGGTGATTGAAATCCTGAAATCGACGGCGACTGACCTTAAAACTGCCAATCCCGATGTCGAAACAGGAGCAGGATTACTCAATATTGCTGCCGCTATTCATTTAGCAAAAGCTACTGAACCTGAGCCATACAACCCGGAATTGCAAGTGGTTCCCACTACTTGGAGTGGTGAGGGACAAGTAACTCCTTTAGAACGTGCAGTTCGTCGTGCTTATACGATGCAACCAGACGAAACTCTTTGGGGTATCGCTCAGAGGGAGTTAGGGGACGGTAATCGTTGGTTAGAAATTACCAAAGATGAAGCTGGAACTACGCCATTCACTGAGGCAGAAGCAAGAAATTTGACTGTGGGTCAAGTGGTCTATTTACCAGGAGATGATTCTACTCCACAACCCAATACTGATCCAGTTAAACAAACAGCCTTAGATAATTTCTTACAAGCATTTGGCAATCTTCCGAATCCCTCTTGGTTGAGTTTTCTCAAGGAGATGTTTGAAAAATTCTACCAGAATCCTAATGACACTTTAGATTCTCAAGCACCTCAACAAGGAACTGGTTTGACTAATGATAACCCAGTTGCACCTACTCAAAACTCCAGTACCCTTGCTGGCAAAAGGATTCTCTTAGATCCTGGACATGGGAAAACTAATACAGGCTTCGATCCAGGTGCTGTTGGCAATGGAACCAATGAAGCAGTAGAAAACTTACATCAGGCTCAGGTTGTTGCCCAACATCTACGTCTGCTTGGTGCAGAGGTAACAATTCTGGACGAGGCTTTATCCCTAGCGCAAATTGGTCAACAAGCTGCTGGTTATGATCTCTTTGTTTCTCTGCATCTCAATGCCGCTAACAAAAGTGCTCAAGGGCATGAAGTTTTTTCTCATCCCAATGCTCCTGCCGAAGATGCTGAACTTGCTCAGGCTATCAATAGTCAACTTGATGCCATTTTCCCCGATAGCGAAATTCCCAACAGGGGGGTAAAATCAGCCAATTTCTCTGTATTGCGCAATGCTCCTATTGGCGTTCCTGCTGTGCTCACAGAATCTTTGTTTATCGATGCACCGGGAATGAGTCGCGCTAACGTCGAAAAAGCAGGTCATGCTATTGCTCGTGGCATCGAAAAATTCTTTACAGGTCAGGCAACTGGTGCTCTTCCGACTCCAAGTCCCCAACCTCCATCTCAGCCATTTCAATCCGGTGTAGTTAATTCTAAGGTGGGAGATTTACCTCTGAATTTTCGGGTCGATTCTTATGTGGGAGCAACAATTATTGATCAACTTGCCGAAGGAACTGAACTGAAGGTTTTGCAATCCGTTAACGGAGGAACTTATGACCCCGGAACTGGTTCTCGCAATGATTGGTACCAGGTTGAAGTTAATGGTCAGCAAGGCTATGTCGCTGCCTACTATGTTGATATTACTTCTGCCAATACACCTACTGGTTTCCACTCAGAAAACTTCTCAGGTTGGGTAGGTCCCTCGATTGGTGTCGCCTTACGTAACAGTCCCCAACATGATGACAGGAGTGGTTTGGCTGAACCTTACAAAAAGACCCTTCATTTCGATGGTTGGACTTATGGCGAATCTGTAGAAGATCTCTGGACTGGTGAATCTGATGCACTTTGGTATCGTTATTGGCGCGATGGTCAAGCTTATTGGGTACCGAGTGCTTATATTTTCGGCTATCCCAACTCTCAACCTCCGATTCAACCAGGTGGAAGTTCTAACCCTGGAAACATAACCAAAGAGGGTCATGTTAACTCTCAAGTGGGCAATGGTTCTCTCCGTTTCCGCAATAAGCCTTCTACAAGTAACTCTACTATTATTGGTCAATTGTCTCAGGGAACTACGGTAACGATCCTGGAACAAGTTTCTGGTGGTGTTTACCAACCAGGTAGTCGGACCGATTGGTACAAGATTGAGGTTAATGGTCAGATTGGTTATGTTGCTGCTTATTATATAGATGAAGGTAGTGGTAACTCCGATGGTGGTTCTAGTGCTAAATTTACAGAGCCAGAATATTTCCAACGCTTGTACGGTCACACACAAGGGACATGGACGCGAGGACTTGTTAACGGACACGATGGTATTGATACAACAGATACTGTAGCTCCTTATAACATTCGAGCCTTAGTTGGCGGAGAAGTTATTGAGGCGAAAAATGGTTTGCAACTTAACGTTCCTAGTCACTTAAAAAACGAAGGATATCATCCAACGACAGGTGAATTTGTGGCACCAGCCTCTAAGTACAATGCGGAAATCACTATCTGGAATCCTGATCTAAATCGTAGTTTTACTTATCTTCATTTTTCTGAAATTTATGTTCAGAAAGGAGATCGGATTAATCCAGGTGATTTAATTGGAATTGAAGGAAGCACAGGTTTTTCAACAGGTCGTCATATGCACTTGGAAGTGAGATCTGGAGGCTCTGTTGAAGATCCATTAGTCATTCTGGGAAATGCAAGAGGACAAGGAATTCTTGACAAAAACTACAAATGATTTCTTTCCTGGAGTGCGATCACGAATCTTGTAGTGCGATCGCATAATCTTGTAGGTTGGGTGTAGCGATAGCGAAACCCAACGCCAAATCTTTACTGTTGGGTTTCGCTTTTGGTCGTTTCCTGAGATTGTTGTCAAAAGGGGTAACAACGCTACACCCAACCTACAGCTACAGCCTTAATTGAATGTAGGGTCGTATTGCATACCCCCAGTGCGATCGCTCTTTGGATTGATAACAGATATTAAAATTGACACCATCAGGAGTTGTTACCAAATCAATTCAATTGGGTGGGTAGCCAAGCTGAATCACTTGATCAGGGGCGAGAAAATATTCTTGGGTTAGCCCAACGGAGCCAAAACCAAATTCTGTGAGAGCACAGTTCCATTTCTACCCAAATATCTAAATCTTTGGTGTAGCGTGGATGTCCATGTAAGGCAACGGCGTACCCACCAATTACCAAGTAGGGTTTGCTGAAAAAGTCGTAATTTTCTGGTTTTGAAGTAATAAGTAATAAGTAATAAGTAATAAGTAAAGAGTGTACTATCGCTTGCTGCACAACTCTTTGAGGCAATTAATTGAAGTGAAAGTAGCTCTTAAAAATCT
>JAAHGL010000019.1 GCA_010692635.1 Symploca sp. SIO2C1 | reverse complement strand
TAGGTCTTGTCATCTCTAACAACACTTGACCTATAGCAAGAATTGCTAAATATACTTCATTTGTGCAGGTATAGCCATCATTATGATGATGTTTGTAAAAAATCCTCATTGGATACCCGTCTAGGGTATAGTCAAGTTTCATACTTAGTCCGAGCTCACTCATATAGTCATTGGTATTTGACTTGAGTCCGATTTGAGAATTCTGCTGAGGAAATACGAAAATCGGGTATTTTTCGGCAAGGGGAGCAACACCATTATTCAAAGGAGTTGTTTCAAATAGAGAATTCCATAAAGCTACAGATAGACTGACATTACCTTGGAGGTAATCCTTTTGTTCCAACATTTTTCGGTCAAGATCGTGGATATATGTGGACAACATAATCCCTAATCCTGATGATGACACACCCCTCTGACTGATTACTTCAAAACTGATAAAATCATAAAGTGGAAAACCATTTTCTTGAGACTCATTTTCACTTTTAGAGAAAGCTATACACAAATAAGGATATATCCTCCGCTGTCCACCGTTGCTGCTGAGTCCTCTGACTCCCAAAAGCTGGTCATATATGCCATTGATCCTATCAATAAATAACTTGATCTCAAGTTCACCTTTTAAAGTTAAGTCAAAAATACAGTTATATCTACTTTTGCCATTAGAAAACTCGTTAATAAAGTCTGGTGTTAGAGAGTCAAGTGCCGCTTCCTTGACGTAAAAATCCATAGCTCTGTTAGTCTATCTATTCAACATATCAGATCAAGTTGTTCATATTAGCACTGTAAGCTATTATGAACACCCAGAAGTTAGAATAACAGAAAGGGTAGGTTATTGGTCATTGGTTATTATACCAAATCCGCTTTACCAAGGGTCTATTAAAAAAAATCAAAGCCTTTGTCTGGAAAAGATTTGGTGATTTTGATAAGTACCCCACAATAACCGGATTTGGTATTAGATGCTGATAGCTAACCTTTGTGTCCTTTGTGTCTTTGTGGTTACTTACTTCTCAATTACAAAATCAAACAAATAGTGAGCCATTTCTAACTTAGAGCAAGGTGCAATCTCTTGCTGACGTCCTTGAGCATCTAGAAAAATAGCTTGATTAGTATCACTCCCAAAACCGCTTCCTGGTTGATCGATGGGATTAGCTGCGATCGCATCTAGTTGCTTCCGTTTTAACTTCTCTAAAGCTGGTGTTAGAATATCCCCTGTTTGAGCAGCAAACCCAATTAACTGCTGATGAGGCTGCTTCCTATTGCCTAGTTCTACCAAGATATCAGGTACTGGTTCTAGGGTAAGGTCAGAAGGAAGCAAGTGTTTCGGTAACTTATCTGGGGCGTATTCAGCAGGCTTCACATCTGCTACTGCTGCTGCCATAATAATCACATCCGCATCTGAGAAACACGAAAGCATCGCTTGCCGCATCTGAGCCGCACTTACTACTGGTATAGTCCGAATACCCAAAGGCACTTCCCAAGTTGCTGGTGCATGTACCAAAGTCACTTTTGCTCCCCGATACTTAGCCGCTTGTGCTAAAGCTAGTCCCATCTTGCCAGTAGAGGGATTACCAATAAAGCGTACTGGATCTAGATACTCTCTCGTACCCCCAGTACTAATTAATACTTCCTTACCGAATAAGTCCCGCTTACCACCACTATGCAATAAAGATGACACTGCTGTCAGAATCTCCGTCGGTTCTGCCATCCGTCCTACACCTACCCGGTCACAAGCTAACAGTCCCGAACCCAGTCCTACACTATGATACCGAGAATCCTTTAACAACTGCTGCCAGTTTCTCTGCACTGACTGTGCTTCCCACATCTCGGTATTCATCGCTGGTGCTAGCAAGATAGGGCAACGAGAAGCTAAGACTGTATTAGTGAGTAAATTATCTGCTAAGCCCTGAGCTAGTTTACCTAAAGTATTAGCAGTTAACGGAGCAATGACAAATAACTCCGCCCATTCCCCTAGTTCAATATGCACCGGACGTTCATGGGTTGGTTTCCAGAAAACCTCATCGGTATAAGCTGGATGGCGGGAGAGAGTAGTTAAGGTTAGGGGAGTGATAAATTCTTGAGCTGCTTGGGTGAGAATTACCCTAACTTGCACCCCAGCCTTAAAGAGAGACGAAACAACTTCACAAACTTTATAGGCAGCGATACCGCCGCCTACACCAATCAAAACTCGTCTACCTTCATTCATCGGAAATTATGGGGAAGCCTACGGGTGTGGCACAGCTAATTTGGTGGTTTAGAAACCGGTTGGGGAATTTAGAATTTAGAATTTAGAATTTAGAATTTAAGAATGTAGTGCGAGCGTCTCGCTCGTGATCGATCAGTCAAGCGCGAGCAAGATGCTCGTACTACTCTATTCCCTCATTTTAGATGTGTCACGCCACTACTTTGTTATTGGTTTTGTTGACTAACAACCAACAACAAATAACTTGCCTTCCATAAGCTTAAGCTTCATCATAAGCTTCTAAATCTAGTAGATAGAGGTAGGGTTCCGCCAACTCTGGGCGTTGAAACGCCAGTGCACGCAGCAAATGCCAATCATCTAGCCCTTCAAAGGCATTGGTATAATCATCTTGCTCAAGGCGTACAGCTAGTTCTGCAACATGTTCTGCTGTCAGAGCAGACAAATTACGCTCTCGAATAGTCAAAGTTGCCATCGTTCACGCCTCCCTATGATTAACATCCTTGTTAAGCGCTGCATTGCTTAGACAGCCACTCCCTATATTATCTCCATAACTTGGTCCTACTGGCTCAAAAAATAAGAAGTATTAAGTTAATTTGTTGTAAATGACCCCAGTCAATTTTTAATTGATGGGTAAAGGGTAAGGGGGAAACGAGAAAGAAAAATCTTTACCTAAACATCTCCATTCCCTATTCCCCATTCCCCATTTCAAGTATTCAACACAATAAAATCCCTAATCACTGCTAAGGCTTCAGGTGTCACCTCATGCCCCATATCAAATTCTTTGTACTGCATTGGGGTTCCCAAACTCATTAAATAATCCCGTAAATTTTGAGTCACACTCAAAGGTACAACCGTATCTTGTCTACCATGAACAATTAGGACAGAGGGTAAGGGCGGTTCAACGTTTTCCGGTGCCCGATGTAAATAGCCACTCAGGGAAATGATACCTGCTAGCTCTAACTCTAACCCCACATCCAGTGCCATTGCTCCACCTTGAGAGAAACCCATCAAGATGGTGGATGAGAGGGGAATGCCGGTGGTAGCTTTCAAGGAATTGAGCCAGTCGGTTAATTGAACCTGGCTTTCTGCTACTCCGTAATAATCTTCTTTTTGCAAGTCATACCACATTTTGCCACCCCATACTTCAGGGTGAGGAAAGGGAGCGTCGGGTAAGAGAAAATGATAACTGGGAAGATCTAAAGCTGCTACCAAAGATTCTAAACTTTGAGCATTGGCACCCCAACCGTGTAAAATCGCAATCAACCCAGCAGGTTTCTCACCCGTTGTCGATGGAATTGAAATAACTTCGAGAGACAGGGCTGTACTCCTGTAGAATGCAACTTAACTAATCAGCGACATTTGTCGAGCTGTCATTCTCCTAGGATAATGTGGCAATCGCCAAAATAAGTTACTAATTATTAAGATTGTCCACACTATCCTGGTTAAGGATGATGTAAGCGTTCCTCAACCCGGCGTTGACCGGAGGTGATCATTGTTGTTTTTTTCATCACCCTCCGTTTCCAGCTCCATTTCCAGTTCCTCTTGTACAGTAACTGGCTGTAGCAGTGTTTGATGGAAGTCTTTTCTAATTTGAGGATTGAGGTATCGCTGCTGTAGGAGCTGCCATTCTTGCCATGATTGGTAGCGGGTTTGAGTCAACTGCGCAGCAAGAGTTGGCATTTGATCACTTAAATTCAATTTTAGGGTATCTGTGAGAAATTCTGCTAAGACAAAACTATCTTGAATCTCTCCTAAAATCTTCTGAATTGCTTTGATATCTTTAACATGATTCTTATAGGTAGAGTCATACAAGCCAGTAAATAACTCCATCTGATAGCGCACTCCCTTAGCTTGCTTGCGTAGGCTATGAAGAATTTCTCCATGAGAGTCTAACAGCTGTGCCACTATCTCGGAATTCAGAGCGCTAGGGACATCAATCTTTCCTGCTTCGAGTTTGACTCCTACCAGCCAAGCCGGATGGAGCAACAGTTTACTCACCAAGGGCAACAACAAATCTGGCAGGATATCTTCAATTGCCCATTCGGCAAGTTGTCCGTAAGTAGGCTGCTTGAGCCAGTTTTGCAGTGCTTCCTTGAGTGAGTGATAGCGTGTCTGCTTGAGAGTTGTTTGAACCCTTGCTAATGACTTGTGGCGTCGTTTATTCAGAGTTGCTAAAACTTTCTTGAGGATATCTTGTTCTGCCGGTGGTAGGGCTGGAAGGTACTGATTTTTAAGGGCTTCCTTGAGGACATCTATATCCCTGAGTTCTCCTAGTATTCGGGCAACTGTAGCAATTTTCTTTTCTTTAGCAACCTTCGGCAGTGAGATGGCTCGATCAAAGCCAGTCACTGCTGTACGCAGACGCCGCATCCCAACACGCATTTGGTGTAATTCTTCAGGATCTTTATCTTTGAGAACCTCAGTTTCGTGCTTCAGGATTTTCTGGAAGTGCTTTTCAACTGCCAGGTATCCCCAATGACCAAGGGTTTTTGGGTCAAGTATTTTAGTGTTAGACATAGTACTTTACTCAAACTTTTAATTATACCATCAAAGTAAGGTTAATGTTTGTAACTTGAGTAACTAATACCATTACCAATGAAAAAGGGTTGAGGTTTTCTGACCGCATAGCATAAAATGAGACAAATATTAGCTGTTGGTTAACCAAGGAAAGCACTTTCAAGGAAAGCCGCTTTATCTCCAGGGACTCAAAATTTAGCGATCGCGCAATAACCAAACCCAATTTGAATCTAACTGTATGACGCCGAGCCAAGACTTGGGAGAAGCAGTAAAGTCTAAGAGGACACTCAATACAAAAGATTTTTCCAGTTTAATGCCGAGACCTGGCTGGAATAATAGTCAGCGTAAGTGGAAAGGTTTTTTGTAGCGGTTGTAGCAGTCATGAATTGCTTAAATTACAGCAGATTGAAGCAAGTCATCCCTAAGTTAGTAAGGGAAAATCTTTTTGCATCCAATTCCCAATCATGAATATCATGAATAATTGCTCTGGACTGGAGTGCTTATCACAGTAGCAGCAATTTTTTTAAAATCTTGATTATCAATATATTTAGTGCATCTCACCAACCCTTAGGGGATTGGTAAATTATATTCTTTACCATCAATGATTGACTCACTGTTGCCAGTGAATTTTTTTGAATAAAATTAGGTAATTTTGATGAAAGCAAGTGAATTTTCCAGTGAAGTAGAACTTTTAAGTCGAAATGAAACAGGAAAGAAGAATTTTTCTGGTGCTCAATTGATTGGGGCTAATTTAAGTGACTCTAATCTCAATCGTGTTAATTTAAGTGTTGCTCATCTGAAGGGGGCAAATTTAACTCAAGCTAAGTTGCTCAGAGCTAATCTTACTGGTGCCGACTTAAGGGTTGCTAATCTCATGGGAGCACAACTAATTGAAGCAACTCTCTCACAAGGGGATTTAACCGGAGCTATCCTCACAGAAGCAGATTTAACCGGAGCTATACTCAGTGGAGCTATGCTTTGTGAAGCAGACTTGAGGAATGCTACTTTAATTAGCAGCAGTTTAATTGGTGCTAGGGTGAATAGGGCAAATTTGAGTAAAGCCAACTTAACAGGAGCAACTTTAACCAAAGCAATTTTAATAGAAGCTAACCTGAAGGAGGCAACTTTAACTAGGGTAATTTGTACTGAAGCTAACTTGAGCCTTACTAACCTTAAGGAAGCTAGTTTACTCGGAGCTTATTTGTTTAGAGTAGACTTACATGGGGCAAATTTAGCATTAGCTGATTTGAGTGAAGCCAATCTTAAGGGAGCAAATCTGAGTAAGGCTAATCTCTGTGGAGCTAATCTGCGAGGAGCAGATTTAAGTCAAGCGAATTTGAGCGGAGCTGATTTGAGTGGAGCCAATTTGCAAGAAGCTAATCTTAATCAAGCAACTCTGAAGGGAATTATACTCAAGCAAGCTAACTTACAAGGTGCTCAACTAAGCAAAACAAATCTGCACTGTGCCAACTTGTACCAAGCTAATTTGTCGGGAGCAAATTTACTTGAGGCTGATTTGAGTGATGCTAACCTAAGTCAAGCCAAATTGCTAGGGGCAGGTTTGCTACTTTCCTATTTAACCAAAGCAAACCTTAGCGGAGCTAATTTGAGTAGAGCTAATTTAATTGGAGCCAATTTGAATGAAGCTAATTTGATTGGAGCTAATTTAAGTGAAGCAATTATGCCTAATGGCTAATGGCTAATGGCTAATAGCTAATGGCTAATGGCTAATGGCTAATGGCTAATGGCTAATGGCTAATGGCTAATGGCTAATGGCTAATGGCTAATGGCTAATGGCTAATGGCTAATGGCTAATGGCTAATGGCTAATGGCTAATGGAAAGCTAGCTCAGTATTCATAATTGTTGTTAGATATCACTGATTTGATAATTATATTATATGTAGTGCGATCGCTTTCTCTTGTAGGTTGGGTAGAGGCAACGAAACCCAACATCCTATAACATTACTTTGGGTTACGCTACCGCTAACCCAACCTACAGTATACTATCAAATTTAAGAGCTATCTGTTTGCAACAGCAAGCTTGCGCGATCGCTCTTCCTCTCAGATCGTCATAAAAATAAGTTTACCGCAGAGGTCGCTTCAAAATCTGCTGAATAGACCCATACATTTCACTAATCAAGCCATCTAGTTCATGCTCAATATCTTCCCATCGACCCAGTTTACTCGTCCACTTTCCGGTCGGTAATTGTCTAGCAGCGTGGGTTGGTTCTCCATCAGTTGTGGCATATAGAGCTATCTTTTCAAAACCCTCTTCCAGTTCAGCACTATCACAAGGTTCATATCCCAAAGTTTGATAAGCTTGGATGAAAGCAGTAACAGTTAATTCTGTGGGTACGCCATCGGGCCAATAGTAAGGATTTTCGGGCTCTAAAGGATTCCACCAACGGTCATCTTCTCCCGCAGTCCAAGCAAAACAATTGTAAATTCGTGATGCTTTACTCGTGATGCGATACTCAGTGGCTCTAAGGTGGGGAAATTCATCTTCCTTGTACTTTTCAAGTCTACCATCTGTAGCCATGCTCTTTGCCCCATTCTATCCAGGCTCGGGCCATTTGGGTCAACCGCCCCCGCTGCTGTTGCCCAACAGGATTAGCACCTGTAATCGATTGCAACGCCCAAAACCAATGATCCGGTTCCCGTTCTAGTTCCCGTAAAATCAGCGGTACAACAGGTTGACCCATTCCAATAATTCGTTGATAAGCTGGATGGATTACCATTTTCGAGACTAAAGACATCATCCCTGTTTCGAGGCGCCACTGTTGAACCAATTGTAAAAAGGTTTCCTCTAAATCTGACGGTTCTAAAAGAGGATAACAATAGGATGAATTTCTCCTATCAACTCTGTAGATGGTTTCCATTACACTAATACCTGACCTTCTCTTCAAACGGCGACTTAATTATAGTGCGATCGCTTTCTCTTGTAGGTTGGGTAGAGGCAACGAAACCCAACATCCGATAACATTACGTTGGGTTACGCTACCGCTAACCCAACCTACGGTATACTATCAGATTTAAGAGCTATCTATTTGCAACAGCAAGCTTGCGCGATCGCAAATCTTGTCGGTTGGGTTTCGTTCCTGATGTTGTTGGCGAATTATTTCTTCATATCCAAAAGCCTGATTCTGCTGTAACCCAACCCAAGGGTAATTTTCGTGTTTGCGATCGCCCTGTAAGTATTAAAAGCCTAAAACTATTGTCATATAACTGCGAACCGCAATACAACCATCAGACTTACCTGACTTTATCATCCGACTTTTCCGACTGATAGAAAAGGTTGAAAGGAATAATTATAGAGACATGGAAAGGATGACATCTCAAAGAGTAACTCAATCCAATCCACTGCTCAGGATAAATACTATCTGGCAAAGCTAGCACGGAACTTTCTAGGAACCATATACCTAGGAAGCAATCATATGTTGTCAAGGGAGAATAACGTGGCTAAAAGTCTTCTTATTATTTTTGGTGGAACCACCCAGTCAGAGGAGCAAAAGATATTTACACCTGAAGAGTTATCAAAGGCTGCAGTAGATGTACTACAAATCAACCTCCTTACCACGAACAGTAATATTATTTTTAAGACTTTTAGTACAAAAAGTAACAATAATCAATATCTAGAGCCTCTAGATCAAACATGGCTAGAGGCAAATCCTAGTGGCATATTGCGTGACTTGGAAGCAAAAATAAAATTGAAAAATTCAAACAAGTCTAAGGAGTTACTTTATAAATTGAAATGTCTGGGAGATGCTATTGAAGAGACGAATTGGAGTAGTAAGAATTATACTAAAAATTCAGATGCCAGAGGAATGACAGAAAAAACATTCAATAATTTTTCACAAGCTTCACAAGAACTAATTTTGAGTTTTTTAAATTATGTTAAACAAGTAAATACTTATGAGAATATATTCATATTAGCCCATAGTCGAGGCTGTAGCTTGGCAATCAATACTTTATCCAAATTTAACTTAGATCATGAGATCTTGATAGAGAAACTCAAACGTGTTGTCTTGCTCGACCCAGTTGCCAAAAATGTTAATTATGCCGACGAAACAATTATTCCTAAAAACGCAGAAACTATCAAAAAACTAAGTTCACAAGAAAAGGAGATACACATTATTGTTAAATCAGAGCTAGCTAATTATAACTATGAAAGCTTTGCTGATCGTTTGGTTGGTACGAGAAGAGGTAGGCACATTAACTGTAAGAGAAGCAAGTTCCCTGATATGAGAAATGTCTACGTACATATTGCTCATATGGCACACGAAGGAATGTTGACAGACCAGTTTCGAGGAAATAATGACTCAGGTTTCAAGCATTACTATAAGATAATAGACCAAGGCAAATGGGAAAAAATTTATTCTAATGATAAAGAAGTCGATTTAATGAAGATCAAAAAATCGCCAGCTCTACAAGCTTACATTAAAGGGGAAAAATCTGCGAGTGAAATAACCCCAGAGAAGGAAGATGTGTTTGACGAGTTCTTTACTCAATTTAAAATTGCAAAATTAACTGGTAGCCTGAAAGATCGCCGAAGAGCCTTTATTCATTGCCTAGCTAAAAAAATCGAATTGGGAATCGTTTGAATGCGTTCAACAATTGATAATGAACAATGGATAATGGATAATTAACTCTCCCTAAAAGAAGAGGATTGAACTTTTTTATTTTCTTCATCAATGAAGAGGTCTAAGACCAAATTAACCAATTATCAATTATCAATTATCAATTATCAATTATCAATTATCCATTGATAATCCCTAACTCCCTTCACCAGCATGATAGGAACTGCGTACCAACGGACCAGAACGGACGTGAGCAAAACCTAAATTGCGTGCGATCGCACCTAGTTCATCAAATTCTTCTGGCGTCCAATACTTTTGTACTGGTAGGTGTTTAAGAGAAGGACGCATATATTGACCTAGGGTAATGCGATCGCAGCCAATATTACGCAAATCTACCATTGCCTCAATCACCTCCTCTTTGGTTTCACCATGTCCCAGCATCAATCCTGACTTGGTAGGAATATTGGAATCAAGGGCTTTAACAATCCGCAGAACGTCAAGCGAGCGTTGATATTGAGCACCTCGCCGCACCCGTCCCTGCAAGCGTTGCACTGTCTCAAGATTGTGGTTATAGCAAGCAGGAGCTGCTTCAACTACTGTTGCTACCCTTTGGCGTTGCAAGTCTACTGGTGTTTGGTTATTGTTGCCTCTACCACCCCAGAAATCTGCTGTCAGCACCTCAATTTTGGCGTCTGGGTTCAGTGTACGGATAGCATCCATCGTTGCGACAAACCAACCTGCACCCTGATCCGGTAAATCATCTCGCGCTACAGAAGTCAGCACCACATAACGCAAGCCTAAAAGTCGCACTGCCTCGGCTACTTTTTGCGGTTCCTCAGGGTCGAGAGCCATAGGAGCATGACCTTTGTCTACTTGACAAAAGGCACAAGAACGAGTACAAGTTGCACCCATAAGCAAAAACGTAGCGGTTTTCTGAGCATAACACTCACCCCGATTAGGACAGCGTCCCTCTTCACAAATAGTGTGGATCTGCCGTTGTTTAATGATGCGCTGTACAGTTGAGATCTCACTGGCTCTGCCAATGGGGCGTCGCAACCAGGTCGGCAATGTCTCAATTTCTGAACGCCATTGGTCTTTAACTGATGAGCTGGTCATGGATTGGTTAAGTTCTGTAGGCAAATCCATAAGTTTTTTTTACAGGTTACCAACAAGGAGGAGCATCTTTAACATTAACCTTTACTCTACGCCTCTCGGCATATTTTTATCCCTTTAACTTTTTCCCTGTTCCGGAGCGACTTACCATTTTGAAAAATTGTCCCCTGTCTTCTGCTCTTGGTCACTACCATGCAAATTAGCAGTGCAACAGCTTAACATACAAGAGTAATCGCATTTTTTATCTAGAGATGCTAGTTTATCTTAGTTAAGTAGTTTCACTGAGCAATCAATAGCTAGACACACTGGTGCCCAACCCTGCTAATCAACAGGCAAAGTTCAGAACACCTTATTAGTGAAGTCAGGGTTTAATCCTTCCTCCAGAAATTGTAGTTTTTCTGAAATCACCTATTTTAAGGAGTTAATCGTGGCAACTCATAAAATCTTAGTAATCGATGACAGTAAGGTTATCCGGATGCGTGTTAAGGACATGTTACCTGCTGGTAACTTCAAAGTTCTCGAAGCCAAAGATGGTATTGAAGGACTAAATTTAATTCGTCAGGAACACCCCAACCTGATCATGTTGGATTTTCTTCTCCCTAAAATGAGTGGTTGGGAGGTATTTCAGCAAATTCAAACCAGCAGTGATCTACAGAAAATTCCTTTGGTACTGATGTCAGGTCGAAAGGAAGAAGTAACGGAGAAAATTACTGAACCTTTTGAGTATTTTGCTTTTGTTGAAAAGCCTTTCGAGAAGAAGGAGCTGATGGGGGCAATCAAGGAAGCAATGCACAAAGTAAAGAAACGCCCTGCAGCGCCAACACCGGAACCTACAGTCATTACATCTACAAATGCACCAACAGCTGAAATTGAAGAGTTAAAAGCAACAATTGTCAAAATGCAGGCTGAAATTGATGGTTTGAAGAAACAGCTAAATCAAATTGTCTCTTTTATCAAACAAAAATTGAAATAGTTATCAAGTTGGGAATTGGGAATTGGGAATTGGGAATTGATAATTGCTAATTGCTAATTGGGAATTTCTCCGTTGTCTCCCCAACTCCCCCAGCTTCCCCAGCTTCCTCATCTCCCCAATTCCTAATCCAGCTCGCGACGTCCTTCCAACGCTCGTGCTAAAGTAACTTCATCGGCATATTCTAAATCTCCTCCCATTGGTAAACCAAAAGCAATCCGTGTCACTTTTGTAAAAGGCTTAAGTAACTGACCGATGTAAAGTGTTGTTGTCTCTCCTTCCACACTGGGACTAATTGCCAGAATTACTTCTTGAATTCTTTGCTGACTGACTCGCTGTACTAACTGCTGAATATGCAACTGATCAGGACCAATCCCTTCCATTGGAGAAATGACACCTCCAAGTACATGATACTTGCCACGATACTCCCGGGTTTTTTCTAGGGCAATCACATCCCGGGAGTCAGCTACCACACAGATACTACTGTTGTCCCGATTAGTGTTGCGGCAAATTTCGCAGACGGGTTCAGCTGACAGGTGAAAGCAAACCTGACACAAGCCTACTTGCTTTTTTGCCTCCACCAAAGCTTGTGCCAAGGCTTGTACCTCAGCTTCTGAACGCTTGATAATATGCAATGCCAGTCGCTGAGCAGTTTTGGGACCGACTCCCGGCAGGCGTTGCAGCTGCTCAATCAGACGAGCTAAGGGTCGTGTGTAAACCGTTGTCTTTTCTCCCGGTCTTTGTGTCTACGTTATGACTATCTAATTCATTATAGAGTTGGTGTGTGCAAGCTGGTCTGTCGTATGGTGCTTAAGCCTACCAACTTAAGACGGGAAAAAAGGAAGGTAATATATCTATGTCTAGAATTCCAGTGATTGACCCTACTCGGTCTTACACTTTTGCTGACTATTTTAAATTAAATTCAGAGCCAGACGAGATTCTAGCCTATTTTGGCTATGGATATGAATCGCGATCGCTGAATTTACCCCAAACCCATCGCCCACTAGAACGGTTAGATAGTTTAAAACAGCGTTTGGAAGAAAGTCTACCTCACATCAGTTTAACTAGCGAAATGGCAAGGCGCGAGTTTTTGATTGCTCCAGTGTTGATGGAATTGATCCACTACACTCAAGTTCGGATTAAAGTGGGGTATTCCTTAACTGTTAGCGAACAGTTAAAAGGCGAATTAGATTATTTTCTACAAACCCAAAGTCAGCTTTTGGTGATTGAAGCCAAAAATACAGACCTACAAAAGGGATTCACGCAACTGGCAGTAGAATTAATTGCTGTAGAGCAAGCGGCATTCTCTGATAGTCCAATACTATATGGTGCTGTTTCAATGGGCAATATCTGGCAATTTGCTGTTTCGTACGTTCAACAAAAGCGAATTTTACAAGATACAAACTTGTATCGGGTTCCGGCAGACTTATCTGAGTTGCTACAGATTTTGGTGGGTATTTTAGAGGAAAAGTCGTACTCCTGAATATATCGACTGATTCTAACAGTCGATATACTATATACTCTAATGTGTAGAAATATTAATTAATCTACAATAGTCAAATTTTCCAGCTCTAAGCGCTACTGAGTACTCACCATTGACAACTAGGTCAACAATTGTAAAATTGATGATTCCATGACCAAACTCTTAGAGGAATTCTTAATAAATTTCTCCACGCTGTTTACAGAAGAATTATTTTCAATTAGGGGAGAAGAGATCTCGATCAGAGATATAATTATACTGATTGTCTGGCATTTAATAGTTATTGTACTTACTCGGGCTCTCAAAAATTTTCTCAAGAAACGATTGTTAGTCAAGTTGAGAATTGATGAGGGTAACCGAGAACCGATCGCTACAATCATCAGTTATACCATTGGTACTTTGGGCATCTTGATTGTCCTGCAAGCTAATGGCTTAGATTTCTCTTCGGTAGCGGTAATAGCTGGTGGCTTAGGCGTTGGGATTGGCTTCGGACTACAAGACGTAACCAAAAATTTTGTTAGTGGTTTCACTTTATTGTTTGAGAGAACCATCAAAGTTGGAGATTTTGTTGAATTCGATGGTTTATCAGGATATGTCACCACCATTTCTCTCAGAACTACCCTGATTCGTACTAGAGAAGGTGGATATGTGGTTGTTCCCAATAGTAACATAGTTGAAAGTAAGGTTCTTAACTGGAGCTATGATAGCTATATTGCTCGAATCCATATCCCAGTAGGAGTTGACTATGGAAGTGATCCAGTGATAGTTACAGAAACTCTGTTAAAGTCGGCTTATATGGAACCAGCAGTTCTATACGATCCTGCTCCCTTAGTAATTTTTAGAGGTTTTGGAGATAGTTCTTTAGATTTTGAACTACGGGTTTGGGTTAACCGCATTGATAAAGAACCAGATATTAAAAGCTCTCTTAACTTTATTATTGAGTACAATTTACGCCAACAAAGAATCATGATTCCTTTTCCCCAAAGAGATTTGTGGCTCCGGAATCCAGAAGTATTGCATCCAATCAAGCTAAAAAGGAAAAATAACCAAGTTATTAATGAATTACCAAATCAACAGTTCACAGAACAACCTCCTAAACCATTAGCTGTCAGGGATTTGCTGCGTCGAGTAAGTTACTTTGAAAACTTTACAGACTTAGAAGTGCGACAATTGATTGAAGTTGGGTATCGCAAACGTCTAAGAGCATCTGATATTTTATTTCATGAAGGGGAACCAGGTAATGCTTTTTATATTATTTTAACTGGTTCTGTAGAAGTATTTGTGGAAAAAATTCACAAGTATCTCACGACTCTCGAAGCTGGTAAATTTTTTGGAGAGCTAGCTTTAATATTGGGAATTCCGCGTACGGCAACAGTTCGAGCGATAGAAGATACAATGTTGTTTGTCATCAACAAAAATGGTTTTGAAAAATTACTACATGAGCATCCAGAGTTATCAGAGGTTATTGTACAAGAGTTAGGACAACATCAAGAAGAATTAGTCCAGCGACAACAAGAATTACGTAAATTAGGACTAGTCGATCAAGAAGAAGATGATAAAAATCCTGTAGTTTGGGTTCGTAAACGATTGAATAACCTATTTGGTCTTTGAAGTAGCATGTAACTGACAGCTTGCACTCCTATCGAAAATTTACTGATGAAGGTAGGGAACAGGAAACAGTGATAATATTTGACTGTTTCAGTAGTGAAATTCATTGTTATCATCAAAGATTTGTTGAATAATTGATCGAGATTGTGCAGTCGCTTGAGGACTTCTGGCTAGCAATAGTTAGGTTACCATCGGAATAAAGTTAGTTCTATGTATAATAAACCGATTCACGTACTATTAGTTGAAGATAGTCCTAGCGATGCTAGATTACAGCATCATCGCTTTTCCCGCCTAGATCAGGAAAAATGGCAACTAGTACATGTTGAGAGTCTAACTCAAGCCATTAACCGTTGCCGTAAATTCACTTTTGATGTCGTCTTATTAGATCTTAACCTTCCCGATTCCGATGGATTAGAGACAGTAGTCGAATTCCGTGCTGTAGTACCAAATATCCCAGTCATCATACTGACAGGCTCAGATGATGACGAATTAGCACTTGGAGCCATCTCACAAGGAACGCAAGATTATTTGTGCAAAGATAAAATTACTATTCCCTTATTAGTACGTACTATTTACCATGCCATCGAGCGGGAACAAATACTCAAACAACTGCGAGAGAGTGAGCGACGTTTTCGAGGAGTATTTAACCAAACTTTTCAATTTATGGCGCTGTTGACACCAGAAGGAACAGTTCTAGAAATGAACCAGACGGCTATTGAGTTCAGTAAAGTTAAACATGAGGATTATGTTGGTTTACCTTTGTGGGATAGTTATGCTTGGAATTACTCTCAAACTAGTCAGAATTGGTTGAAAGGGGCGATTAATAAGGCGAGTCATGGTAAGTTAGTTCGAGAAGAAGTTCAAATTCGCAGTACTGACGAAGACATAGTCTGGATTGATTTTTCTCTCAAACCTTTAACAGATGAAACAGGAAAAGTAGTACTCTTGATTGAAGAAGGTAGGGAGATTAACGCACGGAAAAACAGTGAGATTAACACACGCCAACAAGCTGAAGCAGAAATGATCAGAGTTTGGGAACAAGAACAAGAACTTAATCAAATTAAATTAAACTTTGTATCAATGGTTTCCCATGAATTTCGTACCCCCCTAACTACAATTCAAACTTCTAATCATTTACTAGAACAGTACCAAGAAATACTGCCTGAAGACAAAAGGCAAGCATATCATACTTCTATTAAAAAAGCAGTTTATAGAATAACAAATTTATTAGATGATGCGCTGATTATTGGCAAAAATGTATCGAGAAAAATAGAGTTTGAACCAGCACCTTTAAATTTAGTAAAATTCTGCAAGAACCTTGTCGCGGAGCAACGAACAAATATCAGTAATAATTGTCAAATTGTATTCAACCATCAAGGAAAATATAATAATGTTTACCTGGATCAGAACCTCCTACGGCAAATTATTAAAAATGTGCTCTCTAATGGAATTAAGTTTTCTCTTGAAGGTGCTACTATTAAGTTTGAACTCTCCTCCCAGGATGAAGTGGCAACATTCTGCATCCAGGATGAGGGAATTGGAATTCCGCCAGAAGAACTAGATCGAGTGTTTGAGCCTTTCTATCGTGCTGGTAATGTAGGTAATATTCAGGGAACAGGTCTAGGACTGTCCATTGTTAAAAAGGCTATCGATTTACATGGCGGTCAAATTCTGTTAACGAGCAAAGTAGGTGTAGGTACAACTGTTAAACTCACTCTACCAGTCAATGCCCATCAGCTCAAGAAAAAATCTGGAAGCTAATCAAGTCTTATACAGCAGTTCTCGCATCCGTGAGGTACAGATCCAATTCCCAATTCCCAATTCCCAATTCCCAATTCCCAATTCCCAAAAACTAGGATCTTTGTACCTCATCTAAATGAGAAACGCTATATATTCATTTCCACTCTCCTTGAAGCGTAAAAGCAGCCCAATAATAGGGAGCCTTCCATTGAGTCTCTTGTTGCATTTCCAACTGTGCAGTTCTCAATGCTGCTGTTGCCGACAAACCTTCTTCCAACATCTTGCGGTAGAATCGCTTCATCATCTCGGCTGTAGCAGCATCACTAACATTCCACAGACTTACCAACACTCGTGGGGAACCTGCATACATAAAACCTCTTGTCAACCCCACTAGTCCTTCTCCTTTTACCTCCTGCCCTAATCCCGTTTGACAGGCACTCAGCACCACCAGTTCAGCTGGCAGGTTAAGGTTGAAGACATCGTGGAGGCGTAGAAAGCCATTTTGGGAATTGCCTTGTTCATCGAATAGGGAGAGTACTACTCCCGATAGCTCAGGGTTGATACTGTTGAGTAAGCCGTGGGTTGCAAGATGGATGATGCGATAATTACTTAACTCAGGATTAGTTATCATCTGGCGATTGGCTGCAAAGTCAAAGCCTTGCACTCGTTCTGAATCTGGCACTAATGCCATAATTGCTTCAGCTTCAGTACGGGTTCCTGGGAGCCTCCGCCAAACACCGATATCTGCTTCTCTGGCAGAGCGATCGAGTATTTGTTGTGATAAACTGCGATCGCTCTTTTGTTTGTTGTTGGTTACCCGTTCATCATCAGAGCTAAAGACCGGATCTGCAAGAATAGCGATCGCTTTAGGTGCAGTTTTCCTGGTTGCTTGTTCCTGTCGGATAATCCCTAAAGTAGTGGCAGAGGGTAAGTTTACTATTTCGTTATTGGCTAGGAGGGGGATAATTTTCGTTTCTTCGTTGCAAGCTGTGGGGGCGGGTTTGTCTGCCGTCAGGGCGGGTTTAGCCAGAATTTCCCCAGCTGGTTGAGATATAGAGAAACCCGCCCCTACCAATCCGATGGCATGAGGCAATTGAGATTCATCAAGTCCCTGTTCATCCCTCGTAGGGGCAGGTTCGCCAAAAGATTCCCCAGCTTGCCGGAATCTAAATAAACCTGCCCCCACCAACCCCTTGCCTCTTGCTGAAGGGACACAATCCCCATCCTCACCAGAGGTTCCTGGTACTGGCAATGCCGCAAAGGGTATGTATTGCAAAGCACCGTCGCCAACAATCAGTAGCCGTTTGTTTCCCAATTGCTCGGCTACAGGTGTTAGGAGCATTTCGCTTAGTTGGCTTACAGCTTTATTAGCTTTGACATTTTCTACCCGAATACTACCTCTGGTATCTTCTAGTTGAAAGCCAGGGGTTTTGAGCAATTCATAGAACTGTTTGGCAGCGGCTTCGATTTCTTCTCTTGGGGGTAGTTTATAACTATTGATGCTGGTTTTACTAACTGCCCAGAGATAACTGCGCTCAGAGCCTAGGGAATACTGCAACAGTAGGGTATCTTCATCCAGAATCTGCTGCTGAATTTCTGCTAAGGTGAGAGGTTCAGGTTGAGTCAGAGCTGCATAACGGGGACTGGTAGTGCGGATTTTTGTTTGGATATCTCGGTATTGGGATAATAGTTGTTCCCTTTCTTGTTCAATTGCTGTTGCTTGTTGTGGGGTATGGTTACCGCTCAACAGCTCAACCCGGCGTTTTTCAATAGCATCAAGTTTCTGTTGTAGGGTACGCTCTTGTTCAACCAGTTGGGGTTCTACACCCTGGCGAATATCAGCATTAGCTTCAGTGAGAAGTTCCAACAGACTACGAGCGCGGGAGCGTTCACTGGCATGGAGGGCGAGGGCATCGTATCCTTGATTGGGGTTTTCTTGATGCAGTTGCATCAGTAGGTCGATGTAGAACTGGTAGTCGCCTTGTACGGTGGCAAAGTAGGAGGTACGGAGTTCTTGGGAGCCAATTTTGGTGCGAAGGTCTTCAATAATGGTGATGGAGTTCTCCATTAGGGTTAAGGCTTCTTTCAGGTTGCCTTGGCTGCGTTGTAAGGAGGCGACGTTAGAGAGAGTAGTGGCTTCCCCTTCTCGATCGCCCACCGCCCGTGATAGTGGCAAAGCTTGATTGTAGAATTCCAAGGCTTTCTGCTTTTCTCCTAATGAGTTGTAGACAGCGCCAATATTAGAGAGAGTAGTGGCTTCCCCACCTCGATCCCCCACCACTCGTCTTAGAGGCAAAGCTTGGTTGTAGAATTCCAAGGCTTTTTGCTTTTTTCCTAATGAATCGTAGACTCCACCAAGATTAGAGAGAGTAACGGCTTCCCCACCTCGATCCCCCACCGCTCGTAATAGGGACAAAGCTTGGTTGTAGAATTCCAAAGCTTTCTGCTTTTCTCCTAATGAATCGTAGACTCTGCCAATATTAGAGAGAGTAATAGCTTCCCCACCTCGATCCCCCACCGCTCGTCTTAGAGGCAAAGCTTGGTTGTAGTACTCCAAAGCTTTCTGCCTTTCTCCTAAATCATCGTAGACTCCACCAATATTAGAGAGAGTAGTAGCTTCCCCACCTCGATCCCCCACCGCCCGTCTTAGGGGCAAAGCTTGGTTGTAGTACTCCAAAGCTTTCTGCCTTTCTCCTAAATCATCGTAGACTCCACCAAGATTATTGAGAGTAACGGCTTCCCCACGTCTATCTCCCACCGCCCGTCTTAGGGGCAAAGCTTGGTTGTAGAATTCCAAGGCTTTCTGCTTTTCTCCTAATGAGTTGTAGACAGCGCCAATATTAGAGAGAGTAGTAGCTTCCCCACCTCGATCCCCCACCGCCCGTAATAGAGGCAAAGCTTGGTTGTAGAATTCCAAGGCTTTCTGCTTTTCTCCTAAATCAGAGTAGACTAAGCCAATATTAGAGAGAGTAGCGGCTTCCCCCCCTCGATCCCCCACCGCTCGTCTTAGAGGCAAAGCTTGGTTGTAGAATTCCAAGGCTTTCTGATTTTCTCCTAAATCAGAGTAGACTAAGCCAATATTAGAGAGAGTAACGGCTTCCCCACCTCGATCCCCCACCGCTCGTCTTAGAGGCAAAGCTTGGTTGTAGAATTCCAAGGCTTTCTGCTTTTCTCCTAAATCAGAGTAGACTAAGCCAATATTAGAGAGAGTAGTAGCTTCCCCCCCTCGATCCCCCACCACTCGTCTTAGTGGCAAAGCTTGATTGTAGAATTCCAAGGCTTTCTGCTTTTCTCCTAAATCAGAGTAGACTAAGCCAATATTAGAGAGAGTCCTAGCTTCCCCACCTCGATCCCCCACCGCTCGTAATAGGGGCAAAGCTTGATTGTAGAATTCCAAGGCTTTCTGCTTTTCTCCCAATGAGTTGTAGACAGCGCCAAGATTATTGAGAGTAGTGGCTTCCCCACGTCTATCCCCCACCGCCTGATATAGGGGTAAAGCTTGGTTGTAGAATTCCAAGGCTTTCTGCTTTTCTCCTAAATCATCGTAGACTCCACCAAGATTATTGAGAGTAATGGCTTCCCCCCCTCGATCTCCCACCGCCTGATATAGGGGCAAAGCTTGGTTGTAGAATTCCAAAGCTTTCTGCTTTTCTCCTAAATCATCGTAGACTCTGCCAAGAACAAGGAGAGATAAGGCTTCTGAGTCTTTGTCACCTGCTTGACGATAGAGGATGGCAGCTTGTTCAAATTTAGGAATTGCCTGTGGCAGGGATTCTGCTGTTCCTTGCTGATATAGTTCCCATCCCTCGTTAAAGACTTGTTCGGCAGCAGCGCGATTGGGTTCAGTAGAAGCATCATCCGGCTGTTGTGCTACCTGCACTGCGGTACTACCATTCACCTCACTAGCTCTGACAATACCTACCCCTACATCCGAAAAGAACACCAAACTCATCAATACAGCGAAACACGGATAAGCAAAGCAAGGAAGCGTGTTCCACAGTATCCATTGGTGTTTGAGGCTATGACTCATAATGCCCAGAATTGAAGTGAATTTTTAAGGGATCTGTTGTACTTATCTGCAGTCTCCTGGCTTTTTACGCGGCAGAGAGAGTTTATCAGGAAAGCGATCGCTCTGATAAACTTTGTATTCTAGATACTCTGCTTCCCGATTCCCAATTCCCAATTCCCAATTCCCAATTCCCAATTCCCTAGTTTATCGAGAGAGGGTAGGAATCGTTGGCTTACTATAATCAATGCGTAAGTGGAAACCTGCACGCTCATAAACTCCATCAAGAATAGGTTTTAGCTCAAAAATTGAGCAATTGTCTCCAGGTTTCAACGGCAACTCGACCTTGGGAATATTATCGGGCAAATTGAAAGCAAAGAGTTGGGCATTCGGTCTCAAATCCCTACGACTAATCAGAATCCGATAGTCTTTTAGTTGAGTCACTCCTTGCATCGGCAGGGGTTTTCCACCTCGAAGTAAATCAATTTCAACTAAATGAGTGTAACTTGTCAAAATTTGCTGACGTTTGCGTAGATAAGCCTCCCTTCCCTCACCAGCTCGTTTGTTCTTTGGTGAGAGTACCTCAATCGTGGTAACAACCATTCCTGTTTTACTGTCTCGAATCTCTAAATAGCGTTCTTGTACCTCCTCAGCCAAGGGAATCGTCACGGTTTGAGGTTCATCCGGCTTAGACAAGGTAGCTGTTGAGGTATTGCTTCTTGCTAAGTCTTGAGACGCCTTTACTCCTGAAGAAATCAAGGAAACATCTGGAATGCCAATGAGTATATTATCCTCTGGAGTGCTAAGATAGATGCGCTTTTCAATCGCCACGTAATAGTTAGGAAATAAAGCAGGTGCGATGTCATCTGCAATGGCTACAATTAAACGGCTATGAACTTCAGACCATAGTTCTGGATTCTCCAGATAAGGATTCATGCCGGGGAAAGGAGAAGGCAAGGTTTTAACCTTCTTGTAATTATCCATTATCCATTATCCATTATCCATTATCCATTATTAATTAATGAAGAGTGTAGCGATGCTTGACTCCAATCGGGAAATACTCTTGATCTCCGGTGGCAGCAAGTTCTACCTTAGGTAACTGGTACTCTGCTGGAACATAGTTTGCAAACTCACTGTTGAGCCGCAGGAGTTGAGAGAGAATAGAAGAAGCGATCGCATTTCGTTTGTGCTCATCACCTTCTACTGTTGGGGCTAACTCTACTACTACCGAGAGGAAGCGGTTTTTATCTGTATCTTCCTTAACCTGAAGGACAAACTTACCCGTCACCCACTCCCTAATCTCTGGTTGCTCTAAACCAACTGTGACGTTTTCTGGATAGATATTGGCACCAAAGTAGGAGACGGTAAAGTGGGAGCGTCCAAAAACATAGACAAAGGGTAGTGGATGAATACCTCTGGGTAAGGATGAATCATCTTTTTTATAGTTAACACCCAAGCGTTGCAACTCTGCTACAGGGTCAAAATTCCACTCTGCCAGGAATTTAAGCATTTCCTCATAAGAGATTAATCCCCCATTATCTGAGATATGATAACGGACTAAAGGTATACCATTGTCTCCAGAAAACAGAAGTGTACCATCGTCAACTTCAAAAAAACGGCTGAGGGGGTCATACTGTACCAGAGTAGGTAGGCGGGATTCCCCAAATAAACTACGAGCTGCCTCCGGGTGTTCTGCTAGAAACCGACGGATACAAATGCTTAGTGGTGTTTCATTGCCCAACACTCCAGCATCAGCTGTACCGTAAAGGGAAGCAGAATCGTGGCAGGGATGATGGCAGCCTAATCGTTCTCCTACTAGATTACGCCACTCTTCACTGAAAACCTCTCCCGCCATCACCAACTTAATCTGATACTGTTGCCACTCCACACCACGAGCAATGCCACTGTCAATCACATCCTTGAGAAACGGCGGATAGCCTAACAAAACTACTTGCTCAAAAGCATTACCTAGTCCCTGTACAACTCGCAAGATCTCCTCTTTGTTACTACCAGGAGTAATTACGGTAATCGGATAGCCTTTACTAGCAAGGTAGCGACAGCAATTGGCGGTGTAGATACCACCTACCCAAGTTCCCAAACTAAAGCAAACTACAGCAAGGGTGGATTTGGTATCAGCAGCAAAGCTATCGTGGAATATTTGCTCAAAGCGGGTACTAATTTGGAGTTCGTCCGACAAAAAGCGGGGCCAAAAAGTGGGAGAGCCAGTAGAACCGGAGGAAACAGCAATCATGTCACACTCCTCCAGCTGTCCGTTGCGGCACAAATCTGCTATGGGGTGACGGGAATGGTAATTCTGTTTGTTAATTAAGGGTAGTTTTTGGAAATCGGCAAAAGTTTGAATTGATGCAGGCTCAATACTGTATTCTTCCAGAAAAGCTTGGTAAGCTGGAACAGTATTGGCAACTGAGTGAAATAAGTCGAGAGTTGCTACTTCTGGAGAAATTTGCCGATGTCTTTGGAGTCTTATTTCTAGAGGAGTGCTGAGGAACTCTTGGAATGCTGCACTCACCCGTTGAGTTTGTTCTTTCCGGATCATCTCGTCGCCTCCAAGAGCAATTGACCTTAAAATACTAGAGCTTGGGTTGATGTATAATCCCTTCCTTGTTACCAATATTTCTAATATTAATCCGGAAATGTCAGTAATTTCGAGGGAAATGATATATCCATCCCCTGCAATTTATTCACCCTCATGATGCCTCTGCTGTGCACTCAACAACACGCGAATTCCCCTAGTAATCGCTTTTGTACCACATGTGGTGAAAATTTGGTGAGCAAGAAAATTCATTCTGGACTAATTTTAGGCGATCGCTATCGTATTATTCGTGAGCTAGGGCAGGGTGGCTTTGGGCGCACTTATTTAGCTGAAGATCTTAATCGCTACAAGGAGCATTGTGTTCTCAAAGAATTTGCCCCTAATTTTCAAGGCACTTATGCCTCCCGCAAATCCCAACAGCTATTCGAGCGGGAAGCTAGTGTTCTTTATCAGCTGCAACACCCCCAAATTCCCAAGTTTAGAGAACTGTTTGAAGCCAAACAACAGGGCAAAAGCTCCTTATTTTTGGTACAAGACTTTGTTGTCGGGCAAACTTACTGTACTTTACTCAGAGCCCTTAAAAGTCAGGGACAGCGGTTTAGCGAAACTCAAGTTACTCGACTACTACTCGAAATTCTACCAGTTTTAGACTACATTCACTCCCGAGGAGTAATTCATCGGGATATTGCTCCTGATAATCTGATGCTACGTAGTAGTGATGGACTGCCAGTACTAATTGACTTTGGTGGAGTCAAGCAAGTAGCAGTTTCAGTGGCGATGGAGTTCCAAGGAACTATCTTTGATACGAAAAAGATACCTGCGACGCGAGTAGGTAAAGTCGGTTATGCTCCCCCAGAGCAGATACAGCAAGGCATGGCTTCTGCTAATAGCGATTTATATGCCTTAGCTGCAACAGCTTTGGTACTGCTCACGGGGAAAGAACCAACCCAATTGATTGAGCCTCAAAGCCTAAAGTGGACTTGGCGCCAAGAGGTTGACTTGACGCCCCAGCTAGGAGATATTCTAGATCGTATGCTCCAGCGTAAACCAAGCGATCGCTTTGCTAGTGCTGCTGAAGTACTACAAGCTCTAACTAACAAGTCAGTAGCAGTGGAACAAACCCAGTACCCTTCCCCTCAGGTACCAGCTGCTGACGAAGAAGGGACTGGCAATCCTGCAACTTCTCATAATCCATTGTTAGGTTGGTTATGGAAAATTCCACTATTGTTGCTTGTGATTGCCACTGCTGGTAGCTTTGGCTGGTTTGCTGGTAACCTTTGGCTGGAATCCCAAGAGCTATCTACAGGGGAAAATGAGTTAATAGTTGAGCAAGATAATTCTCCTGATACTGACTATCCCCCACCATTGAAGTTTGCTCCTGAGGAGGAAGAGCGTAGGGCACAACTAGAGCAGCAGCTCACGAGTTTAGGTATTGACCGTGGTTTCTACGATACGTTAGTTGATGAAGCCTTTTGGGCGAAATACCCTAAGCAAAAAGGACGCCAGCTCAGTAATTCCTCAAAAGATGCTAAGTTAAGAGCCCAGAAAGATGCGATCGCTATTGATTTACTCAATAAGATCATGATGCTCAAATTGAGCGAAAACGCAATGCAGGGTTTAGGAAACTATAAAAAATCTGACCTCACCCGCTGGAAAAATCAAGCCAATCGGCTCCATCTTAGTAGCAGTGCCCTTTATGATTTAGCAGATGCTAAATTTTTCCAGCAGTTTCCTGAGCAACCTCGTGAACGGTTGACTGACAAATCCATTGGGCAAGTATGGGAAGCAATTGTTGAAGATACAATCAGCAAGTTGCAATCTCAAACTGCTGTCGAGCAAATTGTCTTTGACCAAGGAACAGTAAGCCAACAAAAAAGTGGTACTCTCAAGCCAGGAGAAGGGAAGGCTTTTATCGCTAAACTTTCGAGTGATCAGGTAATGGAGGTAGAGCTACAAGCAGATTCTTCAGCTTTGTTCAGCATCTATTGTCCTCCCAACGTCAAGTCTATTATGGAAGATTCTCAGAAGCGCAGTTGGTCAGGAAAGATTCAAACATCCGGTTATTATGAGTTTATCCTAGTTTCGGAAGCTGCTGAGCCCATTGATTATCAACTCAATATCACAGTGGAAAATCCGGCATTGAAGTAATAGAAATACTGAAAAGCTAATGGCTAATAGCTAATGGCTAATAGCTAATGGCTAATGGCTAATGGCTAATGGCTAATGGCTAATGGCTAATGGCTAATGGCTAATGGCTAATGGCTAATGGCTAATAGCTAATGGCTAATGGCTAATGGCTAAT
>JAAHGL010000189.1 GCA_010692635.1 Symploca sp. SIO2C1 | reverse complement strand
GCTCCTCCAGTCTTTGAGTGAGCCGTTTCTCAGCGAAAGATTATTGCTGAGATGGAGAAGCTATTGTCTCACAATAAGGTTTGCGTAAATATTACGCAAACCTTATTTTTTTGTCCAAAGTCCAATTAACTCTTCCTCCGTTAATTCTTCACCTTTCTCAATCTTTTCTATAAGTTCCTTGCGCTTAACTCGTTTCTTAGCATCATCCTCTTGTTGAGTCTGGATGGCATCAATGAGACTTTGTAGGTCACAGTTATTACCAAGTAATAATTCTTCGGTTCGAGGTTTAGCTTGAGACTTATAAAGACCTTCTTCCATGTCCAGAACTTCTTGCTGTAGAGCTTGAAGATCTTCAACTTGAGCATAGAGTTTACCGGCTTCTAGAGCTTCTTTCTCCCTTCGATACTGTTCTATTCCTTGCTGAACAAGCAGATCCATCTTGCGGTTGTAGAGTGCAAGTGATAAATCCTTGACAAAAGTTTGAGTTACACCCGCCTGTTCTGCTACCCCTTTTACTTCCTTGAGTTTCAGCTTTTCAGGCATCTTCAACTCAATCTCACCCCCTGGCTCGTCTTGTTGAGATTCTTCTGTATCAACAGGAGTTTGTTGCTTGGGAGAAGCTGCTAACTGCTTTTGCAATGAGTTGTTATGAACCTCAACTGTACGCTTAACCGATTGAGCGATCGCTGGCTTAACTGATTGATCAGCCGTTGCATTCTTCATCCCCAGCTTGCCCAATAGAGGAATTAAATCATCTAAGTACATGCCTACTTCTTCTGCAAGGCTTGCTACTGTGTATGTCTTAGTCTTAGTCTTGGTCGCGGTCATGGTCTTATCCTATTTGCTTGGGGTCTACTGCATTGTTTCGTTAAACTTTCCTAACTCATACCTAACTAAGCTTTCGTCTTTGAACTCATCGAATAACCTGCTGATGATGGCGATCGCTTTAGCTTGCCAATCCATAAGCGGGGGTTTATCTGGTAAGGATGCTGTACCTAGCAAGTAACCTGGGTTTGTTTCGATGCAAAAAGCTTGGTAAGCCTCCAATTCTTCAAAGGCAATTACCCTGTACCTGGCAATTGTGCGGTCACTTTTGCCTAAAACCCTAGCCAGCCAGTCGATCCTTACCTTGGATGGATATCTTCCTTCTTCTGGTCTGGGTGTTGACTGTTGCAGGAGGCGATCACTTTCTTCCGGTGTTAGCCGTCTGACTGCTGTTTGCATAACCGTATATTTCGGGTTTCGTTTCGGTTCCGATTTCGGGTTGATTTCGCCCGAAATCAAAATCCTTACTTTTTTATACTTGCATAATCTTTCCAAGATAACAACTATTTTTTGAATAAAAATGGATAATATTTCCATTTAAATGGCTGTTTTGTCCAAATTGTCAGGAGTTGACGCATATGAAGAAATTTTAAGGGCAATAAAAAACCCCCTAGACTTTGGGGGTGTTGGATCAATTGGTGTATTATTGTGTGGGTGATGTACTTAGAGCACAGTAGGGGTAATTACTGCCTCTAAAATATCAATAATGCTTGGTTTCCACTTAAGGCGATACTGAATAAAGGAACCAGCTTCCTCTTGAACCTTGATTCCGTGTGTTTCCCCTCGCTTAGTTAGTAAGTATCGGGGAGCCCCTTTCTCCTTGTTAGGGTTAGGACTTTGAAAACCAAAACCAATAAGAAACTGATTGACAGCGATCGAAGTCAATCCTAGTTGCTCACCAATTTCAGCGGGGCTAAGCAACTCATCTGATCCATCTGTGTTGGTTAGTAGCTCTTGAGCCCCTTCTACTACCGAGGTTAGTGCTGGGTTTAGGTGAGCAATGCCTGCAAGGTAAGCACTTGTAGCCGATGTTTTAGGAACCCCTGCATCTATTAATGAGTCTCGGATCAGATTCAGCCATTTTACATTAGACAAAGTGTTTAATTGGTTAAATCCTGGTAAATTGAATGGTAAATTGAGCATGTAGATCCTAGGTATGTAGGGTTTACACTCCTCTTGGCTGGTGACACAGCCAAGGGGAAGAACAGTTTATAACTGACTTGCTCAGGTCAGTATAACCTTATCCTCTCATAGACATAAGCTAAAATTCCTTAGCAATTGAAAGACTAATAGGGGTTAAACCGTTAAGAGATGTAGCCCGTCGTTCCTCTAGTTGCTGTGCTTGATTGTAAGTGTGAACTAAGTCAACAAACTCCTTGTATTTCCAGGCAAGTTGCGATTCTTTGGTCATCCCAATGCCATGCAACCCGCCTAATGTCATGAGTGCTTGTCGGTGTTCAACAGATAAACTTTCAATAAACTTTGCTCGTGTATCGCGTTCAGCACCCTGAGAAATTAGCTCCTGAACCCGCTGCCAAGTTTCAGAACATTTAAGCTCTGTTATTGATTTGCGATCGCCGTGAACTAGAGCCACAAACTCATCAATCGAAGGGAGAAACCTATACTGTTTGACACATTGGTAACAACACTCTGCAAATTCATTATCTGTAAGAGCTTCGTTACACCCTCTAAACCAAGCTTCTTTGATTAGGTCATCTTCAGGTTTATTGTAATAACGAAGCAAGCTATTGATAGACTGTCCAAATGATTCTAGGTTTTCAATCATTGTTAACCCCAGTGCTTTTTGTCTGGTTTTGGCGATCGCCACTTCCAATTAAATCAACCAATACTGCTTCTACTGCTTCTTTGCTGGCTTCAATCATTTGCATCCTCTTACTTGTAGTTTATTGTGCTGGTCACCTCCTTATTTTAATATAACAATATACTAAATTGTCAAGAGAATAATTGAATTTTTCACAAACTTAGGAAAATCTAACTTGGGTAACAAGAATTAATCAACTTGACAAAAAGTTGATTCCTAAAGTCAGATGCTTCTACTGTTTGTGTCTTGGCAATAATTTTGGCAGCTCCATTTAAAGACACGTAGATTGTTGATCTACCTTTAAGACCAGATTTTAAGATAGTAAACTCATCTTCTGAGCAAAAAGTTTTAACAGCTTGCGATGAGTTTGATAGTCCCAATGATTTTGTTAAGGATGTTGAATGAAACCAAGGCTTGTTGTCAATTATCTTACCTTTGAGCTTAATATTCCCAGCATCTCCTGTTGAGACAGAAAACTCTTCACTCAATAGCCCATCAACTACAAATTTATTAAGGCATTCAGCAAAATACTCTACAATTTCCTCCTTTACTGTAATTCCTGCTGGCATTTCTTTCCCTCAATCTTTCTTTTCATTTTAGTATATTAATATATTAAAAGAGATGAGTATTAATACTCATCTCTTTCCTGCTTAGCTTTGCGTTCAAGAAAATCTCCTTATTTTAGTAGATTAATATACTAAAATGTACTGATATGTGCGATCGTGCTTTGTATAAAGAAATAGAACAAACAAAGCAAATAAAACAGATGAAATTAACATTTAGATTTTAGACTATATAACAGTGATCGCTGATTAATCATTAGACCTCGGACATGCAATGACATCACAACCTATAGAAATAGAAGGTACTTGGGAAGAAATTGTTGCTCACGCGGCTGAACTAGCTGGGCGTAGGGTACGTGTTATTGTTCTACCGGATAAACCAAAGGCTTTGACTCCTGAAGCAGTACCACCTTTCCGTCCCCCGTCTGGTCGCTCCCTATTAAGACATGCAGGTACTTGGGCAGGTGAAGACTTTGAGGACTGTCTTGATTTAGTTTACAATACTCGTTCTGAAATAGAGTTTTAAGTATGTATCTGCTCGATACCAATCATTGTAGCCGTATCATTGCAGGAGATACAACTGTTCTTCGCCGAGTAGCTGAGGTGGGGGAACATAGAGTGACTACCTGCATTATTGTGTGGGGAGAGCTGATGTTTATGGCTTATAAATCGGAACGAAGAAAGAGTAATTTAGCACAGGTACAAGAATTTCTGGAAGACATCGGCATCTATTTCGTGGATGAGGAAACAGCTGATATTTATGGGCAGTTTAAAGCCGAAATCATCAATCATTTTGGTCCGAAAGAACGCAGGCAGCGACGAAGAACTAGAATTGAAGACTTAGGAATTCATGACAATGATTTGTGGATTGCGTCTATTGCCTTGCGGCAAAATCTCACGATTGTTTCAGCAGATAGAGATTTTCAACGAATGGGAGAGGTGAGAGCATTATCACTGGAATGTTGGTGGATGCCTGAGTCAACTTAGCAATGAACAGCTCCGCTGATGCTGTAGGCAATCACAAAATTATCTCCATCATATGTAGGAATAGATTGTAATTATACACCTTTACCATTCATCTTCGGTTTCAGTCAATAATTTTGTAATCTCCAATTTTATTTTTCATCTAAGTCAAGTTCTTCATTCTCAACTATATCTTGAAGCTGATCTAGTATTCCTAAGTTAGCAATAACTGCATTAATTGCTGCTTCTTCTATTTCCATGTCTTGAAGAAACTGGGTAAGAAATTGCTCTGTCTGTTCTTTCTCACTTTTCAACAAATATCCTATTGCTTTTTGAGTGTGTTTATCATTACTGGTAAAATTTTTATTTCTGTACTCTCGATACTCTCTAAGAAGCGAGAAAACAGTGTCTGATTCCATCCCAATTTCTTCAATAAACAATTTCATTAACAATGTGTCTGTCAAGGATGCGATCGCAGCTTCTAGAAAGACTAAGCCGTGTTTAATGGCTTCATCGACGTTTAAGCATCCTGTCTCCTTGCCCCATTGCATATCGACCATAGGCTGCAATTGTCCATCTTCACCAATAGAGCAGCGGGATTGTATCATCATTGAAGACTGCTCCATCTCCCGTTGCAAATTTTTTCCCAGTTTCCCCCGTTTCTTGAGAGGAATTTGACTCATTCCTTTTGACCATTTTCTTCTGCTTTGCCTGCCCATGTTCTTACTTGCTTAATCTTCCCTCTCAATTATGCCGTACATTCGGGGTTGATTTTGGGTTGATTTCGGGCGAAATGAGATTCTTTCCCCACAAAAAGCCTTGTAGGGCACGGGGTCATCTTGTCTATGATTTTAGCGAAACCCTCCAGGCAGTTTGTGAACCAATCTTTCCAGACTTAACGAATGTCCAGGAACCTCGCTTATAAAATTTTTGTCCACCTTGGCATACTGGCTTGACTCCGATTAATTCCTTGACCTCAGCAGTAGTAAGCAGAATTCCTGCCTCCATAACCTTAGTAAGCTCCCAGTGATACCACAATGGGGATTTAGGTTGAATAGCAGATATCGCAGCTTCTGTTGATGCTTTGACACAAGCTTCTATTACAGCTAACAATTCAGTAACTTCAACTAGTCCACTGGTCACGTCCACCTTGTCCAGTTGACTAAACGATTTTGATTTGTTGTGTGAGGAAAAGTCAGCCATGCTACCCCCGCTCTGGATATGATTGTGCAATCGATCTAGCGATCGCAGATCACTGGCAGTCACATAACTGTGCTTTCCTTCCTTAAACGGCTTAATACTCAGTGCTTCTAATCGATTGTAGATTGCTTGTTTGCCAATGCCGTATCGTTCTTGCAACTGGCTGACTGGGAAGTTATCTATCTCGGCATCCATCACAAAAATGGGTCTACTGGACGTGTCCAGTGTACTGCTAAATGAGTCTAGTGGACACGTCCACCCGTACAGTGGACAGAATGTACTGATGATATATTTAAAAAATGAGGTTTTATTTTTCTGCTACTAGCTTTTCCACAATAGCCACCAGCCTGGATGTAGTCTCAGCTTGACTAGCAGAAATTACAGCTTGTTCTTTGAGGGTCTGCTTAATCTCTGCTATATCCGTCTTAAATTCTTCTCTGAACTCTGCAAAGCTTTCTGTCTGTGCTTGTTTGAACTCATTAAGGCTCTCAGTCTGCGCTGTCTTAAACTCGTTTAAGGTCTCTGTAATAGTCTGTCTAAATTCTTTGAGAACTTCACTCTGAGTAATCTTAAAGTCATTGATACTCTCAGTGATAGCAAGTCGGAACTCAACTAACCCCTCAGTTAGTCTTCCAACCTGCTGGATGAGTATATCTATCTGTTCTGTTGATTTTGGCATGAGCTTTTCGCAACTACTGGTACTGGGGTCTCTAGATCCAAAACTTCAGGTACTATAACAGGTAGTTGACCTGGTGCTTCAAGTTCTAGTTTAAACACGCTGAGGCAATCTATCGTCGGCTTTCATAACTTTCTTTTTGTTGTTTGTTGTATTTTATTCTCTAACAAGGAAGATCCTTTTTTTGGAAGTTTGAGCGATCGCCGTTTTCCCAAGTTTGTGAAAAGTAGTCAACTGTCACATTGATAAAAATAGATGGGCTCCGAACTGTCACATGAATTTAATGCATGACACTTCACCAACGACCCTATTGATTTTTTGAGTACGGATGTTCTTTCTCATTTGTTCAAGTTGCTGCTTAAATTCTTCAGGCATTGGAGCCTGCACAAAATCATCTTCTGATTGAGGGCTATGCGATTCATCAACACCTCTTTCATCTTGTTTTGATACCTCACCACGTTCTTGTTCTTTTTGAGCTACTTCACGGGCTTTTTTGGCTTGCTCTTGTTGAAAAGCAATTCGCTTAAACGCAGTTAAATCACTTTTGGAAGTGATTTGCTCATCAAGCTCAGAACCTTTAGAAGCCCGTTGCCTAGACTCTTTGAGCATCTTCTCAGGATTGGCTAAGTATTCCTGCCACTCGTCAACAGCTAAACAAAGCGTCTGCCACTTGCTGGGGTCACTCTCATAACTCCGAATAGTGTCACTTGCCTTCTTCAGTTCCTGTTCATTCCCCCAGTATTTCCAAGCAAAGAACTTGATAAATCCCCTATCCAAATCGTTTGCATGTTCGCCTAGGATCTTCCCAGTCTTGAGCCTGTAAAGCTTAATTCTGTCTGGGAATACGCTGTTGGCTAAAGCCTGTAGTTCATGGCGTGAAGCGATCGCCAAGTCATTCCCAAACTCATAATTCTCCTCAAGCTCCTCTAACCTCTCTTTGGAAATAAGAAATTTTGTTTTTTTTGTTTTGTTATCACACGCTCCGCCGGAATATTGATCCTTTGGAAATGCTTCCTGTTGTAGGGAAGTTTCTTGATTTTGCTTGCCAGGGAAACCGGTATTTTCCAAAACTCTGACTGTATCGACATTGACAGGCTTTTCTTGCTTAGTTTCTAAATCCGTTGCTTTTTTTTGTGTGTGTTCCGCGCCTCGTGCGCGATCTGGACAAAGATCTGGAATAAGATCTGGTTTTATATATAAGTGGGGTGTGACTTTTTGATCACAGGTTGGGATCTTTTGATCACAGGTTGGGATCTTTTGATCACACCCGGTGATTGTAGGTGTGACTTTTTGATCACAGGTTGGGTAAAAAAAATCAGGCTGGGTCACCAAAGTGTCACTTGTGACAGTTGTGCTTTTTTCTTCCTCAGGTAGTGTGACAGTTTCCTCTTCATACCACATCGTCAGTTTATAATTACCAGATATTTCTATTTGAAAGCCTTCGAGGATTAATCTAGCTTTTGCTTGGTAAAAGTTCCTTCTCTTGATGCCTAGGAACTCGCAAAAATCGGTAACGCTTGTGATAGTTAACTTCTGTCCTTTTTTCTTGGCACAGAGGATAACAGCCTTGATGAGCCCCTTGATTGTCAAGTCTCCTTGCTCGTGCCAGTCTAAGGCTTCCTGGATGTGAAGCTTGTAGTACAAGCGATCATTAGTTAGAATATGGTTGCTAGGCATAAAGAATTTACTATCTTGGGGTTTCTGCTTCCTGGTAGATACTCTGCTTGTCTGCATTCTCAACAAGGGTGCTGGTCACACTCTTGTCCTATTTGCTGGAGCCGTCCCGGTCACTTTGGGACGGCTTCTGGGTAAAAGCATCCTGGTAAAAAAGCGATCGCTACTCAGTTCAACTGTTCAATCAACTGGTTTAACTGAACCGAGTGAGCTTAGTATAAGGAAATAAATCCTGTTTTTTGTGGTTATGATCGCATTTCGTAAAGATAGAGTTTTAGTCAACAAAATAAGGCTCTACTTCTTCGTTGCTCTTTGCTTAAATTTGCAAACCAAACTAATTGCCAGTTGCCGATTTGTGCATGTTCGATAACTGTAGAGATTCTTCTAAATTCTGTCTGTCTTGGAGCGCTAATTGGTCTGATTTTTAATTCTTTTCTGTAGCTACCCTCACCTGTAACTACTGTCTTTTCTGGGTAAACAGCTTCTACGTGAAGCATAATGCCTTTAATTTCTTCAATGCTGAAGTCACCTTGTATTTTGACTTCGTACTCCCAATCTAAGACTCGTCTTGCTCCTCTTGCCTTGACTCGGTACACACCATATTGTGCCTTCATTGTTTCCTCAAATTCCCGGCACTGTTTAATATTGTCAAAAGCAACATAGATTGACTTTATCTTTCCGGATCGTCCACCTTTGCCTGTTTTTTTGAACTGCTCCCAGATGTACGCTACACGAGCTTGAGGCAAGTACAAGTAATGTTTGTTCTTGTCTTTGTAGGTTTCGTCTTTCAGTTCTATCTTGCGGTCTGTTTCTATCTGTGACATGATCGAGTTAACTTTTTTTGTTGTATCCCTGTTGGGCTGTCCTAGCAGGGGTTATTATTTTTGTAACTTTCCTAAGTTTGTGAAAAGTCTTTTCCTTACCCGCTAATCTTATTTTAGTATATTATTCTACTAAAATGCTTGAGTAAAAATACTCATCTTTCAAAGGAAGATTTTTGTTGTGTAATGGAATAGTAGGTAGTAAAAAGGCAAAAACCAGAGTGTGCGGCTATTTTAGAGAAGAAGAATTAGAGAAGACAGGAGGGATTAGGGTTTTCCCTCCGTTATCAGGATTTGCGTCTCAAAGAGCGGCAATCATCTTAGCTGAGCGCAAAAACCTGTCATTAGGGGCTGCACTCTGGCAATATCTACTGGAATATGCAGAAACAGAAGAAGGGCAACAGATAATAGAAAGGGCGATCGCGCACGAGCAGAAAGCACTAGATTTTCAGGGAAGGGATTCTAGTTATGTTGATGCGGCACGTTCATTGATTTTGTCATCAGGCGTCTATAAATTGAAAGGGGATAAGAAAGAGGAAGAGAAGTAAATGAACTATCCTAGCTATGTTTACCCCAATCGGTCAAGCCGCGATCGCTATTCTTTAGTATCTTTTGAAGATTTACCCGTTGATGCTTTACCTTTTTTTATTTTGTGGCGTGGTACACTCTATACTCCTAGCTCAGATCACATTCCTATTGACTTAGCTGCTGCTCAAGCATGGTTGAATGACGATTCGCAGAAACAAGCTTATAAGCAAGAGAAATTGAGATTAGAATCTGGAAGTAATAATGAATCTGGAAGTGTTAATATTGAAAATGAGAATGTTGTAGCTCAACAAGCTGTTGCACTTACATTTGAACAAATTTTTTATAATTCTAATTTGCTGGGAACTGGTGCTGTCTGTCGCCTTCCAGGAGGTAATTGGGCTTTAGAAAAAAGAGATAGTATTTTTTATAAAGACCTTGAGGTAGTATCTGGTGCTCTTATGACTCATCAGACTAATGTTTCATTACAACTTTATGAAACTTTTTCCTACCAAAACCCTGCTGTAATAAATGATGTGGTGAGATGGAAAGTAAATTTAAATGAGGGTAGTTATTCTCTTTTTTTACTTGGTTCCCCTTCAACTAATCGGGGAATTATTGCGCTAGAAATAGATAATATTAATCAAGGAACAGTTGATTGGTATTCTAGCGTTTTTCAATATAATATTACCAAGATTATGCCGTTTGTAATTACAACAAATGGAGAACATTTTATAGATTTGAAAGTAGTAGGGAAAAATGCTGCATCCAGCGATTATTTTAATGTAGTTACAAAATTGTGGATCAAATAATTTTGAGGATCAACTTCTTTCTAGTGCGCTTTGGATGCTATCATTTATGGAATTGCTTGGTATATTGAGATTGGACGGGCAACTGCTGAAATTGAGCAAGAACTCAAAGCCTTGACTGGGCGTAAATTCTTGCGGCTTGTTGTTCGTATCTACCTTGATGGGGTTGACGTGTCTGGCAATGTTGGTAGCTGGCTACGATCGCATCAGGGATCTTTTTCTCGTTAGAATATTTGCGCAACGATTGCCGATCGTTGCGCGTTCTTAAGGATTTTGGTATTTCTAAAGGCTTTTCACAAACTCAGGAAAAATATTCACTACCGATCGTTTATAGCTAATTCGCTTAAGGTTCTATTTGATACCTTATTTCTGGCTATTACCTCAATTACATCACTTTTTGAGCTTGCTCCTATTGCGCTTCGGACGCTCTCTAACCAGTCTATCGCCTGTGGTGTCAGGGTTAGCCCAATTCTTTGCTTTTTGTCTGTGTAAATTGAATCTCTCATATCTACTCGCATACTATCCTACTTGTATACTACTCTATTCCCGTTCAACTGCCTTCCTGTCCTGACCATCTATGATTAACTTTTGTAAGTTACTCTGATGTACTCGCATAGTACTCGTATAGTATAATAGTTAAGGACAACAAAGAGGATTGATTAATGGCAAATGTGCAAAGAGAGTCATGGGATGGCGATCGCCCTATACTCAAAGAAGAGTTGAGACAATTGCGTCAAGAGCTTAAGAAACGTAATCTTGATGCTAGTTTTATTAACTTGAGATTGGCTACAGATCGTTTCTATTGGATGGTAGAACAGGCTGAGGAAATGATTGAGGAATTTGACTCAAAGATAGAACCTGAGGAACTTGAAGAAGCTGAACTTGAGGAAGTTGAGGAAGAATTAACTGTATCAGTTGAATTAAGTGAGAAGCAAGAGCAAGTCCTTCTTTTGATGCTATCTAATCACCCTTACTCTGTTCTTTGTTATTGCAATAGTTATCCTGAAAGGACAATGGTTGCTTTGAGGGATAAAGGACTGATCGAGATGGCTTTCGGCAAAGCCTTGTTGACACCGCTGGGATTTCGTGTTGCCGAAAGAATTGATAATGCTTTACAAGCTAGCATGAATGCAATCGCTGATCCGATGGAAAAGTTTATTGAACAGATGGAAGTCTTGAAGACAAATTGCAAACAAGCACTTTATCTTCTTGATGAAACTTATGAGTGGAATTATGAGATTTGGATTGCTGGTGAGATGCCAGATACTTATTGCCTTACAGTTGTTGACTTACATAAACATCATAAACCGATGAATTTTCAATTCAATATTAAGCAAGTTGCTGGTTTGATTGATAACGGAAGAATTGATATATTTTCCCGTCGATTGATTGATACTTATTTTGAACTTATCGCTAATAATCTTGCTGACAACAATTAATTAAGATGGACTACGAACTAGAACCGACAAAACAGCAACCAGTAATTGCTCAAACCGTTTCTCTTGGGCATAACTTCCCACCAATTTCAACCCAGTACGAACTAAGGCATAAGAATTTAGAGGGTAAAACCTTCTGGGATTTACTGCCTCAGTTGCAAGAACCTTTTGCACCAGAGGAACATAAAAACTATGAGTTGGGCTATTCCAAGGAACATCAATCCAAAATTGACTATGTGTATGTTCCCTGGCAAGCCTATGAAGATAGGTTGAATGATGTTGTGGGGCGTGGCTTTTGGTTGCAAGAGACAGTCGGAACTTGGATCGATGAGTCGGGGCGTCCTGTTGTGAGATCACGTCTCAGTGTTCTTGGTGTGGTCTTTGAAGCCAATGGTTATGCCAAACCCCGTGGGCAATGGAAGGGGTCATTAATGGAAGTGGCAGAAAAAGACGCTCTGAAGGAATGCTGTGAAAGGTTAACGGGTATGGGGCGTTACTTCCGTGATCAGTTATGGACTATTAACTATGTCTACCAGAACACCAGTGATCCTGATCAAAAAGGTGAGATGCGCCGGTTGATAGGGCAACGTAAAAAGACTTCTGGAGCAGCGGCAATACGATCGCGTCAACATCTCAAAAATCAAAGGCAGGATTCAGGGCTACTGGATGCAATGGCGGGTGACTTGCCTAAGCATAAGCCAGTGTCGCAACCTAAACCTAAGCCCCAACCTCAGCAACCCCAGCAAGCTAAGCAGGATAATGTTGTCAGCCTTAGCCTAATTAAGGGGAGCCACCCAGAACACAACAAAATTGTCAAAACAGTTCGTTCAATAACTGGACACAAGCCCGACGTAATTGTTAATTGGTGTAAGCAGTACGGTAATGCTTCTTTACCTTCTGAATTATCACCAGAGCTTGCTTACCAGCTATTGATCTCTTTGGTTGCTGGTTGGCTTCAGGATGCTAAGGGATTGTCTTCAGAGGTTGCACTTAAAACCTTAAAGACCAAGATCAGTTATTTGACACAGAATCAAGGTATCAACTATCTGGAGTCAGTAGCGATCGCGCTTGATGAATTGCAACAACTTGATCCTAAAGAGGTGATTCAGGGAGGCAATAATTAATGATAGAAGTTACTTGTACCAAAAGTGATAGTCTTATCTTGCCAATTGATGGCGGCAAAAGGGTTGATCTTTTAGATATTACAGTTTCTTGGGGGGTTAGACCAGAAGATCAGTGGCATGGTTACAGGGTTGGTGTTGAGAGGATTGAAAATCTTCTTGCTCAGATAAGAAAAAGTAAGAGTGTCCTGACAACTAAAACTTTAGTTGGAAAACTACAAGAGCTTGATTACCTTGACTATCGTTATGGAGTCTGTCAACAAAGTCTTGATGAAGGTATTTGTCAAGAAGCAATTATAATCCCCGGTTCGGATGGTCATAAATGCCCTAAATGTGGATGGGTTGGTAAACCTTACTGGCAAGCTGGTACAAGGAGACAAAGATGAACATAAGTTTCTGTTAAAATGTAAGAAGCAAATAGGATGAAGTTAGATGACCAAAACTAAAGCTAAGACTACAAAAAAAAGACCAACTAAAGCTGATAAAATTCAAGAGTTAATAGCTACTAAAAACTATGTTTTGATAGCTGAATCTGGTGGTAAATATTCAGTTAAGAAAAAGGGAGCAAGAAAAGTTCTTGCTGAGTTCAATAAGCCTACTTCTTTAAGAGCAATTGAGGAATGGTTTAACTCGTTAGAACAGCTAAATCAAGAGCTAGAAGATAAACAGATAGAAACTGAACAGCCAAAAGTTGTACAAACAGAAACTAACTCCATAAGCAAGAAAGATGACTTTTTAAATCCTCCAGAAATTGTTAGACAGGCTGGAGTGTTAGTGATAGAAAATGAAAAAACTGAGGAGACTGATTTCACTGAAGAGAGTGAGGAAAATGATGATTTTTTGGTCGATTTAGGGGAATCAATTGCTGTTAGTTTCCTTGGAGATGCTTGGGAAAATAGCGAAAGTATTAAACAAGCATTGGAGGAAATAAAGGAGAGTTCTAAGACTTCTAATAATTGTAAACCAATTGAAAATGGCTTTATTTTGCTATGGGTTGATTTGTGTGAAGTGTTTGGTTTTCGCTCAAATGCTGATACTTCAAGGGTTTTAGAATATTTGGCTCAATATGGAGTCGAAGTTACTTTTTTAGATGATAAGTGTCATGCTGTTGCAATTGAAAGTAGATTGCTAGTTGCATAGAACTTCCACCCTTGAAGGGGGGGAAGTTACCTTAAATTCTCATTTTACTTCGGGTAGTGACTATCCGAGGTTTTTTTGATAGAGCTTAATTAGATCAATAGAGGTTAAAGTTAATTGGACTTTGGACAAAAAAATAAGGTTTGCGTAATATTTACGCAAACCTTATTGTGAGACAATAGCTTCTCCATCTCAGCAATAATCTTTCGCTGAGAAACGGCTCACTCAAAGACTGGAGGAGCA
>JAAHGL010000188.1 GCA_010692635.1 Symploca sp. SIO2C1 | reverse complement strand
GATGAAGAAATATTTGCTGAATTGCAGATGCTTCGTGAGTTACACAATCTAAAATTTGAGTGAGAAAATTTTGAAGACAAATGTGTTCGAGTTGTGAAAGATTTGTGTTCCAGTCATGTTTGTCGAAACAGAAGAAAAAGAGGCAGTAGACAAAAAACTTTAGCATTTAACGATGTCACTGCTCCAGGCTCATTACAGCCCTTACTAGGACGTTTACGAAGGCTGGCAATGGTTCAGTGTCGGCAAAGAAAATAAGGGATGCAAATAAAATATCCAATTGCTCTATGAAGGCAGGAGAGTTTGATGTAGCTCGGAGAACTGAGGGAGACAATATAGCTACATCTTCTTCCCGATTAACAATTAGCAATTAGCAATTAGCCATTAGCAATATCCGTGTAATATTATTTGGCGAGTTATCAATTTTCCCAATTGCTTATGTCTACCTCACCTTTAACACTGAATCTGGCTGATGGTTCGGTTTCTTTCTCATTCACCGCCGATGCTGCTAGAGATTTAAAAAGTGCGATCGCTCAATTGATGCAAAGCCTTAAAGCTACTACCCAGGCTTCGGGTTCTGGTAGACCAACTCCCCAAAAACCTATGGAGTACCAATTTAGTGGGAATGTGTTTCTCGAAGTTTTCTGCAATCCCAATATCTATGGTAGTCCTTTTGCTGCGAAAGTTCTCATTACTCTTCGTGATGATCGCATACGCTTAAGTACAGAAGCTGAACTGACTCGCTTAATTGATGATTTAAACCAGTACCTGGAGCAAGCCGGATAAGTTATACTTCTTAACAACTCAACTTTTTCAACCAGTTGGGAAGTGGTAAAACCCGCCCCGCTTCCTCCCCACACCGAGCAGGTAGGGGTCTCCAGCGGGTTTTTAATTCAATGGATTCCAACAATCTCGTAAAGTTCCTACAAACTGGCTTCCACGTTTCCTTGGGGGCAACAACTGTCCTCATCGAATCTCTGCAAGATCCTCAAAAGCGAGAAGAAAACTTTTCTCAGCTGAATTCAGACTTTGATCAACAGTTGGCTACGTTGGAAGAAAAAGGAAAAATCACTGAGCAAGAAGCCCGAAGTTATATGGAATCAATGTGGACACAACCAAATAATTCCGCTAGTTCGGCATCAACAGATACACCTACTAATACCTCGGCAACACCACCGACAAGTACTACTACAACTAATACACAGCAAGAAATTGAAGAACTAACTGCGCAAATTTCTGCCCTCCGTACTGAGTTAGAGCAGTTGAGGCAATCGAACTAAATTTTGCCATTACCAACTCGTCATAGCAAATTTACGTCTAATGTGAATTAAATTGTACATATCGTAGATACAAGGGGCGGGTTTAGCAACAAACCAACCCATTTGACCCGAATATTGGGATCAAAACTCGCCCAACGCCATCCCCAGGTTAATGCAACCAATCCCCAATTCTAAATTCCCTTGGTTATCGCTTGGGCGGGTTTTGTATTAATACTTTCACCAAATTTGCTGACGGTGACCCTAAACCCGCCCCTACGGCAATTGATATTGTCTGTTTTGGGTATCTAATTCACATTATGCGTAATTTAGTAAATATAATCTTGTTATATCAAAATAGTAGAGACATTGCATGCAAGGTCTCTACAGGGTTTTCGGAGTTTGCTCAAAACGGGGTTGTAAAACAGAATTTAGTATTAATAGTGCATTAATATCAAGATTCTTTAAATTTTTAGCTCAAATGCTACTTTCAGTTAATAGTTAAAGGAATGCACTTTCCTGTCAAAATCCTAGGGAAGGAGACAAATGAGCAAGAGTAGCATCCTAGATTGATGTTTAACTAGCTAAGGAGTCTGGCAGTGCTCAATTCTTTGCCAGCTCTCAGCTTTAGTTCTTTTCTACTCTCACTTCCAGTAAAGTTCTCTAGTCATTTTCCCATTCTTCAGAACCTACAAGATCCGCAATACGATCGCGCAGCAAAAAGTCACCCTCCTCTAGTTCAAACTCAACACATACCCAATCCCGAGCAGGAATGTATTGACAGAGGACGTAGATCGGCTGTTGACGACTGACAATTCCTTTTTCCACCAGTTGACGTGCTTCATCTTGGAGAACATTGATGGAATAACGTACAGAAGGTTTAGATTTAGATGGTAATGTGTTGACACTCATAGTTCTAGCCTGCAAAAGAATGGAGCTACACTTATACTAATCGAAGAATCACTAGCGTGAGAATAAATTTATTTCTGTATAGAAAGTTACTAACCATCTACCCCCATTAATAGGAATTACTAAAGGTCAAAGTCTTGTTCTTTGGTAAAACTATTCCTATTTAGGGATAAAATCACTACACACTATGATTTACCGGCAGTCAGTTCAGCACTGATCCATGATGAAACTGTCAAGACTAGGTTAGGGCAAAGTTAATAAAACTCAAATAAATTCTGTAACTCAAATAAATTCTGTAACAGTCTGAACTCGATTGCTTTTAGCAAAGAGAACCTCAAGGGCGACAGTCTGAGCTTCTGGCATCTGCCCATAGGAAAATACATAAGGTATCTCTGAAGACAAACTTGGCTGAAGCTGTTCTAAGACATAGGGACTACCATAAATCATCAGAGCTTGTAGATTATTATTTTTTAAGAGTTTATTAAGGAAATTTTCTTCCACTGGCGTTAGACCTATACTACCCCGAAACGGATTACCTCGAATAAATAACTGTACCAGAGTTGGTTGATTTAAACTAGAATCCCATGAATCTTTAGCAACCAATGGAGTATAGCGGTCTAATAGTTGTAATTCGTAACCTAGCTGTCTTGGTAGGACTACTGCAGGAGCATTACGTCCCAAAAATTCACAATTTAAGGCATCATCGACCACAATCAGGTTACAGAGTTTACGGTTAGTATTGGAAGGTTCTGGTGGCAAAGGTATCGAACCACCAACTTTCTGAGAATCTTGCAGAATATTGGCTACTGTAGTGAAGGCGGATGGTTGTGCGAGTTCGACTAATGGGTTTTGAGTTAGGGCTTTTAAATCGGAATCTTTTCCTCTGCTTGCCTGTGTGCCTAATTTACCGCATACTTTAGCCTTGGCTTGCCAAATACGCTTGACTGAAGCCTGAATGCGCTCTGGTGAAATGCGTCCTGTAGCTACAGCCTCACATACCGATTGAATCGCTCTTGCTGGGCTAACGGGCATCAACAAAATATCAGCACCGGCTTCCACTGCCATAACTGGGGCTTCATCAGCACCATAATCATTAGCGATTCCCCCCATCACTAGAGCATCGGTGACAATCAATCCCTCAAATCCGAAACTGCCCCGCAGCAATTGAGTCAGCACCTGTCGAGATAATGTGGCTGGGTATTTTTCATCCCAAGCGGGAATCAAAAGATGGGCAGTCATAACGGCATCTACCCCAGAAGCGATCGCGGCTTTAAAGGGTGGCAATTCAACTTCCTCTAGCCGTGAGAGCGAATGAGGTAATACAGGCAACTCTAAATGAGAGTCTGTTGCTGTATCTCCATGTCCAGGAAAATGTTTAGCAGTAGTTAACACAGGATACTTTTGAGTACCTTGGATGAAGCTAGTAGCTAATTGACTGACAACTGCTGTTTTTTCACCAAATGCCCGCACATTAATCACTGGGTTTTGGGGATTGTTGTTGACATCAACTACTGGTGCCAGTATCCAGTTAATGCCAATTGCCAAGGCTTCCTGAGCAGTGATGGCTCCCATTTGAGAAGCATACAGCTGCGCTTGGTGCTCGTCTTTAGCTGCAACTGCCCCAATTGCCATAGGTGGAGGAAACCAGGTAGCACTAGCAAATCGTTGACCTACCCCTTCTTCGATGTCGGCAGCAATAAGTAAAGGAACTTTTGCCCAGTTTTGCAGTTGTTGCGACCGGATAGCAACTTCTCCAGCGCTACCTCCCACTAAAATCACTCCACCAACACCTAAATCCTGCAACCAATGCTGTAGTTGCTTTGCTGGAGGTTCCCAATCTGGATACTGAATTTGGTGATCGAACAAGTAGCCAGATGCTCTAACTACTATCATTTGGGCTACTTTTTCTTCTAAGGAGAGGTTCTCCAAATTGGGTAGAGAGTTTGACTCAGATGAATGTTCTAGTTTTAATCCCATGCTAAGAAAGACCTCGAAAAATTGCCTAGCAATTATCAATGGATAATTGATAATTGATAATTGATAATTGGTTAATTTGATCTAAGACCTCAACAAGCAAATAAGTATACAATACGCTGAGCTCACAAAAAGGGAAGCATCCCATTTTGGCGATTTAGCTCTTTTAATGGGGCTGAAACCCTTGCTATGTCGTTACTTTTGGTAATGCTTTTTCCAAAATGGGATGCTCCCACAAAAAGCGGGAAATTTCCTCCAACTTGTCAGGCTTTGAGGAAATTTCCCGCTTTGTCATTGGTAGCCAATCAATTACTACAAATGACAAAATATATACTCTTGAGAAAGGAGGCAGAGGGCAGAGGGCTCCAAGGCAGAAGGCTCCAAGGGAAATTGACTTGTTTCTCATCTTCTTTTTCGACGTGGAATTGTTCCCTATTCCCTATTCCCCATTCCCAAAAACCAAGAACTCTGTACCTCATATAAATGAGAAACGCTATAATTATTCTTCCTGCTCAGATATAGCATGATTGACCTCTTTGTTCTGACGCTCCTGAGAGAGTTGATTGAGCAATGTCATCATGTGATCGCTATACTCGAGACCTCTATCTTCAATAAATTTGACCTCTGGTGTACGGCGTAAGCGGATGCGTTTACCCAATTCCCGGCGGACATAACCTGTGGCAGACTCTAATCCAGCCATAGTTTCTGCCTTTGCTTCGTCAGTGCCATAAATTGACACATAGATTTTTGTGTGCTGGAGGTCTCCAGAAACGTCTACATTTGTGACGCTCACCATCCCAGCACCTACACGATCATCTTTGATGTCGCTTAATAACATTTGACTGACTTCCTGCTTAATTAAGGAAGACACTCGAGAAATACGGCGATTTGTAGCCATAATGCCCCCTTGCTAACAATATGGGCAGTTTATTGTTCTAGTCTAAACTGAACTCAGCCCTAGCATGGCACGAAGGGTGAAAGTAATGAAAAAGAAACCTGCCACTATCATAAGTATGAGTGCGATCGCAGTTACAGGACGATCTAGAAGTGGTTTAAACCACAAGAAGAATGAATAGAAGATGCCGAAAATGATGCTAATCATGTAGCGAGGATAACGAAGGACGTTATCCCAAAAGCCTTCAAACATAGGTAGAGTAGCCGAAATAGCTGATTAAGGATTATTACATTTTAACTGGTATTATTACCAACTGTGACAATTTGTCTTTTGACTCAGGCAATAGACCTGACTAACTTATGTAACTAATATTTAATTTGCTTCCTTTGATAAGAGGTTTGCCCCGTGAAGTGGAATTGCTCCCAAATTAGTTTAGTTACGCTAGGAATTTTCTTGAGTTGTTCAGCAACAACTAAGGCTGAGCTAGCAGAGTATTCCGTCACGAAAGATAACTCAGTACCTCTAAAAAATTTGCCTACAACTGCTACTAATGAGGCAACTGGTGAGTTAGCTAACGAGTTCACAGCAGAAGCACTAGAACCAATTAATGCGATCAAGATTGGTCAAAACCCACCGCTTGAACTGAATAACCCTGGAGCCGTTAGTGAACAGGTTTTAACGAACCAAACTACAGCAATGACAGAGTCGGTTGCTGAACCGTTAAAAGCTACTAATATTGGCATTACCCCTGATGAGCTACCATCTCTAACCTCGACTACTTTATCACTACAGCGGGATGCTCAGGATATTTTCCCTACTTTCTCTGTCCAGAATGTTGACAATTTTAATCTCTTATTGAGTGATAGTAATGATGGGAGTCACTCTGGTAGTGGTGAACTACAATGGACTTCAGCTCGACCCGATGGTCATGCTCCTATTAGTGTGATGGGTGAGCATACCCATCAAGCGGGGGAGTTTATGTTCTCCTACCGTTATATGTTGATGAGGATGGATGGGAACCGTGATGGTACTGAGGATCTAAGTGATCAGGAAGTTTTGCAGCAGTTTCCTGTGACTCCGACTGACATGGACATGGAAATGCACATGTTTGGGGGAATGTACGCTCCAACAGATGATCTTACCTTGATGGTGATGCTTCCTTATGTCTTGAAGGAGATGGATCACGTTACCCGTACAGGGGTGAACTTTACCACCAATTCAGAAGGATTTGGTGACCTTCAGCTGACAGCACTTTACAACGTCCTGCGTCAAAATCGACAGCGCTTGCACTTTAATCTAGGGATGAGTTTTCCTACTGGCTCAATTGACGAGCGAGATGATACGCCAGCAGGTAACAATGTGAGGCTACCCTATCCGATGCAAATTGGCTCTGGTACTTTTGATCTGCGACCTGGTATTACTTATTTAGGTCAGGTAGATAAGTTTTCTTGGGGAGCTCAGGGAAGTGCTATAGTCCGCTTGGGAGAAAATAGTAATGATTATCAGCTCGGAGATCAATTTAATCTCACAGGCTGGATTGCTAGTAAATGGGTAGATTGGCTCAGTACTTCATTGCGGCTTGACTTCAAAACTTTGGGTAATATCAGTGGAGCTGATCCTCTTCTCAATCCCATGATGATTCCCACTGCTGACCCAGATCTACGGGGTGGTGAACGGTTAGACTTAGGTTTAGGGTTGAACCTCTATGCTCCCAGTGGTGCTCTCAAAGGAACACGCTTAGGTATTGAATTTGCATTACCTCTTGTTCAATCCTTGGATGGTCCCCAACTCGAAACTGATTGGCAGTTAACTATTGGTTTACAGGCATCATTTTGACTAAATTAACTCCCAAATACCTTGGTGTAGCTCTTGAGGAATATTACCAACTTTCATTGTTCTTACTATACTTCAGTAGCTTCGCACATTTTACCAGCATTCAGTAAATTATCGAAAAACCTTTCTAGATCGGCTTTTTGTAATTCAGAGTTAGCTAGAATTAAACGAATGATAATCTTACCTTGACAACGAGCCTGATTTACAAATGTTTCACCTGAGTAGATTAATTTTTTGCGTATTTCTAGATTAAGCTGGTCTATAGCAGTAGAATTAAGCTGATTTTCTTTGGGAAGATAGCGAAAACAAATATTTAAAAATGTTGGTTGGGTTATCAACTCTAAATTATCACAATTATGGATATACTCTGTTGCATAACTAGCAATTTCAAACAAATTATCCACCTGCTGTTGATAACCTTTATTGCCGTAGTACTTCCAACACAAACATAGTTTGAGAGCATCTACTTTACGACCACACTGTAAGGAGATTTGACCTAAATTATAGGAAGTATTTTCATCATCATGAAATAAATAATCTGTACCTCCACCAGAGCAAGCTTTTTGCAAGATTCCTTGCTCTTTCACTAAAATAGCCGAACAAATTAAAGGAACTCCCATTAACTTATGAGCATCCCAAGTGAAAGAATCAGCTAACTGACTTCCTGCTAACAAATGCTTGTGTTTTTGACTAAATAACACAGGCGCACCCCAAGCACCATCTACGTGAAACCACAAGTCATACTTCCTAGTAATTTCAGCAATCGGAGGTAAAGGATCAAAAGCCCCTAAAACTGTAGTTCCGGCAGTTGCACCAACAAAAAAAGGTGTTTTCTCCTCTGATAAACTCTCTTGAATGGCAGTTTCTAAGGCTTCGGGAATCATTTTCCCTTCAACATCAGACTTAACCTTGACTAAATTTTCTATACCTATTCCCATCAAATTAGCAGCTTTTCCATAGGAATAATGAGCCTGATCTGAAACAAATGCTACTAACTGATGATTACCCAATCCCTTCAATTTAGCTTCAGGTAAAACTTGATGTCGTCCACAAAGCATTCCTATCAAATTAGCATTACTCCCTCCCGTCACCATCAAACCTTCACCTTGATTAAACCCCACTAAATTATTCAAATTTTTAATCAATTCGATTTCCATCAGTGTGGCTACTGGGGCAACATCATAGGTGTGCATGGTGGTATTAGTGGCACTAGTGACCATTTCTGCTAATATTCCGGGAATACTAGAGCCACTAAAGAGTAAATTGAAAAATTGAGTGCTACCTGTTTTGACACTATACTCAAGGTAAGATTCTACTACAGGAATTAATTCCTCTAAAGCTACTCCCTCATCTGGTAAAGTTAAATCTAATTTTTCTTTGAGGACATCAGCAGTTTGAGAATTAATGACTTTTGTCTCTGGATGCCAATTACTTTCTAGATATTGGAGAATGAGAGCAATTGCTTTATTTAGCGTTGTTTGAGTATCGTTCATTAAGCAAAAATAATAATCAGGTTATTGGGAAAAAATTTAAGAGAGAGATTTGAAAGTCAAATAACAGGAGATGAAGCATTCTGGAAGATGGTTGCGGCTTCTGTACCTGCTGTTCTCTGCCTAAATTTTTGAGTTAATTTCTGAGTTTGGGAAGCTGAGAAATGTGACTTCCAATCTCCCACCTCTCCTTTCCGAATAAATGGAGGTAGATGATTTGGACGCTCACTAGACCAACGACTTTGATCTTTACTCATACGTGTAAAGCTTGTATGGTCAAGAATACTCTCTAGAATTCGTCTGTTTTCAACTTTTTTAATATACGCAGCACCTAAAAAAGTTGCTATGGCAATAATAGCAGCTTTGGGGTCACTTTTCATGGCTTCATAAGTCAAACAAAGAACATTTAGCTCATGTTTATGTTCAATCCAAGGAACCAAATGATCAAAGTAATCACCCCAGTCTACTTCTCCTGCAATAAAGCATTCAAAAAACTCATCAAAAGTGCCTTTAGCAAAATCATAATGTTTGATAAAACCTTTAGTATGATAATAAAAAGAAACTGCACAATCAAAAGGATTACGAGCTACATAAATGTATTTAGCTTGAGGATGATAGGGAGTTAGCTCATAACTTAAATGGGTTTTGATCAAGCGGGGTTCAGGTAAAGCGGCGACAAACTCACTTCCCACTTCTTCTAGATGGGGTACTTCTAAATTAATATTTTTACCTAAAGGGAGTGGTTCTCCATCGTGGTGCAACATCCAGAGAATATGCTGAGTCCAGGTTGTCCCACATTTAGGATAAGTGACAATAAAAGTGTCTCCTGCCTGAGCCTGATATGCCAGCCCAGAATCAAAATACTCTGGGGGGAATCCCATTGGTAGGCGAAAGTTTTTGTGGAGAGTATAGCTTGGTTTGGTCACGAAAAGTAGCAACCCTCATAATTGATCATAATCCAGTGCTTGCCCCTGTCCTTGAGCAATTTGTTGTTTAGATCGATAGAATGCTTACTCTATAATAATTCTTAATTCTTAATTCTTAATTCCGCGCAGCGGTACTAGTGCCGATTATGGGGTTCCTCGAAATTAATCACCGGCCCTTTGGGGACAATGCGGGTGGGGTTAAGAAAAGGATGACTCTTATAATAGTGCTGCTTGATATGAGCTAAATTGCAGGTTTCTTTGACTCCTGGTTGCTGGTATAGATCCTTCAGATAGTTCCACAGATTGGGATAATCAACAATACGCTGCCAATTACACTTGAAATGTACGTAGTAAACTGGATCAAAGCGTAAGAGAGTAGTAAACATACACCAGTCAGCTTCAGTAATGCGATCGCTACATAAATAACGTTGCTTGCCTAAAACTCTTTCCCAATGATCAAGAGCCTCAAACAATTCAGTTACTGCTTCTTCATAGGCATTCTGCGTAGTAGCAAATCCTGAACGATAAACACCATTGTTGATTGGTTGGTAGATGGCATCAATTGTGTGATCTATTTCTGCTTGTAGATCATCTGGATAAAAGCTGACATTTGAATTTGCGATCGCTGCAAACTCTGTGTCAAACATCCGAATAATCTCACGAGATTCATTATTAACAATTGTGCTAGTTTTTTTATCCCAGAGTATTGGTACTGTCACCCGTCCTGTACATTCGGGATCAGCTTTAACATATATTTCCCGTAGATAACGAGCGCCATTTATTGTATCAGGGATGCAACCTGGAGCATCAGAAAATTCCCATCCTTCCTCATCCATCAACGGATCAACAATAGAGAGAGTAATTGCCTCTTCTAAACCTTTCAAGTTCCGCATAATCAGAGTGCGGTGCGCCCAAGGACAGGCATAGGAAACATAAAGATGGTAGCGACCAAATTCTGGTTTAAAATCCGTAGAGGCATCAGCCTTAACCCAGTTGCGAAACTGAGTAGGATTCCGCATAAATCTTCCCTGGGCGTCTTGTTTGTATACTTCATGAGTCCATTGCCCATGAACTAGCATACCTGTTCCCATATTTTCCTCCTCAACCAGAAACTTATACCCCTTTTTTTGGTTACCTAAGTTTTACAGTGATTTAGAATTTTAGAAGGCAGAGAGTAATTCTAAATTCTAAATTCTAAATTCTAAATTCTCATTACTCTTCACTCATAATTTTGGGCACCCTGAAAAAATCACCATCGGGATCAGGAGCTTCTTTGAGGATTGCTTCTCGGTTAGGGTAGGGGCGTAGTTCATCCGCTCTAGTTACATTGCTGACATCAATTGCCCTGGTAGTGGGCGGTACATTATCAGTATCCAATTCACTCAATTGTTGAAAATAATCCAGAACACTACTCATGTCAGTAGCCATCTGTTCTTCCTCTTCCTCCGTCATTTCCAAACGGGCGAGATTAGCAACTTTATGAACTTGTTCGCGGTCAATCATAATATTTGTTATTGGCTATTGGTCATTAGTCGTACAAAGAACAGACAACAAACAACTAGAAGTAAACATCCATTGTCGAGCGCCCTGTCGTTTTCAACCAGTTTTGTGCCTCAATGTAGTTGTTGGGAGCAAGACGAATCGCTTCTTTCCAATATTCAGCTGCTTTGCTGTAGTAATCTTCAGCTTTTTCTTCCTCTCCAGCCTCTTTTGCCTGTTCCCCTTGGTAGTGGCGAATCACCGCAATGTTGTTGAATGCTTGAGGAAGACGGGGATTGAGTTCAATTGCTTGATCGTAGAAATCTAGAGCTTGCTCATGTTCACCGTTGCTGGCGTAAATCAGCCCCATGTTATAGAGAATGTAGCTGCGATCATAGGGGTCTTCCTCTAGGCGCAGAGCTTCGTTATAGTTATCTAAGGCTTCGGCATATTCCCCATCAGCCTGAGCAGACATGCCGTCACGGTAGTAGACAAAGGCTTCTTTGGCTTTTTTGTTGGTGGGCAGCATTTTCAGGATGATGTCTGCCATCACCGTAAAGGATTTGTCAATAAAGTTATCGTTACGTTGAGTTCTTGGCATACTAACCCTTATTTTGTTATTGCTTGTTGGAGTGAGTGGTTACGCCACAATATCCTTGACATTGATGAAAGTTGGTTAAGATTCATCTTCATCAGTTTACAGAATTTAGCGCAAAGCCCACGCTTTTTAAAGCTGGGATGTACCGCAAGGCACTTTTACGTGCCGTTTACTCTGAATTGAAGTTCGCACTTGGGAAGCAAACAATCAACCATTTGAGGTTTTGCCGAATTAGACATAGCTGGGTGAACGAAATTTTGGGTGGGATTTCCTAGCTAAGTATCCAAAAATTATAAGTTCTCTCTTCTCCCTCAGCTCCCTCAGCTCCCCCAGCTCCCCCAGCTCCCCACCCTTTTTTTCGCTCACCCGACATAGGTTTTGTCTGCCTGCTCCCTACTCCCACAGGATAATTATCATTTTTTAGGGATTGGGGAAGAGAAATGAAGTATTAAGAATTAGGGAGTGGAAAAATATCTCTACAAAGAAAAATGAAAATCTTCACTTATGCAATTATATCAGTGGGTATAGGGTTAACTCTTGCCTTGGAGGGATGTGGATTGCAAAAGACTGCGTCACAACCTAAGGAAATAAGCAATTTCAGTAGCTTTGTCGATTGGTGTGAAAATCAAAAAAATCTTTCAGAGGAGGCAAAAAAGACGGTTGATATACTGTTGTTTATAGCTGATACTAAGCAATGTAGTAATGCTAGTGACAATCTTGCTAGCCTTACTGAACTCGACCTTGGCTACAACGAAATATCTGACCTCAGACCTCTTTCATCCCTAACTAATCTCACTACTCTCTACCTCAGTGCCAATGAAATCTCAGATATCAGACCCCTTGCATCCCTAACTAACCTCACTAATCTCTATCTTAGGGATAATGACATATCCTACCTCAGTCCCATTAAATCCCTGACTAACCTCACAGGACTCGATCTTGCTGCTAACGAAATATCCGAATTAAGCCCCCTCAAGTCTTTAACTAAGCTGACTAACTTAGTCCTCAGCAATAATGCAATAACCAACATCAGTCCCCTCGAATCCCTGACTAAGCTAGAAACAATACACCTCAGCAATAATGCAATAACAGACATCAGTCCCCTCGAATCCCTGACTAAGCTAGAAACAATCCACCTCAGCAATAATGCAATAACAGATATTAGTCCCCTCGAATCCCTGACTAAACTAGAAACAATCCACCTCAGCAACAATGAAATAACAGATATTAGTCCCCTCGAATCCCTGACTAAACTAAAAACAATCCACCTCAGCGACAATGAAATAGCAGACATCAGTCCCCTTGGATCCCTGGCTACACTAGAAACAATCTATCTTAAAGGGAATCAACTAATTTATGAAACTTGCCCATTGGAGTCAGAGGAGGTTTGTCATTTTGATGAATAAGCCTACGTGAAAAATCTCAGATATTGCATCTCAAGGGGAGGAGCCCAATTCCTGTTGCCTTGCTAAAACACATTTAAAATGGGTTTTAGCTTATGAGTTCAAGATCCTTAGTTTGGTAGAAAATCTGATTCTCATAATAATCTTGAATTAGGGAAGATACTCTTCGACTCCAGCACTATGATAACAATTCCTGGATATCACATTCTTGAGCTTATCTACGCAAGCTCGAACACCCTGGTTTATAGAGGAATTTGTCAAGCAGATCAACAGTCTGTCATTATCAAAGTGCTCAAAAGCGAGTATCCCACCCTTTCGGAACTTGTACGTTTTCCTAATCAGTATAGGATTACCAAAAACCTTAACCTGCCTGGAATTGTCCAACCCAAAGCCTTAGTCAACTACCACAATGAACAGATAAAGCTAGAGCCGTACAAATCAGCTGGCGATCGCACCGGACTATACTACTTATATTTGAACAAACTGACCCTCTGTTATTTATTTGGAGATTACCAGCAAGCAGTTGAACATGCTCAGGAAGCTCAACAGTATATAGATGAAGTTGCTGGTAATCCACGTAATCCCTTCTTCTATTTCTATGACTCTCTTTCCTGGTTAGGACTGTATCCTGAAACTTCTGAACCAGAGCAAGAAGCAATTATTAGCAAGGTAGCCGCTAATCAGCAAAAAATGCAGCAATGCGCAGACTATGCACCGATGAATTTTTTGCATGAATTTGAGTTAGTGGAGGCAGAACGGTATCGAGTCAGGGGTGAAAAGATGGAGGCAATGGAGTATTATGACCGTGCCATTGCTGGTGCTGCTACTAACGAATATATCCAAGAAGAAGCCCTGGCTAACGAACTGGCAGGTAAATTTTACCTAGCATGGGGTAAGCCAAAGATTGCCCAAATCTATCTAACAGATGCCTACTACGGCTACGCTCGTTGGGGAGCTAAAGCAAAAGTTGAGCAATTAGAAAAACACTATTCCCAATTCCTCGCTCCCATTATGACTAGGGAAAGAGGTAGTCTGACAGACGATACTTTCTCCAACTTCACCACTGAAGCCATCACTGCTAGCAGTAGCAATGATTCAGCTATTCTGGACTTGGCAGAGA
>JAAHGL010000187.1:9388-13891 GCA_010692635.1 Symploca sp. SIO2C1 | reverse complement strand
AGTCTCCGCTTCTGGGCTAGGGTCGAGGGAGCCAAAGCTGCCCATCTCACCCCATCAGGATCAGTCTCAGTAGCAAACTGGCGCTCAGTCTCTTGCTCCATGTAATTTCCCCATCCCCTCAGGGGAGGTTCTAAGTTCCGAACACGAGACTTGTAGTGCTTAAGTATCGCCTTAATTTGGCGTCCATCCAATTCAATCGAAATCATCTTAAATTTAGAATTTAGAATTGTTTTTCTTCATTCAAGATTCAAGATTCTTGAATCAAGATTCTTGATTATTCATTACCCCGCACTTCCTCTCCTAATTCTATAGTCCACCTCAAGGGTACAATTATCCCCCAGTATTTTCCGCAGTATTGGTGATAAGGATGATTGAGCCACAGACTTAACAGTTGCCTTGCAGGGTCTATCGTTGAGCATCCCAGTTCCTACATCCCCTGGCTTGATATCAGTAGGCAGCTGGTAGTTCTCAAAATCCCCATCAACTGCCACTACCTTACATTCATACATCTCTGAGAGTTCAGATGCCATCTCAGTTTGTTGGAGTCCCCTATTATTCCCTGCCTTTTTGATCTTAAAAGTCACCGCAATCTCTTTGCCTGTACTGACTTGATTGCCAAAACGGTCTATTGTTGTTGTGTCGCCAACAGCAGTAAAGGTAAATGTGGCGTGATTCCATAGGTTGGGATCAGCAAATGGTGTAGGCATGTCGATTTCCTTGTGACCTATTATCGGTCGCAAATTTGGTTTTTCTCCAGATTTATACTGTAGCTACTTCTGTCATTATTTATCCCTCAGCGGAACCCTACAAGCATCCTCCCTAGGAGCCCTAAATTCTACCGTACATTGACAATTTGTCCTACATTCACACTTTTGTGTAGGCAGGATTAATTCAGATAAAGGAACCCATCCCATAGCTGCATAAACAGGACAGTGACGGCAATGCTCAGCTTTTCCTAGTATCCGTCGAGCCTCCCCCAATCCCTTATCCTTGGCAATCGCGGCTTTGGTTCCCCAAAACGTTACCTTCCCCGACTCCCCAAACATCCTGAGGCGGTTGGTGAGTTGAGCACTTGATACCCTACCCTCTGCAATATCAGCGGCTAAGTAAGATAGTCCAAATCGCTCACCTGTTAGGGGGTCTTTTCCTGAAGAGTATTGCTGCTTGAGGTTACGAGCCACCAAGAGGAATTTGTTAGGGGTCAAATCTGACTGTTTGTCTAACCCCCTAATCATGTCAGCCAGATGAATATGCTTAATTGTTTGAGCTGCTTGGCGTTGCAGTTGTTCTAAGTCTATTTTCCCCTCTGAGTAACTTGACGCCAGCTTGACTAAAGCCTGTTTTTCTTCATTAGCATAACGTTCAGCCTGAGTTCGTACCGCCTCAATAGAAGCAAAAGTTTTGCGATCACGATATTTCCACCGACGAGATCGCACATCGTAATATAGCTCTGGCAGTTGGTCAACTTTGAGACTATTCATAATGCCCACCACAGCCTTCTCCCCAATGAAGACATTTTTCTTTCATTTCGTGGAGCTGGCATCTCGACCCCTAATTTTATCAGTAAAATTGTTGAAGATATTCGATTTGCCCACCTTACAATGCTAGATGAAAAGGGAGAGAATAGTTAATGAGCCCCACCTCCTCAGAACCATGACCGAATCCAATCACCTAGAATCCATAGACCAACGACTGGCAGCACTATTGGAAATAGCAGAGCGCCAGAATCAGAATATTGAAGCCCTGATAGCTGGTGTAGGGCAGTCACTTGAGGGTATTGCAGAACTCAAGATATTAGTGGAACAGCAAGCTCAAATAGCTGAACGGCAAGCCCAAACTGCTGAACGGCAAGCAGCTAGTATCGAGCGACAATCACTCACGATTGATAGGCAGTCATTGTCCATTGACCGACTATCAATGATGCTAGAGAGGGTTTTGAGCCAAACCTAAGCGGTTTGGATGCAACTTGGTATAACACCTAACACTTTTAATTTTCAAGAATCTTGAATCTTGAATCTTGGTTCTTGATTCTTGCTAAACTGAGTTAGCAGTGCTTCGATATAGACCCTTTGAAGATAATCCATACTCATTACTCATTACTCCTTCCTGACTTAATATGACCCGTAAGTTAGCAGTCTTCAACATGAAAGGTGGAGTAGGCAAATCCACAACCGCCTACAATCTCAGTGTTGGGTTAGCCAAATTTCATGAAAAGCGAGTTTTGCTGATAGATATTGACCCACAGGGTAATTCTGGAGCAGCGCTGGGAGTGCCCATTTGGGAGCTAGATACACAACTCAAACACGCTTTACAGCGCCAAGCTCCGATTGAAAAGGCTTGCCTAACCACATCCCATAAAGTTGATGTCGTACCTTCCAATATCTTGCTAGCAGAAGAAGAAATTCCTATTTCTGGTTTCCCTGGTCGAGAACTGCTATTGCGTAAAGCTCTAGATCCGGTAGTCGATCAGTATGATTTCATTATTATCGACTGTCCCCCCAATATTGGGGTGTTTTCCATTAATGCCCTGATGGCAAGTGACGAGGTAATCATTCCCGTGGATATGAGCTACCTAGGACTGCTGGGAATTAAAGCCATTGAACGAGCCTTAACCTTAGTGCGGGAAGCCCTTGACCACCCCGTCAAAATCAAGGGTGTGTTAGCGACTCGTTTTGATCGTCGCAATAACCTCAGTAAGGAGGTTTTGAAGTCCCTGCGAGAACACTTTGGCTCCCAGATGTTTTCCACCATCATCCCTGAAGCCGTGAAGTTACGGGAAGCACCGAGCCACGGTCAATCTATCTTTGACTATGACTCAAATGGAGCAGGAGCAAAGGCTTACCGCCAGTTAGTTGAGGAGTTAATTAGATGAGTAAAAAAAAGAGTTCCTTGGGTAGCAATCCTCTAGCCCAAGGGATTTTTAGTAAAACAGATGACTCTACCAATCAAGAATCAAGAATCAAGAATCAAGAATCAAGTTTCTTGAATGATTCAGAGAAAGAAAAGGTCAACCTGCGGTTACCCATAGAGCTAAACGACTGGCTGGATGAACTACTCAAGCAGGGTAAACGTAAGCATGGTCAAAAGATTGCCAAGGAAATCTGGGTGCAAGCAGCTCTGGAGCTTCTTAGAGCCGCACCAGTAGATTGGCTTGATATTGATTCCGAGGAAACCCTACGATCAACTCTCTCTCAACTTGAATCAAGTTTCAAGTTGAGAGAATAGCTACCTAATTTCTTATTTGCGCATTTTTGTCTGGTTGCCTCAAAAGTTCAAAATGCTCTGGATATTGTCCAGAATCTCATCAAGTTCAATATCGAAATGAGTCTTAAGGAACTCCATTAACCCAGCTCCCCGCTTGAGAATTGTAGGTAAGGCATCCATAGCGTCCTCAGCCATTCCTTGTAAGTCAGAGTTATTGCGCTCTACTCCTAACTTACCGATAGTATCTAAGTGTTTTAGTGCCTTCTTTTTATCCTTCTCACTCAAGCCAGAATCTGGAGATGCGATCGCCTGTTGTAGCTGTTTGAGTAAATTGGCTAAGCTTGGTGCTTCTGGTGACTCTGATTCAGTGAGTTGATTAATCGTATTAGTGACCGTACCACTAATATCACCACCAGCCACACCAGTCAGATTCTCACCAGCTACAGCAGTGCTTTCACCACCAGCCACACCACTAATTTTGCTACCAGTTACATTATTGATACTGATATTGGTACTTTTGTCTGGCATAGTATCTCCTTGATTGTTATATGTTTGTGCATAAAAACTAGGACGGCTGATGGCCATACTCACCATTCCTTCTAGCCTGCTAATCTGATCATCTAGTCTGCCAATCTGATGATCCTTTTCTGCTAGTAACCTAGAAATTGCTGCTGCTGGTAAACTACTGAGGTAGTCGTAGGTATCAAAGTATGCTGCACTCAGTTGGGAATGGTTTGCTTGAGGTGAGGTTTCAGCCTTGAGCAATAACTTATCCTTACTATCACCTCGTTTCTCGATAGAGACAAGCTCCAACCGAGCCTCTGGATTTTTATGTACTAACTTTTGCCAAGCGTAAGCAATCAAGCGAGGGTCATCAACTCGGTTATGGTACAAGTCAAGAGTCAGTACCATTGGGGTAATAAAATCAACAAACTCACCCTCGGCAAAGCTCTTATTCCAGTCATCAGGCTTGCGATGAGGGTTAGGGTCTTCCTTGGTGGGTAAGCGCATAAAGACATAATCACACCTCACCCCATTTAGCTTGGTATTAGTCGTAATGCCCCAGTCTTCAATATAGGCACCAGTGAGGGTAGCTCCAGTTAAGTCAGCTCCATCCAGCTGTACTTGCTTAAGCTTCGCTCTCGACAGATTGGTATCCTGGAGATTGGTTTCGTTGAGGTTAGCCACAGTCAAAACGGCATCCGTTAAGTCAGCTCCCTGCAACGTCCCATCCTTGAGCACTGAACCCGTAAAGTCAGCACCAACCAGATTAGCTCCCTGCAAATTAATACCTCTCAA
>JAAHGL010000187.1:0-9288 GCA_010692635.1 Symploca sp. SIO2C1 | reverse complement strand
CGTTGAGGTTAGCCACAGTCAAAACGGCATCCGTTAAGTCAGCTCCCTGCAACGTCCCATCCTTGAGCACTGAACCCGTAAAGTCAGCACCAACCAGATTAGCTCCCTGCAAATTAATACCTCTCAAGTTGGGGAGGTGGTCATATTTCCGGTTCTGCCCATCTCCTGTAATGACCAATTCCCGCACTTTGGCATCCCGAAGATAACTATTTCCAGGTCTAGCTTGGTCAAGTTTGCTAGCATCGCGCCAACGGGTACGAGTGAGGGTAGCCCTTCTGAAATCTGTACCCTTGAGCCTAGCTCCTGTAAAATCAGCATCAGTTAAGTCAGCACTTCTAAAACTAGTGCCTCCTGTAGCTGCAAAGGCAATGGCTACAGCACGAATCCAGGCATCTCTCTCATCCCCTTTCAGAGAACGCCAGCCAAGGTACACGCCAAGCAGCGTAACAGCGATACCGACAGCGACAACGACAGTTCCAGCACCAGTGACAGCGATACCGACAGCGATACCGACAGCACCAGCTCCAGTGAAAGCTCCAGCGACAACGACAGTTCCAGCACCAGTGACAGTTCCAGCACCAGTGACAGCGAAAGCACCAGCGATACCGACAATTCCAGCACCAGCGACAGCGAAAGCACCAGCGACACCAACAGCTCCAGCGACACCAACAGCTCCAGCTCCAGTGAAAGCTCCAGCGACAGCGACAGCGAAAGCGAAAGATCCAGCTCCAACACCTGTGGCTAGACCCTTGCGGATAGTGACGATAAAGAAGACCGCAAGCACAATTAGAGAAACCACGGCAGCGATGAATGATCCGATATTATTCGGGTTAAATACCCATGTGACCACAGCGTCAATCTGCCATGACAAAATTCCTGACAGTGCTGATAGTAACCACGAAACTACTACCAGGAATACAGCCCAACGCCTCTGCAATCCAGCCTTAGCCCCACAGAACTTAGCAGCACTGAGGTAAGCATTAGTAAAATTAGCCCCCCGAATATCCGCCTCACTAAAGTCTGCACCAGCAAGGTTCATACCCTTGAGTGACTGACCCCTGAGACATTCACCGCTGAAGTCTCTTCTACCACCCTTATATTTTCTCAGAACTTCACTAGCTTTCATCCTGGCTACCTTTTCATCGGGGACATTGTATGGAACACGACGCACCCCCATATCCTCAGAAATTCCTACACTACCTCCCAACCGAGCATCAGTGAATGATGCACCACTAACGTCAGCATCACTTCTGGGCAAAATGTGGACATTCCTACTCAGCTTCAACTTCCTGCCAACCTTTAATGGCTCCAACAACAAAAGCACCTGCTGGGTTATCAATCGCCTTCTCAAAGGCAGCTAAACCACCTTCTTTAACAGCACCCACAACCCGCTGTTTCCAAGTTTGGTTGCCTTCAATGCGCTTGACCACTTCCGCTGCTACTACCATCTGCTCTGCGGTAGTGGTAGTGGGGTAAGATTGTTCTAATTGTGCGAATAACTGCTGAATCTCAGCAGCAGCTTCAGCAAGACTTTGCTTTTCCCCAGCAGCGTAGTAGTTACCTTGAACGTAATCACCCTCAATCCGCTCATTGTAATTACCGTCAACTCTGTAAATATTGTGATCGCCAGTCATGTTTTTATCTCCTTTAGATTGATGATTGTTAATAGAAACTTCAGGACTGCCGTGCCTAGTTGACAAAAGTCCTGCCAAAATCCGAACCGTTTCCCCTCGCTCCAGCAGGAGCGCTTGCTTTGTCTCTGAAGGTAAAGACTCCAGATACTGGAGATGAGTAAAATAGTCTGAGTGAAGAACAGAATGCTCAGCTTGAGGAGAAGTTTCTGCCCTGAGCAATAACTTCTCCTTACTATCACCTCGTTTCTCGATAGAGACAAGCTCCAACTCAGCTCCTAGATTCTCTTCCACCAGCTTTTGCCAAGCGTAAGCAATCAAGCGAGGGTCATCAACTCGGTTATGGTACAAGTCAAGAGTCAGTACCATTGGGGTAATAAAATCAACAAACTCACCCTCAGCAAAGTTCTTATTCCAGTCATCAGGCTTGCGATGAGGGTTAGGGTCATCTAACTGCATAAAGATATAATCACACCTCACCCCATTTAGCTTGGTAGTAGTCGTGATACCCCAGTCTTCAATACAGGCTCCAGTGAGAGTGGCTCCAGTTAAATCAGCTCCATCCAGCTGAACTTGCTTAAGCTTGGCTTTGGACAGATTGGTATCCTGGAGATTAGTTCCGTTGAGGTTAGCCACAGTCAAAACGGCATCCGTTAAGTCAGCTCCCTGCAACGTCCCATCCTTGAGCACTGAACCCGTAAAGTCAGCACCAACCAGATTAGCTCCCTGCAAATTAATACCTCTCAAGTTGGGGAGGTGGTCATATTTCCGGTTCTGCCCATCTCCTGTAATGACCAATTCCCGCACTTTGGCATCCCGAAGATAACTATTTCCAGGTCTAGCTTGGTCAAGTTTGCTAGCATCGCGCCAACGGGTACGAGTGAGGGTAGCCCTTCTGAAATCTGTACTCTTGAGCCTAGCTCCTGTAAAATCAGCATCAGTTAAGTCAGCACTTCTAAAACTAGTGCCTCCTGTAGCTGCAAAGGCGATCGCAAAACTGCGAATCCAAGCATCCGCCTCACTTCCATTTAATGCACGCCTACCTATATAGACCCCGATCAGTGCCGCAGTGAAAGTGACAGCTACAGCAACAGAGCCAGCGACAATTTCTGCACTAGCCCCAGCAATACCTAAAATCCCAGCGAAAGTAACAGCAAAAGCAATGGAAACAACTCCTGCACTAGATCCAGCGATAGCAACAGAATCAGCGAAAGTAGTTGCGAAAACTAAGGCGAAAGCAAGAGGGCCTGTGACATAGACAAAGATGACCCCAGACACAATCCCAGCTTGAGTGAAAATAAAAGCCCCAACCTTGGTGAAAGCGAAAGCCAAAATAAAAATAGTAGTAAAAGTAATGGCAAAGGTGAGGGTAAAAGTGAAGACAAGAGTGACTACACCTTTGCGGAGGAAAACAATGAATAAAACCGCAAGTGTAATCAAGGAAACCGTAGTTATAGGAAAATAAATATTCTCATTTTTATTCAAAAAATCTAATACATACCAGCTAGCAGCTCCTGAAAAAGTTGCTGACAGTGCTGATAATAACCACGAACTAAAAACCAAACAAATTAGACAAAATTTCTGCAATCCAGCCTTAGTATTTATAAATTTTGCACCTATTAACTTAGCGCTGGTAAAGTTTGTTCCTCGAATATCAGCCCCACTGAAGTCTGCACCAGATAGGTCAGTTTCCTTGAAAGACTGACCTCTGATATTTATACGACGAAAATCTCTTTCCCCTTTGTTGTATCTCCTTAAAACTTCCTTTGATTTCATTCATACCCCCCTGAACAACTTACAAATCAGTCATGTCCTTAAATCTGTAAAAATTGTAATTTTTCTTTTTCAAATACTAATGATATCTATCACTTAAACAAGCGAACAGTTGGCTAGTAAATAGTGATTGAAATAACAATCAGAGGTGATTACTGCCTGCCGTAGTAGAGTGGGCATTGTCAACAATCTCCACTACTTGGCGATAGGATTTGGTAGCAATGCCCACCTCAGTTTTCTATGACGCACTGCTGAGAGCCATCTACTATGCGGCAGTCATTAAATGCGATCGCGGCTTTGTTAACCAATGGCGAATGCGATCACCTCACACTGAATTGGGCAGCACTGAGATACGAGCACACAGCAGCAATTCAGGTTGCTTTGCTTGAGCGTTATGAACCCGCGACTGCCCAAAAAATGATGTGCTCTCTGCGTAGAGTACTGAAGGAAGCCCGCAGGCTAAAGTTGATCAGTAATGAGGATTATGAATTTGCTGTGGATGTACCGCCTATTAAAATATCCAAAAGTCTTAGAGGTCGCGCTTTGAGTCAAGATGAGATTACAGCGCTGATGGATGCTTGCCAAAAATCTGAAGGTGCGAGTGCATTGCGAGACTTAGCCTTGATTGCCATTTTGCGTGGTGCTGGTGTTCGTCGGGCAGAGGTAGTTAACCTAGAACTAAAAGACTTTGAGCCTAAAACCGGAGCTTTAGAAATTCGCCAGGGGAAAGGTGGTAAGGATAGAACTGTTTACCTGCCAGATGGTGCGATTCAAAGAGTGCAAAACTGGCTCAAGGTTAGAGGCAATGAACCAGGTTCCCTGCTGTGTCCCATCAGAAAAACAGGAAAAATAGAACTGCGTAAAATGACTCCCCAGGCAGTGTTGTTGATTGTGCAGAAGAGAGCACAGCAAGCTGGGGTTGAGTCGTTTAGTCCCCATGATTTCAGGAGGACATTCTGCTCAGACTTGTTGGATGCTGGGGTTGATATTGTAACCGTGCAGAAGTTAGCTGGTCATGCTTCCCCGGTGACTACTGCCAAGTATGATAGAAGGGGTGAGGAAGTGAAGCGGAGAGCTGTGCAGAAGTTAGGGTTTTGAGCTTTCTTTTCTAGATTGCCCCTGTAACAGCTGGGCGTACCCATCCGACACTGGCAAAGCATTGAGAGAGGTAAAACGTGGGATGACGGATGTAGAATTACTCAAAGTTATTGCTCAAGCCGCTCGTGAAGGAGCAAAAAAGCTATATTTATCAGACAAAGGTATTACAAAAATCCCTCAAGAAATCGGGCAGCTATCTCACTTGGTATTGCTTGACTTGAGCAGAAATAAGCTAACAAGGATACCGGAATCTATTGGGCGGCTATCTAACCTAAAAAAGCTGGATTGTAGCTACAACCAGCTAACAGAAATACCAGAATCTATTGGACAGATATCTGAACTAAAAGTTCTGGACTTTAGCGGGAACCAGCTAACAGAAATACCAGAATCTGTTAAGCAGCTACATAAACTGAAATGCCGGGACTTTAGCGGGAACCAGCTAACAGAAAATTATAACTTGTTTCCCATCGAGCGAACAAGAATACCGGATTTTATTAGGTGTTTTATGGAACGATAAACTCCTGATTGATGAACCTGCACATCTGCGAGATGGTTTGCTCAGTCAAGCTGAACGTTCGGGGATTCTGGTGTTACACTCTTTTTTACACAAGGATGTAGAGCTTAGCTATGACTTCTCCTGCGATCGCTACACCCCTTCAAAGTCACACTTCCACCTCCTGTAACTCCTGGGGAACCTGAATTTCTGGCAGTGGCTCCAGGGGAGTGGACACAGGAGAATATTGGCAGTAGCAGATAACAATTGATTCAAATTCAGCCCCAGGAGTTGCTGTGGAGTACTCTTCAACCCTGGTTACTTCCCAATCCCCAACCCTAGAATGAGTGCTAGCCCCCGGAAACCGAGGGTTAAGGAATTTTTCTATGTGGTGGTACTCTCTAAGGCGATACCCTGGCTTGGGTGAAGGTTTGCCAGTGGAATCAAAATGCTCTGCCAGGATATCAGTCATTGCTCCGGTGTGGGCTAGTAACCGATTCTCCGCTCCCTCTTCTTCACTCCAGTCGGCACGAAAGATTATGTACTTACGCATTGCTAATCCTCTAAATAATCCGGAAATTCTGTTTTACCCTCAAATACACAGTCGTATTTAAGGGTCTTATCTCTGGTTGGTTCTATTCTCAGTAGCTTCCAGTTGTACTTCTGTTCCATCTCGTAACACCTACGGCGCTCCGTTACACAATGGTGTGATTCAGGTTTTTCGCTGTCCAAACTAAGGGTGTCACTCATTTACCCTCCTTGCCCTTCGGGGGTGGATGAGGAGGTGCTTCCTCTGTTTCTCCTAAATTCGGCAACCACAGACTGATTTGAAGCTTCCTCATAAAGCCCACGCCTAAGAATTTCCGCTGCTAGAGAGCTTTTTGTTAGTCCAGTTGCTTCTGACATCTCAGTCAAAAGCTTATCTGTTTCATCACTGATCGTGACGCTAATTTGTGCCATACACATAGAACTTACTTTCAATACCCCTATTATCAATGTGATTTCAATGAAATTGAAAGGTGTATTTACCTTCTATAGACAGGCATAAAGTGTGTTCTCACTGAATATTACTTGACTTCTCACTGAAAATAACCTTATATTAAGGCTATCAATTAAAAGGAGAGGCGAATCATGAGATTTGACTCAAGTTACTCAAGCTTTGTGACTACGCTTGCCTATAAAGAAGGGCGTTCCCGCCGCGAAAAGCTGGTAGCACTCCGAGCCATGCCCCGTCCTGGTGACTTAGTTACCTGTATTGTCGCCGGGGCAACTGATTATTTTGAAGTCCTGTTTATTGAACATTCTTCTCGCTTCAATGAAGAGCGGTCTGCATTTGAGGCGGGTGGAGTTTGTATCCATGCAAAGCAAATCACAGAGGATCAAAGAAGTGCGAAACTGAAATAGAATTTAGAATTTAGAATGTTGGCGTAGCCTCTCGTAGAGAAGAAAAAACAATTCTACATTCTTCATTTTTCCACTGATTTTTCATATTTGACAATCAGTGGGATTGCATCCCTCCAACCTGTTGAGGGCTTAGTAATCCCGTACTCAGCTGCTATTTTGCTGATAGCTGCATACCCCTGTGATTCGTACAGCTGCTCAAGCTCCACAGTACGCCCATAGGGAGTTTCAGGTTCATCTCTAAAGATGATTGCTCCCTTATCCAAATAGTACTGTAAGCCATCAAACTGTCTCAACTTTTGAACCTGAGAATCCGATAACTCATTCAGCCCCTTCCTCAGTTCAATGCGCCAAAATTGTTGCTCCAAATAGCCACTAATATAATGGATATTGGACATCTCTCCAATTTTTTTTGGGTTAAATTCGACTATCATTTGAAAATTGCTAATTGCTAATTGCTAATTGAAAATAGGAGTCAGGAGTCAGGATAGATTGATTTTCATTCATAGTGGTGAAAAAATCTTTTCATCGGGACTGCCTTCTATTTTCTAAATTCTAAATTCTAAATTCTAAATTCTAAATTCATCATACTTTCACCGGGATATCAATATACCGGCAATCGGTAGGATAATCAAAGATTGCAGGAGTGATACAAGAAAACATTGGATAAATTCTTCTTAATCCATCCGTCCGGATATATTCTTCGGGAGCTAGCATTGCCACCTGCTCCTCAATGTGGCGATTAATGATATCAGGCTCCTTAGGATAGAGCATGATGCGGTCTTTCCCAACCCCTGGTCTAGTTATTCCAGAACTGTCTATTTGGGCAGCTTCTAGTTCTTTAATCTTAGTAATCATCAAATCAGGATAAAGCTGCTCCAACCTTTCTTTAACACTAATAGTTCCTAGAGAATTTTCCAAACTTACTATTAGATGGTGAGGGTCTTTTGGCAGTAGTAAATCTGTAGGGTAGTCGGTAACAAAGTTATCTGTGAGACTCTCGATAACGTCTACAAAAAAATCCAAACACTGCTGATAGGTTGAAGTGTAGATGTTAAATGCACTGTTATCTGTAGCAACTAGCCCATTGACCAAAAAGCCAGGGAAGTTGAGGTTAGGAACACCCAATGCCGTGAATTTATTGGTTCGTTGAGCGATCGCTTTTCTCGCTACCGCCATCCGTCGCTGAAACCGATCTAGATTGAATGCGTGGTAATGCTGAGCATTGTAAGCCCTTTCTTCCTGCAAACTCAAGGGGAACCCAGATGCAACCATGTAGATTGGGTATCTATCCTCATCTAGGGAGATATCCACCACTGGAATATTGGTAGCAGCATCAGATACCAAGTCTGCATCCCCAAATTCGTTGATCTTTTCATAGGCGATTTCCTTCATGCCTGGAGCAAGATCAACCATAGTTGGGATTAAGTCCCCATTCTCAAAGTACATGGTTCGGTATCTCGGTTCTAATACCTTCTCCATGCGTTGAGTAAGGTCTTCATACAAAAAAGCAGGCATCAGTCCTCATTCTCCATTCTTGATTCTTGATTCTTGATTCTTGATTTCTTAAATCATTCTCAATTCCAAAATTCCCACTCCCATTTCCCCAGCTACTGGAGCAGGTGCAGCCTTAAGGAAAGTAGCATTAGGAATTGCGATCGCATTTGCAGTATCCGCATCCTTCCTGAAACATCCTGCAATCCCTGTTGTTCCAGGCGTTGCTGTGTGCCTTAAAAATACAGGACTGCCACGGCTTACATCAGAATCAATCAATACAGCTATTCCAAGAGCACGACGACAGATGGAAACCTCCCTATCCTTGGGATAACCAACCCATCCCGTCGCATCATCCAGGGTGTAGCCGCTGCGTTTCTCAAAGGTGTTAGTGCGGTAGGTAATCCCCTCAAACTTCCCATTAGCATCAGCTGGTAAAATCACCTTCCCCGTCGCACCTTCCCCAGTACCAGCAACCACACCTAAACCAAACGGCAGAATTACGCCTGTGCCGTTAGTGAATGTCCAAATTTGAGCATCATCGAGGGTAACTAGTTCCCCTGGCTCATAGGACTTTTCAATAATCAGGTCATAATTAGTTACTGGCATTGCGTCTACTCCTTAAATATGCTCCTTCGTAATTAGCTACCACTTTGGAGCGTTGTCTAGGTTCTACCCCATCTGTCCTCTGGTTGTTTTTCTTGGTTAAAAATCGGTCTGTTTTTCTCGGACTTCTACCTTTGACTCCTTCCCAAAGACCATCAATATAGCTATCACTCTTCCCATCTATGTCCAGCTTAGGATCAATGAGTGCGATCGCAGTTGCTTTAATTTGTGATGGGGTTAGTTTACTATCAATCTCAAGTTTGTCAGACCCAACTACCGGAATAACTTGGTTCCAGGCATCAAATCTAGCTTGTACTGCTGCCTCTATCTCCTCAGAACCATCACCTTGACTCTCAGCTGCATCCAGCCTTCCCTGTAATTGGTCTTTTTCCGTTTGCAGCTCCCCAATCTTCCCCTCTGCTCCCTCTAAATCTTTGGTGAGACTGTCAATTCGAGTTTGTAAGGCTGTAATCGCATCCTTTACATCATCAGCCACATCCTTTAAGATTCGCTGATCCTTCTCATCAATCCTTACTATTAGATCACTCACATTCAGCTTCTCCTCTTTACTATCGTTATTAAGCAAGAAATACAGAGGTTCTACTACGGCGTCTCCTGTATCAAATCTTAGGGTTAAGTTTTGTCCTCCTCTACCCTGTCCTGGTAGGATACTGCTGGCGAATAGGGGGTATGACCCCTCACCTCAAGATTTTTGGTTATTCCGCTAGATGTAGAGACGAGCCTGCCGTAGGATACCCGTAGTGCTGTTGGTGCGTCTCTACAAACCAATTA
>JAAHGL010000186.1 GCA_010692635.1 Symploca sp. SIO2C1 | reverse complement strand
GCTACAGAAAAAACCATTTTCGGTATATTCATCCTTCCCTCTTTTGAAAATCGAGGAGTAGGTCGTATATTAATGCAAGCTGCCGAAGAGTGGTTTTGGTCAAAGGAGATTGAAGAGATTTGGTTAGGGCTAACCCTAGGGGTATAACGGGAGCTTGGGAAGAGTCAGTTTCTCAGTAGGGGCTTTCTGGCCATTCTCCCGTACAGGTGTCTACCGCGCAGAGTCAGCATATGGTACGGACGTACAAATATTCTCCTAGTTTGTACCCCTCCAAGTCCCCTGATTTGGGACGCTTTAAGAAAGGACATCTTTATGCTGATGGCGGGAAGGAGCAAGTTACTTCCTCGTCAAGGATTATCTCCGATGCAACGAGTACCAGTTATATCCTCCCAAGGGAAAGCGTTAATGCCCACAAAGCCGTCAAGAGCCAGAAAATAGCTTCAAGAGGGTAAGGCTAGAATCTACAAAAATGATCTCAATGTTTTTGCCATTCAACTAATTAATGGACCATCTGGGCATGAAACTCAAGATGTAGTTATCGGAATAGATCCCGGTAAAATGTTTAGTGGCGTAGGAGTTCAAAGCAGCAAAGCTACCATTATCAAACTTCACCTAATTCTGCCATTTCCTAATTTGACCAAAAAGATGACTCGAAGAAGGATACTTCGACGGGCTAGACGTGGACGTAGAATTAACCGCAAACTTCCCTATAGCCAGCGTTGTCATAGAGCCAAACGGTTTGATAACAGGGTTCAGAAAAAGCTATCCCCTAGCATCAAAGCTAATCGCCAACTCGAACTACGAGTAGTCAAAGAAGTAATCCGACTATTTCCCGTCTCTAATATTGTTTATGAGTACATCAAGGCTCGTGGGGACAAAGGTTTTAGCCCAGCGATGGTGGGTCAAAAAGTCATGTTGAAATGGTTAAAGAGCATTGCACCAACAGTCACTCAATTTGGTTGGCAAACCTCTAACTTAAGGCAATGGCTAAAGCTTACAAAGGATAAAGCTGATAAGTCAAAAGCTGTAGAAGAAACCCACAGTAATGATGGTGTAGCACTAGCAGCGAGCCACTTTATTCGATGGAAAGAATGGCAGTCTTCATCAGTCCGTGGCGGGTATTGGGATGGGGAAGTGATTGTTACACCAGCACCATTCAAAGTGATAGCCAAGCCCAATATTTATCGTCGTCAGCTTCATTTCGAGAATCCTGAGAGGAAAAAGCCTAATCCAACTCAATACCGTAAACGTAAAGGCGGAACTATTACCCCGTTTGGCTTGCGTTCTGGCGACTTTGTTCAAGCTGAAAAAGCTGGTCAAGTTCATAGAGGTTGGATCGGTGGTTACACCCAAACAGCCAAGACAAAAAATGTCTCAATTTATGACATCAACTGGAGAAGAATTGGGCAATTCAGTCCCAACAAGATCAAATTACTTAAACGCTCTACCAAGTTATTGGTCAGCAGCGTTATATCCTGACCGCCATTCTGAGCACCGTCAAATCATAGATTATGACGGGGGACTCCTGGCGGTTGAAGTTGAGCAACCCCTGACCTGGTATTCATATAGATAGATTTGAGGCAAGTCTTGATTAGTTCTTCAATACCAGTCACAGGCAAAATCGGAGTTCCTAGTTGATAGGCTACTTCTTCAACAGTCATATCATCTAAAAACCTGGTATCCTCATGCTTCAGCATCACTGAAGGTAGCAGAATTCCATCCCCTAAGTCTCGCTGCTGTAAATTATCGAGTAAGTCTTGACCTGTTAACAAGCCAGTAACGGTTATTTCCTGTCCCCAGTAATTACTACGTATAGCCGCCAGATTCACCACCAGTCCTTCTACTGCATTTAATTGTTGAATCAAAGGTTTAAACGCTGTTTCTACAGCATTACCCACCACCCAAGTCAAGGTTCGGGGTATTGCCAAGCGGGTAGGCAGTATCCGAGTTGCAGTCTCTTGAAACTGTTTGAGGAACAAGCGAATCGAACCAACACCATTGCCAATTTGCGGATAGTCTTCGTAGTGGCATTCTGGAGGTAACTCTTGCCTAGCAATCAAAAACCACTCATCGGCTAACCAAACACAAGTAGAATTCAACTGAGAGCAAAATTGTTCTTGAAGGGACTGAACTTGCTCAATTACTTCTACTGCTTTGTCGTTACTTACCGGTATCAACTCATCTTCTGTTGGCCGAAAGCGAGTTAATCCCACTGGTACTACTGCTATTGAGGCAACTGTTGGCACTTCACCAGAGTGGAATTGTGCTAAATCTAGTAAAGTACGTTCCAAGTGAACACCATCATTGATACCTGGACAGACGACAACTTGGGCATGAATTTGCAATCGTCGCTCCTGAAACCACTTTAGTTGCTCTATAATCTGCCCAGCACGGTGATTTTTTAGTAGGCTTCGGCGAATATCTGGTTCAGTAGCATGGACGGAAACATAGAGAGGAGATAGGCGCATCTGCTCTATTCTGTTCCACTCTTTCTGGCTAAGATTCGTAAGGGTTAAGTAAGAACCGTAGAGAAAACTGAGGCGGTAGTCATCATCTTTGAGGTAGAGACTTTGCCGCTTACCTGGGGGTTGTTGGTCGATAAAGCAAAAAGGGCAACGATTATTGCACTGAATCAACCCATCAAATAAAGCTGTCTCGAATTCTAGCCCTAATTCATCATCATAGTCTTTCTCAATTTCCACTGAGTGAATCTTACCAGTTGCATCCAGAACCTCCAGCTCTAGCAATTCGTCAGCACACAAAAACTTATAGTCGATGAGATCCCTAGGATGGATACCATTGATAGCAACAATTGCGTCTCCCGCTTCAAATCCCACCTCAGCAGCAATGGAATCTGGGAGAACCTTAGTAATTAGGGCAGGACGAATAGAAGTTTGACTCATCGTTGGTTAGCATCAACCGCCAGAAGCCCCACGTCTCAACCCGTAGGGTGAGCGGGGGATGAATGGCGGACAGCAGATGCAAGATTCATACTCATATTAATTATCTTTAGTCTAAACTACAGTTATCTTGATCAAGCAACTAACTCCGATGGTTGAGGCTTGACAGTTACTGGCGTTACCTCAACTGGAACTTTTTGGGGTTGGGGACTTGGCACTTGTTCTAAAACTTGAACTTCTATATTGATGGCAACTAGATACGAACCAGCTTTATCTCCCACGGCTTGGGCAATCAAGCTGGCAAAATCTGGGCGCTCTACGGTAATCGGATTGCGTAAGATGCACTGCTCCCAGTCGTACTGGGCATGAGGATTTATGCTGAGGATATAGTGCTTCTTCATGGGGTAAAAACCTTGAATTTTCTTGGGTTTCGCACGTCAGCCGACGTTCAAATCCCTACCCTTCCATTATAGTACAAAAGTACTATTATTGGCGAGCAAAATCTCAAGGCAGTCCCAATGAAAACATTCACCGCCATGAATGAAAATTAATTTCTCCGCGTCTGGTGTGTCTAAGGATAATGATTAAGATGGGTGATAGTCTGAACAGTTAATAGCACTCTCAGAATTAGCAATAGAAGGATGCACCGTACACTTGAGGCGGTAATCACCAGTGAAAAACTGACAGTTGGTGCAGGGTATTTGATGCATACTTTTAGCGTTGGTAATAGAGTCTCTAATGGTTGACCAAACAGTCAACAAGACAAGCATGATTAAAACCCAACTTAAACAAAAGCAAAAGAATATCGAAAATGGTCGGATGAGGTTAACCAGTGAATATAGAAGCTGAAACACAACTCTTTTTTCTCAGAAAAACAAACGAATATAAAACTAAAAAGGAATATCATCCAAATCTGGTTGACTTTCTGGGTTAGTAGAAGTGGGAGTTGGAACTATAGAGGGTTCAAAGCTCGATTCAGTACTATTGGAGGCAAAATCTCTTTCGAGGTTACTAGTATTAGATACTGGTGTCGATGATGTATTGTTTCTTAAAGGTACCACCACATTATTAGTGTTTGTTGAAGATGCTGAGATTGGACTATCAAAAGTGCTTTTAGATCCCGATGTTGGTGAATACCAATTGGTCTCAACTCCCAGTTTATGAATTCGGTAAGCAGTCAATTCTGCTCGTTTTTCTTTGAAGCCTTCTGGTCGGTCGATAGTATTCATACCCAAACGACCTTCAATTACTATGCGATCACCTGCAGCATAGTTTTCCTTAATTTCACTGGCAAAATTACCCCAGCCAATCACCTTTAAAGTTGTTGGTGTGTCTTCAGATCCCAAACCAGGAAACTGAACCAACATCTGGGCAAGGGGAGTTTGATTATCAGCAGTGTAACGAAGTTCTGGATCTTGAATGATTTGTGCCATTAAGATGCAGCTGTTCATATTCCTCCAAAAGGTATTAGGTATTAGGTATTAGGTGTTAGGTATTAGGTGTTAGGTATTAGGTTTTCTTGCCTCTTAGAGTGGAGTCCTCCTAGTGATCTGGGTGATCAGTATCAATTATAGAACAAGTGTATCAAAATCTTCATCAAAGGAATTAGGAAGAAAAGCTGAAGTTTGATATCCTTCTCCGGTTATACCCTAAGGGTACAACGAGGGTCTTCAAAGAAGAAAAAGGGTGAAGGCTGAATTTGAAAGAAGGAAAGTCAACTACTGGTTAAGAGCCAATAGTTGACTGTAAATGGCTAGCTGGAGCTATTTGATACTTCAGACTTCATACTTTCTTCGTCTTTATAACAAGGCTTCAGCTTTAGGAACTTCTACACCCTGCTCTTGTTCCACAAACTCCTGAACATAGTTGCGATACTTCTTGAGGTTTTCATCCGTCCAATCCCGATCATTACTATTGGCATAGATATGTACCAAAGGATCTCCAGCATCAGGCAAAATCAACACCCAACTATCACTTTGGTTATCGATAATCTTCACCCCATCAATTAACTCCAAGTTTTCAGTGGAGTGGGTTTCTACCAGATGACGCATCAGGGAACCCTTCACCGTCCAAGGACAACGCATAGTGTACGACTTGTGGGAGACACGGGGAAGTTCAGTGCGAATGTGACCTAGGGTTCGTTCCTGTATTGTCAACATCTCAATCAACTTGGCAATACAGAACATTGCATCAAATCCTGGATGTAGCTGGGGAAAAATAAAGCCCATTTCCTCAGAACCACCCAACACCACATTGGGATTAGTTTGAGACGCTTCCATCAAAGCTGTCGGGTTAGCCTTGGTGCGAATGACCTTACCATCATGGCGACGGGCAATTTGCTCTACTGAACTTGAAGCATGTACCGGTACTACTACCGTACTACGAGGATTAGCCGTTAGCATCAGGTTAACCATCAACGCGGTTAACATCTCACCCCTAACCGGCATTCCCGATTCATCCATCAAAATCAGTTGCTCCCCATTAGCTGAGACTTGGACGCCAAAATTGGCTTTTAGTGCCTCCACTACTTGACCTAGCTGAGTAAGCAATCCTTCTCGTTCTGTTGCTGAGAGAGATACTTGGTTCAAACTAGCATTGAGTACAACTGCATCACAACCAAATTTTGTCAACAGTTGGGGTAGTACTGCCCCAGAAACAGCATAACCATAGTCTATTACGATCTTGGAGCCACTGTTGGCAATAGCTTGCAGGTTAAGGTGTTCTGCAAACCCTTTACTATAAGTTTCTATTACCTGACTAGGGTAACTAACGCTACCAATTTCCTGAATTTGCGCTCGTCGCAAGTCCTCCTTAAAATAAGCTCCCTCAATTTTTTTCTCTTTCCCTTTGGAGATATTAATTCCCTGAGAGTCAAAAATTTCTATGAGAATATAATCCGGTCGGTCGGGATGCACTCGCACATGGATACCACCAGCAATTGATAGGGTGGGTAATACCATACGAGCTACAGGAATTGCTGTTGCTTCCAAATTTTGGATATTGACGCCAACTGACATCAAACCAGCAATTAAAGACCGAGAAACCATCCGAGAGATACTCCGTTGATCACGGGATACCGCTACTTCATCCCCCGGCTTTAAGGTAGAACCGTAGGCCGCTCCTAACTTAACTGCAAATTCTGGAGTAATATCGATATTTGCCAAGCCTTGGACGCCACGTTGAACAAACAGATTGCGTTGAGCACTGTTGCCCCAAATTAAATTGATATTTAACGTAGCACCAGATTCAATGCTCTTGCTCGGCCAGACTCGCACACCAGGACTAATTTGTGCTTCTTCTCCAACTTGGGAGAGAGCGCCAACAACAGCACCTTCTAAAACATGAGCGTGACGATCTACCCTAGTACCACGAGAAATTGTACAAGCACGGAGATGGGCTTCATCACCAATAATTGCCCCATTCCAGATAATCGGTCGCTTCAGATTAGCGTAAGCACCCACAGTTACATTGTCACCAATTACTGTACCGGCTTCAATTTTCACTCGTGGACCAATACGGCAGTTGTCACCAATTAGTACCGGGGGTTCAATTTTGACCGTGGAGTCAATAAAGGTGTTTTGTCCTACCCACACTCCTGATTTTTGTTCTTTATAAGCAAAGTCAACATCTACTTTGCCCTCTAGAGCGTCATACTGAGCGTCGCGGTAGGCATCGAGATGACCAACATCACACCAGTAACCCTCCGCCACATAACCGTACATTGGGTCGCCTTTTTCTAGTAGTAAGGGAAACAGGTCTTTAGAAAAGTCACATTCTTCATTAGCTGGGAGGTATTCTAGGACAGAAGGTTCTAGAATATATGTGCCTGTATTAACGGTATCGGAAAAAATTTCGCTAGTGGAAGGTTTTTCTAAAAATCGTCTAATGCGCATATCTTCATCGGTGATCACTACCCCAAACTCAACGGGATTGGGAACACGAGTGAGCACCAATGTTGCTTTTGATTGTTTGCTCTTATGAAATTCAATCGCAGCACTCAGATCAAAATCGGTGATACTGTCACCGCTAATTACTAAAAAAGTATCATTGAGTAATTCAGCAACATTTTTGACACAACCCGCTGTGCCTAGAGGTTGATCTTCTTCGACCGCATAGGTCATTTGTACTCCAAAATCACTGCCATCTTGGAAGTAGTCTCGCATAACGTCTGGCAGATAATGCAGTGTAGCAATTACCTCCCTGATATTATGCCTTTTGAGTAGATTGATAATGTGCTCAGCAATGGGTCGATTCAGAACGGGTACCATTGGCTTTGCTAGATCGCAGGTCAGCGGTCTTAGACGTGTTCCAGAACCGCCTGCCATCAGCACTGCTCTCATAAGTCCTCCTAGTTGCACACTTCACGGCGTTATTTCGTAATAATTTACGTTCCGCGTGTTTTTTTATAGTCTCTTAATAATTGTAAAGCTTTGAGCGGCTTCTATAGGAGGTGAGTTGACATAAAAGCCTTTATTTTACCATCAATCAATGGTGAAGATGATCAGTAAGACTATCTACAACTTAGGATATAAATCCCTAGGGTGAGTTACTGGGCTGCCAGTTGTTAAAATATTTAGTAAGAACGATATATACAGAAATTGCCTATTGCAGAGCTTGGATAATATCAATCTAGTTAGTGTTTGTAGGGGTTGTTTATATGAATCCTTTGATTTTATTGATTATATTTGGGATTTATGGCTACTGTGCCTGGAAGTTCTGGAAGGGGTTTGAGCGGACTAACTTTGCTCGCAGTTTGCCTAACCGGATTACCTTATCCCTGTTGTGGCCAGTATTGGTCATCGCTAATAAGTCCTATCGCCAAAACTTTACTAAAGCCTTAAAAGGTTCATCTTATCGTTGATCTTTGCTGGAGTTACTAGATATTGGCAGACGTCTCTGGTTAATTGGTGGTACGAGTGAGAGTGTAGCTTTGGCGAGTGCGATCGCATCTTTGGGCTTACCTTGTACCGTGACTGTAACCACAAAAGCCGCTGAAGCACTGTATCCAAAAACTACAAAATTACGGGTAATCGTGGGATGTTTGGATGCTAAGCTGCTAGAGCAGTTTTTTCAACAGCAGCAGATTGGTGCTGTTGTAGACGCCTCCCATCCTTATGCAGTGGAAATTTCTCAGATGGCTATTAGAGCAGCAGCGAAGCAACAAATCCCCTACCTAAGATTTGAGCGTCTAGCTGCGAATGCTCAAGCTGACAATTCACAGGTAATTTCCCTTGATAGCTTTGATACTCTCCTAGCAGGTAATTACTTACATCAGCAACGGGTACTATTAACAATCGGTTGCAAAGCCTTACCTCTGTTCCATAGCTGGCAAGATAAATCAACCCTATTTAGCCGGATTTTGCCCACTTTAGCATCTCTAAAAGTTGCTATAGCTGCTGGATTTAGTTCAGAGAGGATCATTGCTGTGCGTCCTCCTGTACCTGCTCAGTTAGAAAAAGCTCTTTGGCGTCACTGGGACATATCCCTAGTCGTAACTAAGGCTTCTGGAGTGGCTGGAGGTGAAGAAGTGAAGCGAGAGGTAGCAAAAGAGTTAGGGATTCCGTTAGTAGTAATAGCTCGTCCAAAGGTAGAGTATCCACAGGAAACTAGTGATTTGGCAGAAGCATTGGTATTTTGCCAGAGTCAGCTTGCTTATTAACTGATATTCTCAACATACTACATTTTTTCGTGCGGAATGTGAGTATTTTTTATAAACTTTTGTAACAATACATCATCTCTCTCCGTAATTTCCGTACTTGATCTTGATAGATTCAATAGGCAATTTCCGTATAAATAAGGAAAGACGATGAAATACTTTGCTATCTTAACCAACTTTCTGCGCGATCGCTCCCAATTTTTAGACGAGATTAGCAAAGATGTAAGGCTGGAAAAGAAGATAGTTGCACTTCTAATTTGTAGTTCAGTCTTTTTTGCCATCTATGGGGCAATTATGGGTTCCTTTGCGGGAGGTCTGCAAATACTTTCTTCAGCAATTAAGTTACCGGCTTTATATCTACTCACCTTGATTATTTGTCTGCCCACTTTATATTTCTTTGATATCATTTCTGGTTCTAAACGGACTTTTTCACAGTACCTAGCCTTGCTGTTAGCGTCAATGTCAATCATTAGTGTTATGCTCTTTGGCTTTGCACCAGTTACGCTATTTTTTCGTATTTCTATTAACGATTATGTATTTTTCACTCTCTTGAATGTAGCTATATTGGCAATTACAGGATTCATCGGCATAAACTTCTTTTATAAAGCTATGCGCTCCTTTACTGATCAAGATTCTGAACAAGTAAAATATCGTACTAGTGTAGTCAAAGGTTGGTTAGTATTATATGCCTTTGTCGGCAGTCAGCTAGGATGGACTCTTCGACCTTTTTTTGGAGAACCTTCGCAACCATTTCAGCTATTTCGTAATCTAGAAAGCAACTTTTACGTCGAGGTTTTAAAATTAATTGGTAGAGCGCTATTTCCTTATTAACGTCAGGGGATTGTAGATTGGGTGATTTTAGGTTGACCCTTGCTGAAAAGTTAAGTAGACAACAGGAGCCAAGTAATGCAATCTGAGTTAGAGGATTTGCAGATTACCACAGAAAATTTAGACGACTTGGTTGATTTAGATTTTAGCTCTACACTCGCAGTAGACTGTTGTCGGGCATTTTTCTTCAAGAACTACCAGCAAGGATTATCGGTGTTAATGACCGAGTTTTTTGTCTTACTAGTAGTTTTAATTTTCCTCATGCCTGTAAGCTTGATTGTGCTGCGGAGTTTAGGAAGTTTACCAGAGGATAGTGCTGGAATTACTCAACTTTTGCTATCACTTTTCGGCATTGCTCTTCTAGGTATCTCCGTATGGAATTTATATTTGTGTAAACAGGCAAAACAAAGTAAGTCATTAGCTCAATTGATGGAGGAAGTCGATAAGTACAATGGCATAGTTAAAACCTTAGGTCTCATAGATCAACTAGAATCAGTGGGAAACTCCGATAGTAAATTGTCTGAAACCAATAATAGAACTGAAGTAATCGAAGCCTTAAAAGTCACCAAGTCAAGCTTAGTTAATGCCTTAAAAGTAGAAAAAATTATTAGAAAACATCAGGGATTTATTGATCGTCGTTATCAATTATTGTCAGAGCTAGAAAATAATCTAACTACTTTGCTGACATTTGACAGAATTAATCAAACAAGTGAATATGGGCGTTTACTCAACGAGTCACTACAAATTGGTATGACTGTCCACAAGGAAGTTAGAAAGTTACAGAATTAGTATTAGTCATTGGTTATTGGTCATTAGTCATTGGTTATTACTGAGATTTTGTACTATTGGGACAACAATGCTAAATCTGTAGGTTGGGTTGAGGAACGAAACCCAACCTACAAAATACTAACACCTAACACCTAACACCTAACACCTAATTACTTTCCTACAATGATTTACACATCACCTAAGCTACTGACTTTTGAAACATTCATTGAGCAATATGGCGATAACCCTTGCTACGAACTCATCGATGGAGAATTAAGAGATATGGAACCAACTGGGCCTCATGAAATCGTTTCTGGAAGCCTAGCTGGTAGAATATATGCCGAAATTATGCGATTGAATTTAGACTGGTTAATCCCTAAAAATTGTTTGATTAAACCTCCAGCAGCAGAAGCAACCGCTTTGCGTCCTGATGTAATTGTTTTAGATAAAGAAGAACTGACTCACGAACCACTATGGCAACGAGAGCCAATTATTTGTAATGGCAGCACCGTAAAACTAGTTGTTGAAGTGATTAGTACAAACTGGCAAGATGATTATGCCCGTAAAGTAGAAGAGTATGCTATTCTCGGCGTTCCAGAATACTGGATTGCTGATTTTAGGGGGTTAGGTGGTATTCAGTTCATTGGTAGACCAAAGCAGCCAACATTTACTGTTTATCAGCTAGTTGGAGATAGCTACGAGCTACAACAATTTAGGTTAGGTCAAACCATAGCATCTCCGCTCCTTCCAGAATTACAGCTAAAGCTTGATGATGTCATGCCTTAGCTCATCCCACCTTAAGAAAGCTCCGGATTTCTTGTTATTTGTTATCAGTAATTTGTGAAGAAATACAAACTAGACTATTATTCACAAATTGGCAGGTGAAGTGATTAGATATACTTGAATTGAGAAATTCTAATTGAGAGAGTGTCTTAAGAGTATGACAAACCGTGAGCTATTGATTCAGGAACTTGAACAGGCTCCTGATGATCTGATACAAATAATCCAAGATTTTTTAGATCGAGTTAAAGCAATACGCACAAATCATCCTCTTGCAAAATATGCAGGAATTCTAAGTGATTTAGAGGCAGACGAACTAAAGCAAACAATTACAACAGAATGTCGGCAGGTAGATTTGAATGAGTGGTGAGATTGCACTAGATAGCTCTGTTGCAATTCGTTTTTTGAATGGAGACACGACGATTATAAAAAAAGTATTGGCATTACCGGAAATAATCTTGCCAACAATTGTTGCTGGAGAGTTGCTGTTTGGTGCAGAAAATTCTACACGCCCATTACAAAACTTACCTCGCTATCTAGAGTTTATAGCTGCTTGCATAGTTATGCCTTTAGGGAGAGAAACAGCAACAACCTATGCTAGAGTCCGTTTAGCATTGAAGCGCAAGGGACGACCAATTCCGATGAATGATGTATGGATCGCAGCTCAGTGCTTAGAACATGGTTGGGTTTTGGTTACAGATGACACAGACTTTGCTCATGTTGATGGACTGATACTAGAACACTGGTAGCCTAGTGCGATCGCAAATCTTGTAGGTTGAGTGAAGCGAAGCAAAACCCAACAATCACTTATCAAGTTGGGTTTCACTTGTTCGTCACTTCCCAAAATTATCGCCTCAAATCGTAAAAACGCTCCACCCAACCCTACTTTTGGGGTTGATTTTTTGGAGCATCATTTTGCTTGATTACTACTTGTTACTGCATACTAATATCAGGGTCAAATTGTACGAGTTCTGATCCCCAATCAATGAGATAAACACTATCCCTAACATACCGATGAAAGCTTGAATATTGCCAATCCTTTGGCGCTTTTGTAAAAAAAATAGGTTGCTTCTGGAGTTTTATATCGACGATATTGCACAATCACTTTTTCGTTGTGCTTTTTTAAAAATATTGCTATTTCCAGTGCAATTGCATCGTTATCCCTCCTTCCAGCACTACGGCTAAAACTTGATGATGTAATGCATTAACTCAATTATCAATTATCAATTATCAATTATCAATTGATAACTAACTTGGTCTATGACTACTAATTAGTACACCATCAGGAGAATAGATTTCCAAACGGATTCGGGCATTATCGCTAACGGTTTCGAGGGCTTCTTGTAACTTGGATATATGGTCAACCAGATTAGCGCGAGTTTTATAATCACCCTTGGCGTCAGCGTTCATAGCTGTTTGTTGAATCTTCTGTACATAGGAGATAGCTAGCCTGACTTTGATTACATTAGTGTTAATGCTGTATTTGCAAACCTGACCTTTCCCAGAGCAAATCTGATTCAAATCTCTGCGAGCTTGTTGTACTTTAACAGCGGAGCGTAGTTTTCCTTGAGCTTGCTCAAGTCCACCTTTATAAGGGTCAACTAAGGATTGTGCCTTGTTATAGTAAAATGTGTTGCTGGGAACCTGACTCACATGAGTTAAGGCATTACGCCAATTAGTTACAGCTGCTGACCATTGATTATCTTGCTCAAAATTCTTGGCTACTTTAGCTAAACGGATTCCCTGGTTATAGGCATCAGCAGCAATTTTCTCCTGAGTTTTGCGATCGCGTGCTGCAGTCGTTTGGGGTCGATAGGATTCTAATAACTTCTGTGCTTCTGTGTATGCTGTTGTTCCTTGAGGAATTTTCTGAAGACTATTCAATGCTGTCTGCCAGGTGGAATAAACTAGTTGCCAATGAATCGGTTCTTGAGCAACCCCTTGACGAGCTTTTGCAATGAGTGCTGCATCCTTTGACGCTTGTAATGTTTGGAGAGCTTTGCGCTCTTGGACTAATCGCTGCTTAATTTGCTCTAAATTGAGTTTATAAGCCTTAATTTTTCCTTGAGCTACAGGCTGAAGCTTGCTATTTTGAGGAAGTTGTTCTAATTGTGCGATCGCTTCTCGCCAAAGATTCTGAATTTCTATCCACTTGGATGCCGCATGAGGTGGATTTTGGCTTTTATAAGAGGCTCTTGCTGCCATTTTCAAAGCCGTTACCATTTGGTCAAGGTCTTGATCTTGGTTGCGATAAGTTTTTAGAATTTCTTGAGCTTTGGTATGTCCTTTTGACCAAGGGGGAATCGTTTCTAGCAAGTTAATTGCATCTGCTAACTGCTCTTGCGCATCTAGAACTTCTTTGCCGGATTGAGGATTTTGCAAGGTTTTCGTTGACTGCTCCCTCAAATTCTGAGCCTCAACAATTGCTGTACACTTCCCCATTACACAGGGACGAGTTAAAACATAAAAGCAACCCAAGAAAACCACCAAACTTAAACCTACACCTGATACTACCAAAGGTATCAGAGCCTGTTTTGACTTAGTTGGCGCTGATTCTGGCGTCTCATCTGCTTCCCCATCAGACTCACCTGTGTGCTGATCCTGAAGGTGAGGTGCAGCTGCAAATTTTCCTGGCACATTGGTGCTGCTAGAGTTGGACTCTCCCTCGTTGCTTTCCTCTTCTAGAGAGTTATCGGGAAGCTGTTCAGCTTCTGGTATATCCTCTTGAGTGGTAACAGGTATGATTACTGAGGCAGGTGGCTCTACAGTAAAGGAGTGAGAGCCATAAGCCTGCTTTTCTCCTGCTACCCTCATATACATTTTTACCGGGCGGCTAACTGGGTGCTCCTCAGGTAAGAGAAACTTTAGGAGTGTCTGCTCAGTGAGCATAGTTTGCTCTAAAAATTCAAAAATTTCTTGGGGATTTGGCAGTTCCTCCCCTCGATGTTGCACCAGAACCGCTAA
>JAAHGL010000185.1 GCA_010692635.1 Symploca sp. SIO2C1 | reverse complement strand
TGTGCGAGCTGGCATGGATCCAGCGGTAATTGGAGACCCTTTAGGTACTATAGGTGCTACCTTTCCTACTGATATTTTCGTTGACCCTTCCATCTTTTTTGTACCACCACCTGATAATAACCCTGTTGCCACCAGTGCAGACATTACTATCGGCGATATCTCAATCAATGTCCCTGATGGTGTTGTCTTGTTAACCAATCAGTATCAACCCAACCCCTCGCTGACAGGTGGAGACATTACAATAACTGGAGATGGAGTGCTGGGTATTAGAGGAATTGTTGCCTCCGGTAGGGGAGGTAATGGTAGTGCGGTTATCCTCGACTCTCGCAACAACGTTACACTGACCAACAGCCTCATTAACTCTTCTTCTAACTTAAGCCAAGGTGGTGATATTGCTCTGTTAGCTGATGGCGATATTCTCCTGGAGAATGGCTCTGTTATCTTCTCTGGTAGTAATGTACCAGGTGTGTTAGGAGGTAATGTCAGACTCAAGAGTCGTGGTGATGTGTTCCTCAATAACTCTTTCGTTAATGTGGCTGCTGATGGTGGCGGCAGTATCGGGATTGAAGCTCAGAACCTAGATTTGGCAGGAAGTTCCTTGATGACTGGGGTCAGAGCGGGATTGGGGAGTTTTGACACTCAGGTAGGAAATATTACCCTTAATACTACAGGTGCAATAACACTTACAGGGAGCTCTATCTTCAACGTTATAGATCTGGGAGCTGTAGGTCAGGGGGGTGATATTGTAGTCCAAGCTGAGTCACTCTCCCTAATGGAGAATAGTCGATTTCTTGTTTTGTTATCACCTTTTGCCCAGGGTAGCGCTGGAAGGGTTGTGGTACAAGCTAATGACTCCGTTACTATCTCAGGTGCCAGTACTATTTTCAATACCATAGAACCTGAGGCAATCGGTACTGTAGGTGGTATTAAGCTTGAGTCTGGTTCACTTGCTTTCATAAGGGGTGGTGAACTACAAGCTAGTACCGAAGGACAGGGGGATGGGGGTAAGATCACTGTTCAAGTTCGAGATCATGCCTTCTTCGATGGGGTTGGTGACGATGGCTTTCCTAGTGGGATATTTAGTACGGTGTTTCCTACTGGCATTGGCAGGGGAGGAGAGATTACGTTAACAGCTGGCTCTCTTTCAATAACCAATGGTGCTCGTATACAAACTAAGAGCGAGGGACAGGGAAATGCTGGCAATATAACAATTGATGTGAGTGATCACATCTTTTTTGATGGATTAAATAGCAATCCTGGTGACGCCACTGGAGTCTTCGCCACATTGGAGACTAACAGTTTCAGACAAGGGGGAGATATTCAGGTTACTGCTAAGTCACTTTCTGTGAACAATGGTGCTCAATTGACTGCCTCTGCTTTTGGTAACGGGAATGCAGGCAATGTAAACATTATGGTTCGTGAGCAGGCATCCTTCGACGGAGAAAACATCAATGGCATTAGTGGAGTCTTCAGTGAAACGGCAGTTCTAGGTCAAGGAGGGGACATAGAGCTCACCGCTGATTCCCTTTCTCTAAGTAATGGTGCTATTTTATTTGCGGGTACTTTGGGTCAAGGAGATGCAGGTAACATAACACTTCAGGTGAGCGATCGCATTTCCTTTGATGGAGTAGGTAACAGGAGTGCCAGTGGAGCCTCCAGCAGGGTAGTATCGGGAGCGATAGGTGATGGGGGAGATATCAAGATTACTGCCAATTCTCTCTCGTTAACTAATGGCGCTCAAGTCAATGCTAGTAGTGAAGGTAAGGGTGATGCTGGCAACATTTTTGTGCAGGAGGTTGATTCTGTTTACCTCGACAATAGCTCCATTTCCACAGCAGTAAATCCTGGAGCAGAGGGTCAGGGTGGCACAATTGAGATTGAAACTGGCTCACTTTCCTTGGACAATAACGCTCAGCTACGTGCCAGTACTGCGGGAAAAGGGAACACAGGACTAGTAATAGTAGAGGCAGCAGAAGAAATCACTCTAGCTAATGGCAGTCAAATCAGCAGCGCCGTGGAAGCTGGAGCCATTGGTAACTCTCAACAAATCCAACTGCAAACACCAACACTTTCCCTAAGGGATAACTCTGATATCTTGGCAACAACTGCTGGTAGAGGTAATGCTGGAAGTATCTTAGTCGAGAATGCTGACTCAGTTGTCCTTGACAATAGCTCCATTTCCACAGCAGTAAATCCTGGAGCAGAGGGTCAGGGTGGCACAATTGAGATTGAAACTGGCTTACTTGTCTTGGACAATAATGCTCAGCTACGTGCCAGTACTGCGGGAAAAGGGAACACAGGACTAGTAATAGTAGAGGCAGCAGAAGAAATCACTCTAGCTAATGGCAGTCAAATCAGCAGCGCCGTGGAAGCTGGAGCCATTGGTAACTCTCAACAAATCCAACTGCAAACACCGATACTCTCCCTAAGAAATAACTCTGAGATCTTGGCAACAACTTCTGGTAGAGGTAATGCTGGAAGTATCTTAGTCGAGAATGCTGACTCAGTTGTCCTCGACAATAGCTCCGTTTCCACAGCAGTAAATCCTGGAGCAGAGGGTCAGGGTGGCACAATTGAGATTGAAACTGGCTTACTTTCCTTGGACAATAACGCTCAGCTACGTGCCAGTACCGCTGGACAAGGGGACACAGGAGAAGTAATAGTACAGGCAGCAGAGGAAATCACTCTAGCCAATGGTAGTCAAATCAGCAGCGCTGTGGAAGCTGGAGCCATTGGTAACTCTCAACAAATCCAACTGCAAACACCAACACTTTCCCTAAGGGATAACTCTGAGATTTTAGCAACAACTGCTGGTACAGGAAATGCTGGAAGTATCTTAGTCGAGAATGCTGACTCAGTTGTCCTCGACAATAGCTCCATTTCTACAGCTGTCAATGATGGAGCCGTTACTAATCAACGCAGTAAAATTGATATTGGAACTAGAAGACTTTCTTTGACTAACAGAGCACAAGTAACTGCTAGCACTGCAACTGCCAATAGTTCAGCAGGAGATTTAACAGTAAATGCTGCTGAGTCAGTACATCTGAGTGGAGAGAGTAATCTATCCGTGGAAGCAACCGCTGGCGGTACTGCTGGGGACTTGACAGTTACAACAAGACAAATGTCTGTCGAGGATGGAGCACAAGTCACCGTCAGTAGTCCCGAAGGACAAGCAGGTAATTTAAGCATCACAACTAATTCCCTGACACTGAACCGAGGCACACTTTCTGCTGAAACTGCTAAGAGTGGTATTGAAGGCGGAGCCAATATTACTCTCAATGTGCCAGACTTATTGCTGATGCGCAACGAAAGTCTGATTTCTGCCACTGCTCTGGAAGAAGCTAATGGTGGCAACATCGACATTAATACTCAATTCCTCATTGCCTTGCCTCCAGAAGGACCAGAAGGTAGTGATATCATTGCCAATGCTGTCGAAGGTAACGGTGGTCAAGTTAACGTCAATGCTACGGGTATCTTCGGCATCCAGTTTCGAGAAAGACGTACCCCCTTGAACGATATCACTGTCAGTTCTGAGTCCGGTTTAGATGGTGTCGTAGACATCAACACCTCTTTTGATGTGACACAGGGATTAATTACCTTACCTACAGATTTTGTTGATGCGACAAAGCTTGTGGATCGTCGCTGTACTCCCAATGACCCCTTCCGGCAGAGTACATTTTATATTACAGGACGTGGTGGTATTCCTCAAAATCCGACCGAGATGCTGGATGCAGATGCGACAGTCAGTGATTGGGTTACCCTTGATGCTGAAGAAGAAAACTCTGATGAAGCTGATATTGACGCCAATCCTACCAGTAACCCTCCCCAAAAGATTATCGAAGCACAAGGGATATTAATTACTCCCGATGGGGAAATGTTTCTCTCTGCTGAAGTCCCGACAGTAACACCCCAAGGAGAGTGGATTCCATCCCTCGATTGCAACCAGCTTCAAAAGGCTATGCAATGAGGATGGCAAATATGTGCAACTAGTTGCTAATGAGATAGGCATAATTCGTAGTCAAGTTTTCCCTGGTTTGTGGTTGGATAAACAGGCATTATTAGTAGGAGATTGAGCAAAGGAACTTGCTCTTATTTGACCAAGTAGCCTAACCTAGGAAGTGTAAGATGAACAGAAATTAGACACAGATGCGTTCAACTTTGTAACTTCACAGATTTTGCTTAAGAGTCCCTAACAGGCACAGCTCTACCTGTTAGAGATGCAACAAACAAGTCAAATCCTGTTGCAATAGTGTCTGTTGCCTTGTTTTTGAGAAGTTAATTGTGCAACTTCCCTCATCTCAATTATTTGTTCAACTTAAGGAGGAGATAACGTGACCCAAGTGGTTGTAGGCGAAAATGAAGGAATAGAGTCAGCGCTGCGCCGATTCAAGCGCCAAGTATCAAAAGCCGGAATTTTCGCGGATATGAAGCGTCTGCGTCATTTTGAAACACCTATAGAAAAGAAAAAGCGCAAAGCGATCGCTAGAAGACGTAAGCGCAGATACCGCTAGCTCACTCAATAATAAGCTGTGAAGCAGATAGGGAGGGGTGAGGAAAAAAGGTTGGGGAGCTGGGGGAGCTGACGGAGCTGAGGGACAAGAGAAAACTTATAATTTTTGGATACTTAGCTAGGAAATCCCGCCCAAAATTTCACCTCACCCGATGGCGAGTGAGGAGTAAGGCATACAGATAGAAGGTTTTGGCCTTTTTCCCAAAGCTAGAGGAAATGCCATAAGACTTATCCTTAGATTAGACGGGCTAGTAGGTTGGGTTAGCGATAGCGTAACCCAACGCAACCTTGTCACGCTAGTAGGTAGGGCTTGCTGAATAAGTAACAAGTAACAAGTAAAAAGTAACAAGTAAGAAGGAATGAAGTATTTATCCTCGTGGGTGAGCACTTCCATTCCCCAAGGTTACTCAGGGATTTCCCATGAAAGTGCAAGGAAAATAAGCTTCTATAGACCATTTCCTTGCACAAGGCTTGGTCAAAAAATCATTGAAAGCCAAGTATGGCATAGCTTCCACACTTATACAGCAAACCCTAGTGCAGCGCGGCAAAAGTAACTGACCAGTTTGAGATCGTTAGAATCCTTACTCTATAAGCATTCTAAATTCTAAATTCTAAATTCTTAATTCCGCGCAGCGGCACTAGGTAGTTAACCCAGATTTGGTTTCAGCAGTTTTAAGAGCTGCTGTTCACTCAGTTGGTGAATCCCTAATTTTTGAGCCTTTTCCAGTTTAGAACCAGCATTTTCCCCAACAATTAAGTAGTCAGTTTTGCTACTGATGGAATTACTCACTTTTCCACCTGCTTGTTGAATCAACTCCTTTGCCTCTTCTCGCTTCATGGTAGGTAAAGTACCAGTAATTACAAAGCTTTTTCCGCTCAATGGTTGACTAGGAATTTCGGCTATAGTTTCCGCTTTCGCTGCTAGTTGTAAACCAGCCTCTCGGAGCCTATCAATCAAAATCTGGTTGCTCTTGAGCTGAAACCACTCAGAAACAGAATGAGCAATTTCTGTACCAATACTATAAACACCTTCAATATCTGCTGGTGATGCGACTGCTAATTGCTCTAACGTCGGAAACTGCTCTGTCAAAGTTTGAGCATTCACACTGCCAACATGACGAATACCTAAACCGTAGAGTACTCTTGACCAAGGTTGGATTTGAGAATTAGCGATCGCACTTACTAATTTCTCAGCTGACTTTGTACCCATGCGCTCTAACTCAGTCAACTGTTCAACAGTTAAATCATAAAGGTCAGCGACCGAAAGAACTAAACTTTGGTCAACCAGTTGTTCTACTAATTTTTCCCCTAAACCATTAATATCAAGAGCCTTACGACTTACCCAGTGAGTTATAGCTCCTTTCAGAATAGCTGGACAGGAAGTATTAATACAGCGAGTCACTGCCTCCCCCTCCTGGCGAACTACCTGGGAACCACATACTGGACAATGGCTTGGCATTTGGAAAGGTTGAGTATCAGAAGGACGAAGTTCTGGTAAGACACGCACTATTTCCGGAATAATTTCACCAGCTTTGCGTACAATTACCGTGTCCCCTACTCGCAAATCCAACTGAGCGATAAAATCTTTATTGTGGAGTGTAGCTCGTTGTACTGTTGTCCCTGCTAATTGTACCGGTTGTAAATGGGCTAGGGGCGTTAGTGCCCCCGTGCGTCCCACATTAATAGAGATTGCTTCAACAAGAGTCGGAGCTTCTTCAGCAGGATATTTAAATGCGATCGCCCAACGAGGAAACTTTTGGGTAAAACCTAATTGTTCTTGGATAGCAAAAGCATTGAGCTTCACTACCACCCCATCAGTCATATAAGGCAAATTGTGACGATTTGTATCCCAGTAGTTGTAATATTCTTCAACTTCCTGTGAAGAACTACGGAGTTGGCGATGGGGATTTACTGGAAAGCCCATAGATGCTAGCAATTCCAGTGCTTCCCATTGGGAATAGAGATGGAGATTTATTAGTTCCTGAGTATCGAGATGCAAAGTGTAGGGAAAGAAATCTAACCGTCGTTGAGCAACAATACGGGAGTCTAATTGCCGCAAAGTACCAGCCGCCGCATTACGAGGATTAGCGAACAGTGGCTCACCAGCTTGTTCCCGCTCAAGGTTAATTTGCTCAAACACATCTAGAGGTAAAAAAGCCTCTCCCCGCACTTCCACCACCGCTGGTGGCTGTTCTAAATTAAGTCGCAAGGGAATAGAACGAATTGTGCGCACATTCTGAGTAATATCTTCACCTGTAATGCCGTCACCTCTAGTTACTCCGCGCACTAAGACTCCATTCTCATAAGTCAGCGCTAAAGCAGAACCATCAATCTTGAGCTCACAGATATATTCACTAGGAGTTGCACTCTTACTTAGTACTTTGTCCCCTCCATCTCCCTTATCCCCGCGTCCCCGGGTCCCCGCGTCCCCGGGTCCCCGCGTCTCCTCATCTCTCTTGTCCTCCTGATTTAGAGTCAGTACATGACGTTGCCAACGTTCTTGCCACTTGGTAAACTCTCCAAGATTGAAAGCATTTTCTAGGCTATAGAGAGGAATATTGTGTCGCACAGAGGAAAACTGAGATGCTGGTTTTTCTCCTACCCTTTGAGTTGGACTGTCTAGAGTTACCAACTCCGGATGCTGCAGTTCCAATTCTTGTAATTCTCGATATAGCTGGTCGTAAACAGCATCCTCCATAATCGGATTGTCGAGGATATAGTAGGCATAGCTAGCTTTTTGTAACAGCTGCCGCAGTTCTTGCACTCGCTGTTCAACCTTCGGGTTTAGTTGTGTCACGGCTTGTTAGGTGTTAGGTGTTAGGTGTTAGGTAATGGTGACAAGTTAAACGGTTGTGCATTTTGTCAACTCCCATATATAGCGCTTGAAGGTTCAAAAAAACACTATATATGGAAATACTCAAGAGGTTAGAAAAATTTACTGAGGGAAGGAAGAAACAAATGTTGTAGCGTAAACTCAGATTTGAGAATAGGTTACGGTAAGGACTAGATAGAAGTCACTGTGTGTCACTGTATAAAATCAAGGAGTATATTTGTGGTTAAAAAGTGCCCGACTAACCATCACACCCTAACCAAGATTTCCATAAGATCATAATGCGACAACGTTTGGTTGCAGTACCCTCACTTTTATACGGATGGGCAAATTTTCTATATTCAGTAAGTTATTCTTGTTGGTAGTGTTGTTTTTCTTAACTACTCCTGGTCAAAAACTCAGAGAATTTATAACTCCTCACTTCACCAAGACACCGAAAAAAGGAGACAAGATTGCTCAGTACACAGTTACTAGTCCTTGGGGCCCAAGAAACCTAGGAATTGCAGGAGCCTCGACTTTCCATCAAGGAGTAGACCTTGACACACCAATTGGGACACCGCTGTACGCGATCGCTAAACCTGGAGCTTTTGTAGATGTCCAGTGCTGGACAGACCAAAAAGGTGGTGGTTTGGTAGCATCTTATAAGTCTTTAGGTATCTCTTTTGACTACCTCCATCTCTCCAAGTGCTATCCGGGAAAACAACCAGCAGGAGCAGTCATTGCTCTGTCTGGAGCATCTGGCGTTGGTGCACCTCACTTTCATTTCCAACAGCGGAATGTCCTAGGAAAGAAAGTACCTCCTCAAGCTAAATATATCAAATGGTCACTGAAGGGAAAATAGGGAATAGGGAATTGGGAATTGGGAATTGGGAATTGGGAATTGGGAAAGAGTCCCCACGAAACAGGGGAAAGGTTAAAGCAAGGAAAATCAGTCCTTATCCCTTTAACCTTCTACCCCCTTTATATCCCTTGTTTTCTTATCTCTCCCAGCTTTCCCATCTCCCCCGAATCCCCTCTTCTTGGCTCAAGAAGAACTATCTTTCTCTGATTCGTCTTCCTGAGATGTGGTATTGTTTAGCTCATCCTTGAAGCCTCTGAGGGTTTTACCTAAGCCACTGCCCATTTCCGGAATCTTCTTGGGACCGAAAATCACAACAGCTGCGATCGCAATTACAACAACCTCCGGCCATCCCAAACCAAACATAAGATTCTCCCTAGAAAAACTAAATAGTTAGGTGAGCGAAGCTGCTCCCCTAATAGCTAGATAATAACCATATATCATGGAGTAGTTTCACCGAAAGCGGCTATCCTTCCCATTCCTTAAGGGATGGGAAGGATAGCCGCCCGCCGCTTGGTTGTTTGTTTTTTGTTTTTTGTTTTTTGACAAACAACTAACAACCAACAACAAATAACACGAAATCCCCCGTGCTGTCTTCCGGGGAATGAGTTAACTACGCCACCTGCCACTGCATGATGTTTGAAACAGATAAATGAACCTGTTCAAAAATTGATAATGAACAATGGATAATGGATAATTACCTCTCCTTGAAAGAAGAGGATTGACAATCAGGAAAATATTTTCTTTTTATTTTCTTGCATTTTTGAAGAGGTATTAGACCAAATTAACCAATTATCAATTATCAATTATCAATTATCCATTGATAAAGGAGTGCTCATGATTCGACCTGCCACACCCGATGACAAGAAAGCTCTGATGGCTATCGCTGACGCTATAGGTTTGTTTACGCCGCAGGAGCTTGAGGAACTTGGCGGTATGTTGGCAGAATACTTCGACGGCAACCTCGGCAACTCACCGCGAAGCGAATCTCTTCGAGATTCCTTCTGGCTCACCTACGATGATAACGGACCAGTGGGGGTCGCATACTACGCGCTGGAGCCGTATACTGATGGAACATGGAATCTTTACTTTATTGCTGTCGATCCGGATTCTCAGGGAGAAGGGCGCGGAGGGAAACTACTACATTACATCGAACAAACGTTGGCAGAACGTGGCGACCGGATGCTATTGGTAGAAACTTCTGGATTGCCAAAGTTTGAGCGTACACGGGCGTTCTACCGCAAGCATGGGTATCAGGAAGAAGCGCGAATCCGTGAATTTTATAAAGCTGGGGATGATAAGATCATTTTTCGCAAGCCACTAGTTGCTCCCAAACAGTAAGCTGAATATAGCTCTTTTGGGCAGTGGCATCCTATTGGACAATCGACTCTATTTCTAGTCGAAGCCAATGTTGGGCAAGCCGAGCTGCGGAACAGCTGAGATACATGTTTAATAGTGCAATATAACTCTCAACCACTTTTCAGTGCAGGGGGAGCATCTTACTCCCTGGGAGCACCGGAAGCGAGCAAGATGCTCGCACTACTTTCTTTGCCACAATGGGATGTTCCCAGTGCAGGATTTTAGAATTTAGCGATTCAATAGGTGGACTTTCGTTTTACCGAACCACTATTGAATATTGCCGAAAACATACCCGACTTTAGTTACATTTCCTGACTTTTGTGGCAGCTCCTGAACATAAAAAGGCTAAATATAACAAGTAGACAAACTATAAACTTTGATTACCAATGTTAACTATCTCAACTGACCCCCTACGGAAACAACAACATCCTCTGGTTCGTAAACTAGCTGATTGCATTGAGTCTAATTGGCAGCGCTATTTGGATCTCTCACCTTATCAGCTACCTGCTGAGCTCGGCTACGTAGAGGGACGCTTAGAGGGAGAAAAACTAACCATTGAAAACCGCTGCTATCAAACACCTCAGTTTCGGAAAATGCACCTGGAACTAGCAAAAATAGGTAAAAAAATTGATATTCTACATTGTGTGATGTTTCCCAGGCCAGAATACGCTCTGCCGATATTTGGTTGTGATTTGGTAGCAGGAAAGGGAAACATTAGTGCCGCGATCGCTGATCTTTCTCCTGTTAACTCTGAACGGATCTTACCCGAAGCCTATCACCAAAAATTACAGGCTTTACCTACACCCCAGTTTCAAGAACACCGTTCTCTTCCTGCTTGGGCAGATATATTTTCAGAATTTTGCCTATTTGTACGACCTGGGAGCCTAGAAGAAGAAAGTCAATTTCTCTCATGGGTCGATAGTTTGTTACAAATTCACTGTAGCTATGCGGCGAATGCCTTACCTGTTGCCACAGAACAGCAAGCAGAAATTATTGCTGGTCAACACTATTATTGCACCAAGCAGCAGAAAAATGACAAAACCCGTCGTGTTTTGGAAAAAGCTTTTGGTTCTGAGTGGGCAGAACGTTACATGACATCGGTACTGTTTGATTTACCAACTTCCTCCTAATCAAGTTGCTAGTGCAGCGGGCATGGAAATAACCCACCAGGAAAGAGATTGATAGAATCCTTACTCTATAAGCATTCTTAATTCTTAATTCCGCGCAGCGGTACTATTTCTAAGCATAGTTTTTTTGGGATGAGCTTTATGATACTGATATTGAAGACCAAGGTAGCTCGAAGATTCTACTCAATTATCTTTTCTTGAAGGTATGCTATGTCTGCTGAGTCTAAGTATGTGCAATTAATTTGGAAAGATACAGTAACTGGCGAGCTAAAACAACCACTTTTGGCTGCGCCGATCACTATTGGTCGAGAAATAGACCAGATGCCCGAGGAGGTGGGAGGACAGTCGGTTTCCCGTCTAGAATTAAATCACCAACAGATTTCTCGATTTCACGCACTGATTACGGTGGTCAATCAACAAGTATACATCACCGACCAAAGTACCAACGGGACATTTCTCAATGGGCGACCAATTCGTCCAGGTATCCAACCCCTGTCTAGTAAAGACACTCTGCGCATTGGTCCCTATAAGATGACAGCTACTTTAATCAAGGAAAATGATCTTGATGCGACTGAGCGCAATCGAGAGCAGACAAACTTATCCCAGCATTTTGACTCCCTGCCCAAGAACACATTGGTGATTTGGTTGATTGGCTTCCTGGTGCTCTTGTTAATGGGGATTGGAGTCTGGTTTTTGGTAACTACGGTGCTCAAGAACTCCCGTCCAGAAGTCCCTGCCACTCAAAGTTCACTAGTGGAGCACGGAGAGCCGAAGGGGTAAGGGACTGCCAATCCATAAATCGGGGAGCTGGGGTAGCTGAGGGAGACGGAGAGATAAGAAGGCAAAGGAGACATCTCTCAATTCCCAATTCCCAATTCCCAATTCCCAATTCCCAATTCCCAATTCCCAATTCTCAATGTTGATATCAATAGCACGAATGGTATGCTTCCAGTTTTGTCGGCGACGCTGGAGGATATTTTTGCTCGCGGGGTTGACGCTTTTGCTAACATTAGTGTCTGTTCCTAGTACAGCCCAAACTTCTCCCACAAATAACAATGAGAAGGCTCCTGTTATTGTGGATGGTCAGGTTTTGTTTGAGGTGGGTAATTTCGGTAACTTTACTGCTGCTGAACGGGCAGATAAAATTAACGAAGCTCTAGAAGATGAACTGCGATCGCCTCAAGCGGTAGAAATTCAAGTGGCTGAAGAAGGCGAACAAATTATGATTCGCACTCAGGAAAATCATCTTCTAACCGTGACTAAACAAGATGTAATTTCCGCTAGCGATCCCTCATCTCAGGCTAAGCTTTGGAAAAACTTGCTTGAAGTAAAACTTCAGCAGGGTAAGCAAGAGCGGCAGGTGGTTTATTACCGTCAGGCGCTGATTTATAGTATTGGGGTATTGGTGGGAGCGATCGCTCTTCACTTTGGTCTCGCATTTAGCGGACAATTGGCATTCCGACAACTGACTCTGTGGTTTGGCGAACCAACTTCCCCCCTTCATCCTTGGGAGAAACCATCCAAGTTATTTCTGCGACTAGCGCTACTCGGTTGCTTAACTGGTCTGTGGACTGCTGTTATCTTCTATGTTACTGACCTGTTTCCCCAAACTCGGAGCTGGCGCTACAAATTCTTCAACTTACTCAATTCTCCTGTCTTTAATTTAGGAGATGAACCCTATTCTCCTATCCAAGTGCTGCTGCTACTGGCTGTAACTGTGGGGTTGTGGTTTGCTGTCAGCATTGTTACCCGGTTATTTAAGTCCTACATCTTGGTCAAAACTGGTGCAGTTGCAAGGGTACAGGAAGTAGTTGCTATTGTGATGCAGTACCTGCTCACTTTCTTGGGGCTAATTATACTGCTACCTATTTGGGGTCTGGATGTAGGTTCCCTCGCAATTTTTGCCAGTGTTTTGGGTTTGGGGATTGGTTTTGGTGTACAAAATATTACTAATAACTTTATCAGTGGTTTTATTATTACCCTAGAGCGACCGATTCAAGTGGGGGATTTTATCAATGTGAGCAACTTGGTGGGAACTGTAGAGCGCATTGGATCACGCAGCACGGAAATTCGTACCCTTGATCAAGTAACTATTATTGTACCCAACTCCCGCTTTCTAGAGAGTGAGGTGATCAACTGGAGTCATGGAGATCCTGTTTCCCGTCTGCGGATTCCGGTAGGGGTTGCCTACGGCTCCAACATTGAGCAGGTACGAGCAGCACTGTTAGAAGCAGCCAACACTCATCCTGATGTACTCCTCAGTCCAACTCCTCAAGTTTGGTTCCAAGAATTTGCTGATAGTTCCCTCAACTTTGATCTCCTAGTTTGGACTGGAGAACCAAAGAAACAACCTCGTATCAAGAGCGATCTTAACTACCTTATTGCTGAGAGTCTGAGCCGTCATCAGATTGAAGTACCATTTCCCCAACGGGATTTGAATTTGCGATCGCCCCGGCTTGAAGAGTTCATCAGCTCTTGGCTCCAGCAGTACACGCCACCGCTTGCCAGCCAAGCTGCCATCAACTCTGGTAATGGTGATGAGGGGGGGAAACAACCCGAAAATACTCTAACTATCACCTCAGGAGAACCAATTTATCAACCTGCTTACCCTCCTAATTTTTTAGATGATGAGCTAGCCAAACTGGATATTGAGGAATTAGTCCAGAGGATGCGAGAACCAGAGGGATTAGAAATTAAAGACCGCTACTATCGCCGAAATCTCTATCCAGCTTGCTTTATTGGAGCAGAAGCTGTTGAATGGTTCATGCAAAAGCAAAATTGTACCTTGGAAGTTGCGATCGCTCTGGGGGAACTTCTGATCGCTCGGAAAATTATCCATCATGTTACAGATAAACATCCCTTCCGAGATGATTACTTATTCTACCGTTTCTATACCGATGAAAATTAAGAGACTGAAGCTGACGGGGTGACAAGCAGCTCAAAAGCTTTCTGAATAAAGCTTTTCACCCCATTCAACTCTCAAAAGATGAGCACTTATTAACAGGTTTTGAGTGTAGGAAAGTCTATCCTATTCATAGGGGGTCGATGATGGTGAGTGAAGCAATTATGCCTGATGGGAAGGTTCAACAAAGTTAAGAAAGTAGCGAACCCTAGCTAGGGCTTGCTGAATAAGTCGATTGATTCGGGTTTTGAAGTAATGAGGGCTTGCTGCATAAGTGTGGAAGCCATGCCAGACAAGACTTTCAATCATTTATTTGCCCCAAAAAGTCCAAGGTTTTTGAGCCCATCGATACAATTTCCTTGTACCATCGTAGGGAAACACCCGCTTAAATTCCGAATATGAGGTAAAAGTAAGCAGAT
>JAAHGL010000184.1 GCA_010692635.1 Symploca sp. SIO2C1 | reverse complement strand
ACTTACAGGCATGATTATCTTCCAGAAAGTTATATTGACTAGGAGATCCTTTAGTCAGGAAATAATATTAATATGAAAATCTTACATTGGGCATTGTTTTAATGATATTTAACCTAAATCCATCTCGGTAAATTAAGAGGTACATAGTGTGATTGTGTAATGTGAAAAAAAATCATCCAAAATACGTAATAATACTGATGTGATCGCCTCTGAAAATTACGACTTATTCTGCCAAACCTTGAAGTTACTGTATAATTTACGGAAAAATTTTGAATGGGAAGGAAGTGATTGACTCGATTTATCCATGATCAATTTGCCAAGGATTATTTAGAAGAACTGCTAACTCCTTACGGTGAAGTCAAAGCACCGCGACGAGTTTCAGGGGAAGTGCGAGAAATCGATATCTGGTTTGACCCCAACTTCAATACTGCACCGAGCAATCTTCGCAGCCTCGGATTATTGGGACGCATGGCTCAAACTCCTGCACTGATAGAACCCTTCCGTAATGCCGCCACCGCTGACGAAATCTGCGACTGTCTACTAAAATTATTCGTAGTTCGGGGAGAGTTGCAGCGGGAAGCTCATCGCCATCAGCTCAAACTCTCTAAAGCAAAACTACCCAAGTTGTGGATACTCACTCCAACTGCTTCAGCAACCCTATTAGGAGACTTGGATGCCAAAGTAGATGAGCAGTGGTTGCCAGGGGTATACTTTATGGCAAAGACTCTCAGGACAGTTATTGTTGTCATCCATAGGTTACCCCGTAGCCAAGAAACCCTCTGGTTAAGAGTTTTGGGTAGGGGAAGAGTACAACAGCAGGCAATTGATGAGTTAGAGGTACTGCCAGCAAATAATCCGCTACGTTCCCAGACTCTGAAGTTGTTGTATAACTTGCGGAAAAATTTGGAATTCAGGCAAGATCTAGATAAAGGAGATAGGAACTTAATTATGCGTTTAGCACCACTGTATCAACAAGAAACAGAACAAGTACTCCAACAGGGAATTCAACAGGGAGTTCAACAGGGAGAGCGCTTGGTGGTACACAACTTGCTGCAAGTGCGCTTTGGTGATGTGGATGAGGAACTAGGGGCAATTATTGAGTCGATATTGGCACTACCGCCGAAGGAATTTACCCCCATGCTCTTACAATTATCCCGTGAGGAGTTGTTGGCTCGTTTTCGGAAGTCTAATTGAGATTTTTCAACAACTCGGACTTGGGTGCATCTCATTATCCTCAATCACCAAACATCCTGACTGCAAGCTCATCAGTAACCCTACCGTTTTACAGTAGATCGGTGCTTTGGCTTTCCCTGAAGTTGCGATCGCAATCGATAAGCTGCTCAAGCTCTAGTACAAGAAGGCAAAAGGCAGGGGGCAGAAGGGAAGAAAGCTTGTTGGTGGGTTATTTCTGCAACGTTGAGGTCTACATGTAATTTACTGCACTTAAAAGTGCCTTGCGCTAAATCTCACCTTAAAGGATGTAGCGCTAAATTCTGTAACAAGGGTATCTTTAAAATCAGAGTGGAAGAAAATTCATGTCCTCTGTTCCTGAACCCTCCCTTGATACTGGTAAACAAGCCCTGAAGCAGGGAAACTACTCAGTTGCGATTGCTCATTTTGAAGGTGTCCGCGAGACGGAGCTGGATGATACTCTAGTCACTAAGGCTTCCCTAAAACTGGTGCAAGCTTATCGTAAAGCTGGAAATACTGAAAAAGCGATCGCTCTTTGCCAAGAACTTACTCAACACGATAGTTCTAAAGTTAAGCAATGGGCAACTGATATCCTCCCTAAACTTATCTCTGAACAGCCAGCAACATCAGACCCCACGGGTTTTGTCCCATTGGAGGAAGGAGGCGGGAAGGCGGAGATGGGGAGATGGAGAGATGGGGAAATGGGGAGACGCGGAGACGCGGGGACGCGGGGACACGGAGACAAGGGGGATAAGAGGGACAAGGGGGACAAGGGAAATATTGCTAATTCCCCAATTCCCAATTCCCAATTCCCAATTCCCAATTCCCAAACAACAAATTTACTTCCAGTTCCCTATTCTGCTCCTTCAGCTCCTGCTTTATTTACCCGGCGTCCAAGATGGCGTAATAGTGGACGTGCTGAGCAATGGCGTCCACTTAAACAACCTAAGTTTATGCGCTTGTGGTTGATACAAATCGGTAGTGCGATCGCTTTATTTTGGTTGCTGCGCTTTTTGATAAGCTTCCTAATGGAGACAACTAACCTCTTTTTGGTCAAGCTGCCTATTGTCAGACCCTTTCAACCATTCTACAGAGATCCAACTTTTAGTCTTGGGGTTGTGCTGGCAATCCTGTTGCTTTCATCTCCCTGGTTAATCGATCTGCTATTGAAGTGGTTTCATGGTTTGGAGCCTCTATCTCTGAGCGAACTAGCATCCCGCAATCCAGAAACGGCAAGAGTAGTACAGCGTTTTTGTCGCCAAAAACGCCTCCCTATAACTAAGTTAGGCATTTTACCAACTGACGCGACCGTAGCCATGACTTATGGTAATCTACCTCGTACTGCCCGCTTAGTAGTAAGTGAGGGTTTATTGGAGCAGTTGGCAGATGATGAAGTTGCTACCATCTGTGCTGGTGAATTGGGGCATATTTTCCACTGGGATTTTGTTTTAATGTCTTTGGGTGTCTTAATCCTTCAGCTACCTTATCTGATTTATTGGCAAGTAGCTGAATTGGGAAAGAGATTACCACCTCTGCTCGAGAGTAAATTACCAGCTTATGAGCAATGGCTGACACCAATTGTTTTAAGCCTTACTGGAGCAGTTACTTCTTTGAGTTACGGCTGCTACTGGTTACTGCGCTTACCTCTACTGTGGTTTTCTCGGGTTAGGGTTTACTATAGCGATCGCATCGCAGTAGAAACAACTGGTAATCCCAATGGGCTAACCCGTGCTTTACTGAAAATGGGTTTAGGGATTAGCGAAAGTATCCAAGATGACTGCCAAACTAGCGCACTGTTGGAAAGCTTTGATTTATTGTTGCCAGTAGGGTATCAGCAATCAATCACCTTAAGTAGTTGTTCTCCCCAAACCTCCTTTGAAGCAGTTTTAGACTGGGAATGCAAAAACTCTTACAGAGACTGGCTAATCATCAATGCTTCCCACCCTCTTTTAGGAGAGCGCTTGCATCTATGTTCCCGTTATGTTCGCTTCTGGATGCTCAATCCTGAATTAGATATGCCGACTCCCACACCTCCCATCCGTGATAATGGCAAACGGCTATCTAAATTAAAAAACAGCTATCAGGCTTTACCTTTAGTGCAAAGTTCCCTGCTAGCAGGGTTAGTATTGGGCATAATGCTGAGGGTAATGTTTTGGTTAATTGGGAAAATTGCGGACTGGCTCAATATTTGGCGGCTGATTTGGATGCACAATGCTCAACCGTTTCTCGATGCTTGCGTATTAGTGGTTTTTAGCGTCAGTATCTTTATCTGGCTCAATAGTTATTTTCCTGATATCAAGCCTTCAACTTTACATAACGAACCTGACTTAGGAGACTATTTATCCACAACAAATCTCTTGCCTCCAGATAGTCAGCCAGTTAGATTAGCTGGCAAACTTTTGGGACGTTCCAGTTTACTCAACTGGCTAGAACAGGACTTAATTTTGCAAACTTCCACAGGTTTGATTAAACTCCACTCCTTTTCTTATCTCGGACCATTGGGTAATCTTCTACCTTTCTTCAAACTCTGTAGTTTAGTTTACTTCGTGATTTATTTGGGACAATTAGCCAGTACAAGTATATCCAGGAATCAGCTAGGGAGTTTTTTCTCCTGGAATTTACTGTTTGTGGGTGTAGCTATACTAATCATCTGTTTCCTACCTCAGCCCAATAGTTCCAAAAACTTGGTAAATCAAGAAGTTACAGTCACCGGTTGGTTTCGCCGAGGGGTCACCCCTTGGATTGATGTAGAAAACCTCCGCACTTCAGAGGGGGAAGTTATTCGTGCCAACTATCCCATTTGGGTAACGATACTTGCTGTGGTTGCTGTACTTTGGGGAGCTTATCTAATTTCGCAAGTGGGAGCTTGAAGGTAGGCAAGATTTGCCTCATCGAGTCCATTGATTCGGGTTTTGAAGTAATGAGTAATGAGTAATGAGTAATAAGTAATGAGATTACCCATAATCCCCGTTAAACCGTTGATGAACAGCTTGCTAAGACTATTCCAACTTCCTATTCTCCTGACTCCTGACTCCTATTCCTCACGAAATTTCAGAGACTGTCTAAAATAGTTAATCACGACAAATAATAAAAATCCCAAAGATAAAATCAGCTCCGCAAATTCTTGGTCTTTGGGTATAAAAAAGACTAAAGTATCTTGAAACTTCAGCAGTATCGAAACAATCAAGCTGACTATAAAAAAACTAGACAAAAACCAATCAGGAAACAGAAATTTACTGAATTGATTAAATTTTGGGTTTTGCTTGCAAAAGGAAACCAACCAACCAATTGACCCCACCAAACTGACCAATATAATAGCATCACGGGAATGGTAATGAAACCATACTAAGTTATGGATTGTTGTTTCTTCTTGAACATTATAGCTTTGAAAAAAATCTGGAAGTCCCCAACCAATAATTCCTTGACCCCAACTTATTTCTTCTAACCCAATAAAAATCAAAAAAATGCTGAGTAAGTAATAAAAGATACTTAATTGTTTTTGCCCTCGTTTGAGAAAATAATTGGCAATGGGAACAGAAAAGCTAAAAGCCAGAATATAAGCTATGGCAGTACCATATTCGACAAATCCTCCCTCTCCCATTATCTTGATATAAGAAGGATTATCTTTTCCCAAAATTAATTTAACAATAACAATGACTAATAATGTTGCTGAGATCGGAAGAGAGAAAAGGAAACGTTTCATCGTTTCTTTTCTAGAAAACAAGGAGTAATAAACAGCTTTTGTTACTGTAGTTCTTTTGCCTACAATAAATAATACTATCCCCAATATTAAAGCAAGGATATTACTCAAATTCCAATCCCATCCTGGATAAGATTCCAACAAGGGAGATATTTTTAATATTTGAGCTACAGCCGCTCCTACTCCAAAAATCATGAAAATTAGGCTAATGACTTTGCTAAAAGTGGCTATACGCTTTTCGAGGATTGTTGGTAGAACAGAAGAAGTCATCTTGGACGCAAAATATGGGTTTTTACCAATGGATAATGGATAATTAATAATTGATAATTGATAAATTTGTGAATATTTCCTAAGCAGGGTCTAGTATAGTTGCCAATTGAGCTAAATGCTTTAATACGCGCAGCACCTGATATAAATCATTCTGTGGATTGAAGAGATCGAAGATTCTAGATACAGCATAGTGGGATGTTTCTTTTTGCACCAATTTGAAAAACCGAAAACTGCTGCCATTGAGAATCAAGCCATAAGTCGGTCTATGAGGATGAGGATTTGCTAGCATATACGTCAGTAATTGCGCTCTGCCAGCTTCCAGGGAAAAAGCTGCTTGTTTAGATTCAATGACTACTGCCCAAAATTGGTCGTAGACAGCTAAAACATCAATCTGTCCTCTGATAATTGCCTCTTCGTCTTCCAGGGAAATTTCGATGGATTTTTCGGATCTGATCCGAAAGGGTGGCAGGTAGAAGCCAGCTAAATCTAATAGGGGAGATAGTACTACCATTTTGACAGTATTTTCTAATAGAGGCGGATCTGCCAATAAATTATAATAGCTTGCCTTAACCCGATCTAATTTTTGTGTTTCTGCTTGAGTAATTTCAGGCAGTTGATCTTGCCATTCTCGGAAAAATTGTTCATCTTCAATTAACTGAAGACCAAACTTATCGGTTAGTTCCTGTAAAGTAATTTCTTTGGCTGGGAGAGTTTGAACCATGATTAGGCTTAGGTGTTAGGGGGTGAGGTGAAATTTACAGTGGCTTTCAATAAATAACTCAGAAGGCAGAGGGCAGAAGGGAAGAGGATTTGACAAAAAGTTTCTTCACTCATTACTCAAAAAAGCTCTCCCACACCTTTTTTCACCTCACCCGGTGTTAGGTAGGTTGGGTGAAGCTTTCTTCGTAACCCAACACTCTTCGCATATTCCGTTGGGTTTCACTTCGTTCCACCCAACCTACAGTTTTAGTCGCCTTATTCCCTATCATAAATCTTTGTGAGTAAAGGGCTTAGCATCCTTACCAGCATAAGTATCAACGATATGACCCTTACCAGTCATCTTATACTTATAAGTTACCAAACCTTCTAGCCCCACTGGTCCACGAGGAGGCATTTGTTGAGTGCTGATGCCGACTTCTGCTCCGAAGCCGTAACGGAAGCCATCGGCAAAGCGGGTGGAACAGTTGTGGAAGACGTTGGCAGCATCAACTTGATTGAGGAAAGTATCGGCAACTGTTTGCTCTTCCGTCACAATAGCTTCAGTATGACCGGAACCGTAATTATTAATGTGGTTAATTGCCTCTTCTAGGGAATCTACTACCTTGATCGAGAGAACTAAATCATTGTATTCCGTAGACCAATCCGCTGCTGTTGCTGCCGAGATGTCAATAATTTTCCTGGTTGCCTCATCTCCTAGGAGTTGTACTTGGCGCTTTTGTAAAGCAGCAGCAGTAAGAGGCAGGAAGCTCGGTGCGATCGCGCTGTGAACTAATAGTGTTTCAATAGCATTACAGACGGCAGCATATTGAGTTTTCGCATCAATGGTAATATCTACCGCCTTCTGCAACTCAGCGGCTTGATCTATGTAAAGATGACAAATACCATCAGCATGACCTAGTACCGGGATACGGGTATTTTCCTGTACATACCGCACAAAAGAGTTGGAACCTCTAGGAATAATCAAATCGACGTACTCATCTAGCCGTAACAATGCCTTGATTTCTTCTCTAGTAGTTAACAGCTGTACGGCTGCAGTATCAACTGCTGTAGTGGATAATCCTTGATGAATCGCTTTTACCAGGGTTTCACAGGAGCGAATGGCTTCCTTGCCTCCTTTGAGGATAACGCCGTTACCGGATTTGATTGCTAAGGAGGTAATTTGAATTAAGGCATCGGGACGAGCTTCAAAAATTATACCGAGTACACCCAAAGGACAGGTAACTCGCTTCAGGATTAAACCTTCATCTAGTTCTCGATGAATTTGTACGTTACCAACCGGGTCTTCTAATTTGCCAACATCTCTGACTCCCTCAATTGCTCCCTTCAGCTTTGTCTCATCCAACTTCAGTCGCTTATACAAAGCCTTAGGAATCCCATCCTGCTCCGCTGCTTGGCAATCTGCCTCATTTGCCGCGAGGATTTCTGGAGCTGCAGCTTCTAAGGCTTTGGCGATGGCTTCAATTGCTTGGTTTTTAGCATCCGTGGACAACACTGCCAACTGCCGTGCTGCTTTACGAGTCGCTTGGGCAATGTGCTGTAAATCTCCACCGGAAGCGATCGCATTGAGAGAAAAGGGAGCATTTTTAGAAGCTGTCATCAAAACCTCACCGGAGGGAACAGGGAACAGGGAGCAGTCAGCTCAATCTTTTAGTATACATCATTTAGAATTTAGAATTTAGAATTTAGAATTTAGAATTTAGAAAAAAGCGACTATGGAATCTACTGAAGGCGGTTATTTTCGGTAAAACTAATCTTAAATGTTGTACCGTTATCTGTATTAATTTCACTATTGCCTTGAATCTGTTTTACCAAAGAATTTACTAAACGCAGACCTAAGGATTGTAAATTATTGAAATCTATCTCTTCTGGTAAACCCACTCCATTATCGCCAACCATTAGCACAAGCTTTCCATAATTATCGTGGGTTAAGTTGATAAAAATTTCGCTTTTATCTTTTTTAGGGAATGCATACTTCAAGGAATTAGACACTAGTTCAGTAATAATTTGACCGCAAATAATTGCTGTATTAATGCCAGTCAAAACCCTATTAACCTGTAATTTGAGAACAACTTTGTTTGCTTGCTGACAATAAGCAAGGAATAAATAATTTGCTAAATCTTGGATATATTCAGCTAGGTCAATTTCGGTTAAATCTTGGGAATGATACATTTTTTGATGTAGAAGACCCATAGTCTTGAGCCTACTCTGAATATCTCTAAATACCTCAATTAGTTGTTGATCTTTAAGTTGACTAGATTGAAGCTGGAGGATAGAGTAAATTGTCTGGAAGTTATTTTTGACGCGATGATGAATTTCTTGTAGGGAAATTTCTTTGCCTCTGAGTGCTGCTTGGAGTTGCTGTTGAGTTTGTTTATACTCAGTAATATCCGTTCCTATAAAAACAGCTTCTCCTTGAGAGGGGTATTGATAACTCACAAATAGGTAATGTCGGAGAGTGCCATCAACTTCTATCTCAATTTCTTGGGATGCATCCTCAACTGGATTGTTGAAAAATTGCTGTACAAACTTGGAAAAATTAACTAAATTATTGAGAGAGCCAACTTTTTTACCAACAAAAGTCTCAGGAGGTAAACCCCAACTGCTAGCCCAATAGCGATTAACTCCAAGAAACCTCAAATCTGCACTAATCCAAGCAACAGCCGCAGGCAGAGCATCCAACACATCTGGGAGTTTATTTTGAGTCGGTGGCAGCTTTTCCTCTGTTTGGTGTTGGTGAAATTCGCAAAATGCCTTGCCGATATTGGTAATATCTTCCCCTTTTGACTGGAACTCGATAAACTCACCCTCTCCATTAAATAGTGCCCGGTGATGCCACCGCTGCCAGCCAACTTCTCCACTAGATAGCTTGACACGATGTTCTATAGTTCCCTCTGAATTTTCTCGACTTAAGAAAGCCAAGTGCTTGAGTAGTGCTTCCTGATCCGCCTCTAGAGCCATTGAGATCCAGTTTTGCCCGATTAACTCCTGGGGTTGCTTGCCGAAATAGTTAGCAAAGGCTGCGTTAACAAAAGTAAGTGTTCCAATAGACTGAAAACGACAGACTAATTCACCCTGAGTTTCAACTAGGGAGCGATAATGCATTTGACACTGTTTTAGTGCCGCTTCTGCCTGCTTTCGCTTGCTAATGTCACGCAATAACCAGTGCAGACTGACAACTTGGTTCTGGTGATTGCGTATCGTATCGACGGTAAAAGCACAATATAAGGGTACCCCTTGGGCAGGTTGCAGGCACATTTCTATATCTCGGATTTGCTTCCTATGATGTAACTGAGGCAATAAATTATGAAAAATTAGTCTTGTTTCAGGAGTCAGGAAGATACTTAGTGGCTTACCAAGCAAAAATCCTTGGTGCAGGTTTAGCAAGTTGGAAGCGCTACGATTGACTTGCTGGATAATACCCTGGGCATCTGTCAGGAGGTATCCATCTTGAGCAAAGTCAAACAACTCTCGGTAACTCCACTGTTGTGGTTCTAGAGCCAAATGAGTGCCAGTCAATTCTTCCTTCTTGGAGTGTAACTCCTCTATACTCTCCTGCAACTCTTCCAAGCTGACAAAGAGTTCTTCTAGCAGTGTTGCCAGGAACTTTTCTTGCGGTGGCGGCAATTCCTCAGCACGGTGCAGTAGTGCCGCTAGACGTTGTTGAGCAGTCTGAATCTTCCCTTCCAAAGCATCTGCGTTCATAATTCTGCCTCCTGCTGAATGTTTGGCTTTTCCATAGGGACTTTCTGGGTATGTTCATAAATCAAGCTAGGTGCAGATTCTGGAGCTCTTTTGCACAATAGACTTCAGGCTTTTATGGGAGTGTTCTGCATGGGGAGAGCTTCTTTACAGAACTTTTGAGGCTACACTTGCATTTCATTAACTAGCGTAGGGTAAATGTACGGTAGTTAACTCTGTATCACGAATAACCCTATAGAGAATTTTAGAATTATTTTAGAAAAATTTTAGCTTTTTTTTAGATTTGCAGCATTAACTTCAGTGATCGCTCTGTTTTTGTAAATAAAAATTTTTATTTGTTTGAAGTTTTCAATATTGACTGTAGTGATTACTACTTTATTTATTACGTTTATTTAAAAAAATAATTAGGGCTTTCACCATCAAGGTGAAAGCCCTACAAAAAAATGCAATATTGTTGTCTCCGTTGCCTTATTTTGGGCAAGATCTACATTCAGAGGACAACAGTTTATTAATTCTGCTTTAACTGCTGCATAAAGAATTCTTCTAAAGAAACGTGAGCGAGATTCATACTAATCAACTGAGCGTCCATCGACTCAAGGTTGGCAATAAACTTTTCAGATTTTCCTTGCAACTGACCATACCAGCAATCATCCTCCCATACCAGTCCCTGAACCCAGCTTTTAATAGTATCTATATTGCCCCCTTTACCTTTAACCTGGTAAGTGTCGGCAGTACCCAAAAGTTGATCTAGAGAGCCAATACACAATAATTCCCCAGCATTAAGAATAGCAATGCGATCGCAAATCTTCTCTACATCTGAAAGCACATGACTATTGAAAAAGATCGTCTTACCTTGAGCTTTTAGTGAGAGAATAATCTCGCGAATCTGATAACGTCCCATCGGATCAAGACCGGACATCGGCTCATCCAAAAATACTACTTCTGGATCATTAATAATTGCCTGTGCCACCCCAATCCGCTGAAGCATCCCTTTGGAATACTGTCGCAGCTGTTTTTTCTGAGCAGCTGACTTGGATAAACCCACTAACTCCAGCAGCAGGGGAATACGCTGTTGCTGCATGTCTGTGGGAATTTGGAAGAGTCCAGCAGTAAATTGCAAAAACTCCCAACCTGTAAGATAGTCATAGAAATAGGCATTTTCTGGCAGATAACCGATTTTCTGCTTAACAGTGCGATCGCCTAATGGCTTGCCTAACAACAATCCTCGTCCAGAAGTCGGACGCACAATACTCAATAGTAGCTTCAATAGGGTAGTTTTCCCCGCACCATTCGGACCAAGCAAGCCAAAGGTTTCTCCTTGATGGACTCTTAAGGAGCAGCTCTTCAGGGATGCAATTTTTTGATTCATCCAGAAGCCAGTGTAATAGATCTTGGTCAGTTCCGAAGTCTCTACCACTGGTATCTGCTTCACAGTAGTCTCTTCAGCTGGCAAATCAGTAGCAGATTTCATCCAAGTTCGCGATATATGGCGCTAGTGCCGGAGACAAATCAAGCTTTTACCATTTTGTTGTAGGTTGAGCACTGATGTCTCCTTAATTTATTTATTCCCTATTTTGTTGATTTTCGTATCATTAGGAAGACGGAGGTTGGCATTGCTCCAGATTCCTATCGCAGCTGTTGGAAATGTTTGACAATGATCACCCTACAGAGAATGCTGTTTTCTCCTAGTTGTTCGATAAGCTTGGTGAGGATCTGTGGGATTTTTCGAGCGTGCGTACTCCAGACTACCAGACTTGATTAGGGGATTAAGGTATTTGTTAAGCAAATAGACTTTATCACGGTTAAGTATGGTAGAAAGTTCCTGTGAGGAGAAGTCGCGCCACTGACAAAGTGCGACAATTACAGAACAAACCTCTTGAGGGTTAGCCCGTTTTCCGAGATTATCAACGGTTTGGTGTAAATGCTCAGGAATCTGATTTAGATAACTTTCCTTATCTGTAGAGCTGAACTCTACAGACAACTGCTTATCTGTAGAGCTACTCTCTAGATAAGGAGTAACTTGTTCAGCCAACTCGCTAGATAACTGCTTATCTGTAGAGCTACTCTCTAGATAAGGAGTAACTTGTTCAGCCAACTCGCTAGATAAACCATCATCTAGTAAATCGGAATGTAGAGTGTAAAATGTTGCTGAGCCTTTACCTTGTTGTTCAAGTAAACCAGCATCCCGTAAGCGTCTCAGGTGTTGACTAGCTGTCAGTGGATCAACGCGGTTGATAGCACGATAGATAAAGTTATTGATTTCTCCAACTTCCCGCAGGACAATCAAGGCTCTTGCTTCATCATCACTCAGAGAGCAATGCTTAAACCGTGCCAACCACTCAATATCCGCTGGGCCTAGAAGATGATGAACAAGGAGTTTTGCTATAAAGCTGTCTTTTTCTTGGCTAGATTCAAATAAAGGAACGGTGAGATTCGCTTTCTGCATTTCATCGAACATGACTCTAATTCCTGAGCCTTTTGTCTCTGCCATCCCGATTTCATGTAAGACAGCAGCAATCTTTTCATTACGAGTGATTGAACCTGGTTCTCCAAGGGAATCAATCGGTTTGAGGGAATGGCCGGGGTTACGGATTTCTAGGCGATTGGAATATCTGATAATTTGAACTGGCTGGCGAATGCGATAGTTACGGTGCATTAGAGCATTCACAATTGCTTCTCGAATGACGGTGCGGGGAATGAGGGGAACTTCATTGCGATGAATACCGTTCTCCCCAAGAGTAAAGGCTTTAGGGATATCATTGAGAATGAGGGTAACTAATTTAGGTATTGCTAACAGCAAGGGTTCAAGGATTTCAATGCTTTGATAGCGATGAGCTGGATCAGGAATCCACTCCCGTCCCTCGACAATAATATAGTCAACGCGATTCATGGGAAAGTGACGACGCAAAACCATGGATTTCCCAAACAGCATTAATCCGGCTAGAGTGGGACAAGTTTGTTGTTGATGTTTAGTGGTTGCTGCCAGAGCGTAAAGTAACTCCTCATCGGTATAGTTTAATTCAGCAGCATTGGCATTAACTGTGCTTCTGGCTCGTCTATATTCTGCGATCGCGTTAGGCTCGAAATCATCTAAACTAGTTTCTGGTATGGGGGTTTCGTCGTAGGTGTGATGACTGCGAAGTGCATAAAATAGGTCGATGTCTTCATCGGTAAATTTTTGGTCGGTAGAACCAATGCGACGAAAAGCACCCTTAGGAAGTCCTTTTCTTACCAAATAGACTGGTTTTTCAGACGGTTTAGCTTCTGGGATAAAGACAACAATTAAGGTTTTGCCATCTTCTGTAGAAACTTCTATTTGGGGACGAATCGGAATATTAAAGACTTCACGACATTGAGTTGCTAAATCTCGTTGGATTTTATCAGGATTGGATAAGCCGATAATTTTGTATTCGTTGAGGGCATCATCTTCTGAACTTTTGACCCCTAAAATTAGATAACCTCCACCTCTTTCAGGTTCATTAGCAAATGCTGAAACAGTTTCCAGAATGCTCTTACCAATTTCCGAAGCACTTTTAGCTTCAATTTCAACGCTTTCGTCTTGGCTGACTAATTTTTCCCAGAGTTCGGTGAAGGTTAGCATGATGCAGTGTTAAAGTTCTCCCTTGAAAGCTTGATCAAGGCAGATTTAGTATTATCTTTCTTTAAAGATAACCTTTTAACTAGGCTCCAGTACATTAAGAAGCACCATAATAATCAGGTTCATTACCGGGCTTCCATTTAATATTGCAACCGATACTAGGTTTTTGCTCAGGATTAACTGATTGAGAAGCTAGTACCGCATCAATAGCAGTGCGTAAATCATTACCATTAACTGGCTCATTGTTACCAGGACGGCTATCATCTAACTGACCCCGATAGACTAGTTGCTGATTGGCATCGAAGAGAAAGAAGTCAGGGGTACAAGCAGCCGTATAAACTTTGGCAGTTTCCTGGCTCTCATCATAACAGAGAGGGAAAGTAAATCCTTCTTGCTGAGCCATTTCCCTAAGATGATTGGGGTCATCATCTGGGTATTTAGCAGCATCGTTGGCACTAATCGCCACAATACCGAGATTGGTATTGCCATAGTCTTGACCAATTTTTGCCAATTCTCCCTTGATATGTTTAACAAAAGGACAGTGGCTGCAAATGAACATCACGAGTAATCCTTGCTTCCCAGCAAAGGTATCTAAGGAAACTATCTGATTGGATAAGACGTCTGGTAACTGGAAATCTGGTGCTTTAGTGCCTAAGGACAACATTGTAGAGGCGGTAAGTACCATTGTGTCACTCCTGAAATTCTTCGCTGTCAACTATATTAGTAACGCATTGTTGGGTTTCACTATCGGTTAGGGTCGAGGGGAGCGATGAAACTCCGCCCCTCCCTGTTAGATCTGGACGTGCCCGTTTCCGTGCATCCAGCTCCCGACAATTCTTTTGCCCCTGCTTACATGTG
>JAAHGL010000183.1 GCA_010692635.1 Symploca sp. SIO2C1 | reverse complement strand
ATGAAGAAAAAAAAGAAAATATTTTCCTTAAGTTCAATCCTCTTCTTTCAAGGAGAGGTAATTAGCAATTAGCCATTAGCAATTAGCCATTAGCAATTAGCCATTATCCATTAGCCATTATCCATTAGCCATTAGCCATTATCAATTATCAATTATCCATTATCAATTATCCATTAGCCATTAGCCATTAGCCATTAGCTTTAATGACCAATGACTAATGACCAACAACTATAATTAAACGCTCGTTTTTTGTGACCAAATACGAGTGCCTAAACCCCAAATATAGATGAAACCTTCCGCTGCTTTGTGGTCAAATTGGTCTTCGGAAGTGTAGGTTGCTAAATCAGGGGTATAGAGGGAATTATCAGATTTACGTCCGACAATTGTGGCATTGCCTTTGAAAAGTTTTACCCGTACTGCACCTGATACCCGCTCTTGAGTTTTTTGGATAAAGGCATCCAAGGCTTCTTTGAGGGGACTATACCACAATCCTTGGTAGACGACCTGACTGTAGGTCTGCTCAATACCTCGCTTGTATTGGGTAACATCGGCAGTTAAAGTCAGACTTTCTAAATCACGATGGGCATTGATCAAGACTAACAAAGCTGGTGCTTCATAGATTTCCCTTGACTTAATACCTACCAGACGGTTTTCCATCATATCAACCCGTCCAATACCGTGATTTCCTACCAACTGATTGAGTTGACTAATCAACGTGACTGGGTCCAGGGTATTACCATTAAGGGAAGTAGGAATACCTCGCTCAAAACCAATATCCACATATTCTGGTTCATCAGGAGTATCTGCGATCGCTTTTGTCATCACATAAATTTCTTCGGGAGGCTCAGTCATCGGATCTTCCAAAATCCCCGCCTCAATACTGCGACCTAGCAGATTACGGTCTATGCTATAGGGGGAAGATTTTTTCACCGGAGAAGGAATCCCAAAGCGCTCACCATAAGCGATCGCATCTTCACGGCTAAAACCCCATTCCCTTGCTGGTGCTAGCACCTTCAACTTAGGGTTAAGAGCCATAATCGAGACATCAAAGCGCACCTGATCATTTCCCTTACCAGTGCAACCGTGAGCTACAGCATCCGCACCGTATTCTACTGCTGCTTCTACCAATAACTTAGCAATCAGCGGACGGGCAAGAGCAGTGGAGAGGGGATAGCGATTTTCATACAGAGTATTTGCCTGAATTGCCGGAAAGGCATAATCTTTGACAAAGGTCTCAGTAGCATCAGCAACCAGAGATACTGCTGCACCTGCTTTGAGAGCTTTTTCCTTAATTGGTCCGAGTTCATCTCCCTGACCTAAATCTGCAGCCAGTGTAATTACTTCCTTAACTCCCCACTCTTCCTTGAGATAAGGGATACAGACGGAAGTATCTACTCCACCAGAATATGCCAAGACAACTTTTTCTGCACGACTCATTGAATATCTCACCCCAAAAATAGTAAAGGAATTATTCTATACGGTTGTGCGGATAAGTAATATATCTGTGGAGATAGATTGTTATTTGTTGTTTGTTGTTTGTTGTTTGTTTTTGTATTCCTTATTTCCCTTGTCTTCCCTTCTGCCTTCTGCCTCCTGCCTTCTTGTACTAGTGGCGCGACACACCTAAAATGAGGGAATAGAGTGCGAGCATCTTGCTCGCGTTTGACTGAATAGATCGCGAGCGAGACGCTTGCACTACATTCTTCAATTCTAAATTCTAAATTCTAAATTCTAAATTCCCTAACCGGTTTCTAAACCACCAAATTAGCTGTGTCGCACCACTAGTTATACCAAGCCCAATCTGTTGTAGGATGGGAATAAAGGGAATTTCTCTGGCTGAGTAGGGCCTCCTGGTAACAGCCTAACTTCTCTAGTAACTTAGCTCGGTTAGACCAGGTAAGGCAGTTGTTTGGGTTAATTGCTAATGCTTTGTCAAAATCTGTTAGAGCTTCCTGATAGCGGCCTAAATCTTCGAGTAGTTCACCTCTATCAGACCAAGCAACGTCATCGTCGGGTTTAATTGCCAAAACTTGGTCAAAACTCCTCAATGCCTCTTCGTAGCGTCCCATCTCCCAAAGCAAAGTGCTCTGTTCTTTCCAGACATAAAAGCTATCAGGTCGAATCTCCAGGGTTTTCTGGTAACTTGCTAGTGCTTCATCATAACGCTCTAGTTGGTATAGGGCAAAGCTACGGTCCCACCAAGTATCGTAATCATCTGGTTTTAACTTTAGGGCTTTCTCAAAGCTGAGTAGGGAGGCTTCATAGTCTTCCAAAACCTCTAACTCCACTTCTCCCCGCTTATACCAGGCTAGGTAGTCATCAGGTTTACATGTTATGGCTTTATTAAAACTATCGAGTGCTTCCTCTTGGCGATTTAAATATTTGCACTCCAACCCTAAAGCAATACCTCGGTGATACCAAGCTTCGTAAAAGTCAGGTTGGATTGCTAAGGCTTCGTCAAAGTTAGCAACTGCTGCTTGACATTCCCCAACTTCTTGATGACGCAATCCTCGCTGAAAAAAGAACTGTGCGTGAGAATCTGGTGTCTGGCTCATCGCATTTCCCTGATTTAAAGGTGGATGATTTTATCTTCAGTACCATTTCCTCTTAAATCCGGATAGATTGTTATTTTCTTTTTATAGTGTTAATACTCTGGTAGGAACTTGAACCATAGTGTCAGAAGGTGGAACTAGCCAAGAAGAAAAGAATGAGAATCGGAACAAAAGTAATTCGTGCTGGTCTTTCTCCCACAACCCAAGGCGAACCATTTCTAGCTAGTGTAACTTTTGCTGGTCCCTATCACACTGCTGGTGATCCATCTACTAGCCCCTATACCTATGGACGTTATCACAATCCAACCTGGACACAGTTTGAGCAAGCACTGACTGAGTTAGAAGGTGGTACTGCTATATCGTTTGCCTCTGGCATGGCAGCAGTAGCAGCTGTCTTCGGCACAACCTTACAAGCCGGAGACATCCTAGTTATGCCCTCTGATAGTTACTACGGTGCTCGGCTACTAGTCGAAGAATTATGCCAAAAAATGGGAGTCCAGGTACGAAAAACACCAACTGCTGGCAACGGACAGCTTCAGCATTTAGATGGAGCTAAACTACTTTGGCTAGAAACTCCGAGCAATCCAGGATTAGATGTTTGTGACATTGCCCTACTTGCGGATGCAGCCCATGAGAAAGGAGTGCTAGTTGCTGTTGATAACACAACCCCAACGGTACTTGGTCAAAATCCTCTGGCTCTGGGTGCAGATTTCTCCGTAGCATCAGACACAAAAGCACTTACAGGTCATTCTGATTTAATTCTAGGTCACGTAGCCGTGCGAGATCCAACTTGGGCAGACAAAATTCGCTCTTGGCGTACTCAGATGGGTGCAGTGCCCGGTCCGATGGAAGTCTGGTTAGCCCATCGCTCTCTCGGTACACTAGAAATACGATTAGAAAGACAATGTCGTAATGCTCTAATTATTTCGGAGTATTTAGCAACTTGTCCTGATGTGAGAGGTTTACGCTATCCTGGTCTCAAGTCTGACCCAGCACATAAGATTGCTGCTCAACAAATGCAATTCTATGGGCCAGTCATTAGTTTTGTGTTGGCTAGCCGAGACCATGCCGAACAATTCTTAAGTGCTTGCAATCTAGTAATAGAAGCTACTAGTTTTGGTGGTATACGCACCACAGCAGAGCGACGAGCGCGTTGGGGTGGTGATACAGTGCCCGAAGGTTTTATTCGCTTCAGTGTTGGTTGTGAAGATAGCGATGACTTAGTTTCTGACATCAAGCAGGCGATGAATCAAGTAAGACAAGCAGGTTAAACACGGGTGAGGTGAAATTTACAGTGGCTCTCAAGAAACATGAGGCAGGAGGCTCCGAGCAGGAGGCTCCGAGGCGAGGGAGGAGGTAGGAGGCTCCGAGGAAAGAGGATTTGACAAAAGTTTCTTCACTCATTACTCATTACTCATTACTCATTACTCATTACTCATTACTCATTACTCATTACTCATTACTCATTACTCATTACTCAAAAAAGCTCTCCCACACCTTTTTTCACCTCACCCGTTAAACACCACCCAAATTTTAGGTGGTGTATACTCCGAATAGATAGATTCTAGTAATACTAGAGCTGGGCAATCACACTACAGGACTTTCAAAGTAAATGCGCGTAATTTTACTGACTGGCAAAGGGGGAGTCGGCAAAACTTCCGTGGCAGCAGCGACTGGCTTGCGTTGTGCTGAGTTAGGCTACAAAACACTGGTTCTGAGTACTGATCCGGCTCACTCCCTAGCAGACAGTTTCGACTTGGAACTGACTCACGATCCCCGATTAGTTCGTCCTAACCTTTGGGGAGCAGAACTGGATGCTCTCAGGGAATTAGAAGGTAACTGGGGAGCTGTCAAACGCTACATTACCCAGGTGCTGCAAGCACGGGGATTGGATGGGGTTCAGGCAGAAGAATTAGCAATTCTGCCGGGGATGGATGAGATTTTCGGTTTAGTGCGCATGAAGCGTCACTACGACGAAGCTGAGTACGAAGTCCTAATTATTGACTCTGCTCCCACAGGAACAGCGCTACGGTTATTGAGCTTACCAGAAGTCGGTGGTTGGTATATGCGCCGCTTTTATAAGCCTCTACAAAATGTATCTGCTGCCCTAAGACCTTTAGTCGAACCTTTATTCAAACCAATTGCAGGCTTTTCTTTACCAGATAAAGAAGTGATGGATGCTCCTTATGAATTTTATGAGGAGATTGAAGCACTAGAGAAGGTACTAACTGACAATACTAAAACTTCTGTGCGTTTGGTCACCAATCCTGAAAAAATGGTGATTAAAGAGTCCTTACGTGCCCATGCTTATTTGAGTTTGTATAATGTTGCTACGGATTTAGTAGTTGCTAATCGGATTATTCCTGATGAAGTCACCGATCCGTTTTTTCAACGCTGGAAGGAAAACCAACAGCAGTACCGACAGGAAATCCACGAAAACTTCCACCCTCTACCGATTAAGGAAGTCCCTCTCTACTCCCAAGAGATGTGTGGTATGGAGGCTCTGGAACGGCTTAAGGAAACCTTGTATGATGCAGAAGACCCGACTCAGGTTTACTACAAAGAAAACACAATTAGAGTGGTACAAGACCAAAATAATTACCGCCTAGAGCTTTACTTGCCAGGAATTCCCAAAGAACAAATTCAACTAACCAAAACTGGCGATGAACTCAATGTGCGGATTGGTAACCATCGTCGCAACTTAGTACTACCCCAAGCCTTAGCAGCTCTCCAACCATCGGGAGCCAAGATGGAGGAAGATTATCTAAAGATTGGTTTTTCTAGTGCTGCGAAGGTTTAGCTCTCAGCTAAGTGGAGAAGACATTCCCAATTCTAAATTCTAAATTCTAAATTCTAAATTCTAAATTACGCATAATGTGAATTAGATACCCAAAACAGACAAGATCAATTGCCGTAGGGGCGGGTTTAGGATCACCGTCAACACATTTGGTGAAAGTCCTAATACAAAACCCGCCCAAGCGATAACCAAGGGAATTTAGAATTGGGGATTGGTTGCATTAACCTGGGGATGGCTTTGGGCGGGTTTTGATCCCAAGATTCGGATCAAATGGGTTGGTTTGTCGCTAAACCCGCCCCTACGATATGTACAATTTAATTCACATTAGACGTAAATTCTAAATTCTAAATGCTTGCATCCTACGCTATTGATTTTGGCACCAGCAATACTGTAATCACTCGCTGGAACTCGGCAACCCAGCAGGCGGAAACTGTGAGCTTACCTGGTATTTCACAGCAATTGAGCCAGAATCCCCCCTTAATTCCCAGTTTGCTCTACTTAGAAGATGCCAATCAAGGTAAGGTGGTAGTAGGACAAGCAGTGCGCGATCGCGGTCTTGATCTGAGTTCTGATAACCGCTTCTTCCAAAGCTTTAAACGGGGAATTGGTGCAAACATTCAGGGTTTTCTACCAGAACTAGATGGCAAAATTATCTCCTTTGAGGAAGTTGGGGGATTGTTCCTCAACCAGATTATTAGCCAACTATCCCCTTCCCTCAACCAAGAAGGGGAAGAAGCTGTCATTGAATCCCTAACTTTGACTGTACCTGTGGATAGCTTTGAAACCTATCGGCATTGGTTGACAGGAGTTTGTCAAACTTTGCCTGTAGAACAGGTAAGGATCTTAGATGAACCGACTGCTGCTGCTTTGGGTTATGGGATTCCTGATGGGGACATTCTGCTGGTGATTGATTTTGGTGGCGGCACTGTGGATTTATCCCTGGTGCAGCTCAATCAGAATCCTCAAACTAGTAAAAAGCCTTTAGGTTTCATTCTCAAGTGGGGGGAAAAGTCCCTAGGGGAAAGTTCTGGACAGAAGGTGAAAATTGCCCGTGTATTGGCAAAAGCTGGGCAAAATTTGGGTGGTTCGGATCTGGATAACTGGCTGGTGGATTACTTTGCTGAAACTCAAGGATTGACGAAATCTCCTCTGACTACCAGACTAGCAGAACGCCTCAAAATTCAGCTATCCGAACAGGAATCGGCAACTGAAGTGTATTTCAATGACGAAACCTTCGAGAGTTATGAGCTAAAACTAGACCGCAATAGCTTTGAAACTATCTTGAAAGAACGCCAATTTTTTGAGATACTAGATGAGATGATGGCGCAACTCCTGCAACAAGGACGGGGCAGTGGCATAGAAGTCTCAGATATTAATGCCGTCTTGCTAGTAGGCGGCACAGTAAAAATCCCAGCAGTGCAAAGCTGGGTGCAACAATACTTCGACTCAGATAAGATTCGTTGTGAAAAACCCTTTGAAGCGATCGCTCAAGGGGCACTCCAGCTCAGTCAAGGGATCGAAATTCAAGATTTCCTCTACCACAATTATGGCATCCGCTATTGGGATAGACGCAACAACTGCCACAACTGGCATTCGCTCATCAAAGCCGGACAAGTTTACCCGATGAATCAACCAGTCGAGCTGGTTTTGGGAGCATCTATAGAAAACCAACCCCGCATTGAACTAGTAGTGGGAGAGTTAGGTGCAGATACTAGTACTACTGAAGTATACTTCGAGGGCGATCGCTTAATTACTCGCCAGATAGGTGGAGGGAAAACCTCTGTCCAAGCCCTCAACGACAGGGAGGGAGCCAGAAGCATTGCCCAACTAGACCCCCCTGGCAATCCAGGAAGCGATCGCATTAAAATCCAGTTTTGGGTAGATGCTCAGCGTTCCCTCAGGGTTAGTGTTGAAGATTTACTAACAAATCAAACTTTATTAGATAATCAGTCAGTCGCCCAACTTAGATGAAGAGCTCCTGAGAAGCCTTCGGCGCCGGCTGAGCGAAAAAAAGAGTGGGGAGCTGGGGGAGCTGAGGGAGCTGAGGGAGAAGAGAGAACTTTTCAACAATGGATAATGAACAATGGATAATGGATAATTACCTCTCCTTGAAAGAAGAGGATTGACAATCAGGAAAATATTTTCTTTTTATTTTCTTCATAAATGAAGAGGTATTAGACCAAATTAACCAATTATCAATTATCAATTATCAATTATCAATTATCCATTATCCATTGATAATTTTTGGATACTTAAGTATTCAACCGGATTTGGTATCAACTACCCAAAACCGATAATTGCCGAGGTTGATAGTCTGAACCCAACTTGTTGGCACAAAATCCTAGCTGTTGACTCTCTCTTGGCTCAATTACTCGCCCCCAATCTAAGGGAGTGACTACATAATAAGAGCCTTGGGATTGAAAATTACCATTCCAAGTGTTATTGATGGCAGCCTGATTCATCTGAAATTTCACTTGCCAATCACGAACCTTGGTTTTGCCTTGATTGGTAACCTGTAAATCCACACAAAATCCTGTCTGCCAATCCGATTGCAGGTTAGATCTCACCTGAAGCTGAGAATGAGCAGTTTTCCCAAAACTCACAGTCGGTTGCATATTGGAAGTTTTACCAATGACAGTAGCAAATAGTTGCCGAGGCTGATAGTCTGAACCCCACTTATTGGTACAAAATCCCAACTCTCTAATTTCTCCTGGCTTAATTACCCGTCCCCAATCTAGGGGACTAACCCGATATTGGGAACCTTGGGATTGGAAATTACCGTTCCAACTGTTGTTGATGGTAGCTTGATTCATCTCGAAGGTTAGCTGCCAGTCATTAACTTTAGTTTTGCCCTGATTACTAACCTGTATACTCATACAAAATCCTTTATCCCAATCGGATTGTAGATTAGAGGCAACTTTCAGCTGAGCTTGATTCGTTTTAGGGATACTAGGATGGGGTTGCTTATTGGGAGTAGGTTTTACTGCCACTGGAGAATCCGGTAGCTCATTGGGAGTAGGTTTTACTGCAACTAGAGAACTAGGTTGAGGTTGAGCTGTTTGATCAATAGTAGAAGACTTGGCATAGTTTCGGGCAAAACGAGTAGCAACCACTACTTCCTCAAGCAATTCTTGCTTAGGTTCCTCGACACTTAGCCAGTCATCTTGCAACAAGCCTCCGGTATCAGTACTATTGGGATTCCAACTCCAGTAGGCGAAGCCCAAATCTTTTTGGTGGATATAATCTGTAAATTGCTGCTGCCAAATTCCTTCAGGGGAATCCCCGTCTGTCTGACGGCCACCAAACTCTCCAATCCAAACGGGAGCAATTTCTTCTGTAGCAATATAATGCCAACCTGTTTCCCAGCGATTTTCGAGATTGTCAGGAAAACTGGGTTCAGAAAACCAAGGTTGAGCAAAAACTCCAGGACCGTACTCGTGAATAGAATAAACTAGCTGCTGAGGATGAGATAAACGTACTCTGAACTTCCTAACTCCCTCCAGATTAGCACCCATCCAATGCTTCTCTAGCTTTTGACCAGGAACATTATTTTCCACCCCTTCGACTACAATTAGCCAATTCGGGTTGATGTCGAGAATCGCATTACCAGCTCTCTCAGCTGCCAGTCTCCAATCCGTTTCTTGGTCATCTGTACCCCAGCTAGCTCGACCATGAGGTTCATTTTTCAAGTCTGCTCCAATAACATTAGCCTGATTTTGGTAGCGTTGGGCTAACATTTTCCAGGTGTCGAGCCAGTCTTCTTCTGTAAATTCATCGTCATACCATAATTCTGGAATGCGCTGGTCGTTGAGACGGTGAGAGTCAAGTAAAATCAATAGTTCCTGTCGTTCTGCCTCTTGGATAATCTCGTCCATTACCTCCAAGGGCGATTTATCATAGAGTTCTTGGTTAGTGCCAATGCTAAAGTCAATACCACTAACTTCTGAGGCTCTCAGAGATTGTACAGAATAGGGCAGTCGAATCATGTTGTACCCCAAGCTTTTGATCTGTGAGAGCATCTCTTTGTAGTCCCGTTTCCATAAGCCGTGGGGAGCATGTTTGTCTGTCTCGATGCCAAACCAGTTCACTCCTCTGAGCAACACCGGCTTATTAGCAGCATCAAGAATTTCTGAGCCTTGAGTGGACAGAGGTAGTTGAATTGTTATTTCAAAGTTAGTAGTACCCACAAGACTCTGAGAAGGCAAAGCTAATCCCATTACATAGGTCAATACTAAGGCGAGAACAAACCAACTAATTTTTGCATAAGACTTCAAGGGAGTCCGTCGTTTTCTGTGAGACATTTGTGCTACACCCGACTTCTTCTTCACAGTTGTTAGACGGGGCTGAGGTTTTTTTTGACCCAGAGATAGAGGAAATAGTGCCAAAAGTTGGAGTAACTTCAACAGGATGGCTGAGATAGTCCGGGTGACGTAGTAAAGCAAGTGCCGGAAAAAGCTAAACATATCTGTAAAACACGCTTGAGTGAAAGGTGGAGTTGGCTTGAAAAGAACTAGGCTTGACTCAACCCATGATTCGGCAATTTGGCGAGCCTTTATTATTCGTCACCCTGGTAACTTGACAAAATCTAGCTCAATGATTTAACAAGCCTGACAACTAATTTATAGCAAAAGTTCCAACTATTATGATTAAGCTGAACTAACCAAATTAGGTGATTGTTGTTCAAAATTTACAATAAATTTATATAATTGTGCCGTTGCTTCATCAAAACTTTAGGGGAAATTACGGAGAGAGAGGTTAATGAGAAAACAATGAGCCTGGATTCATGACCGAAAAATCAATAGCTGATAATTGGTAAGCGCAGCCAAAATAATTCTGTTTAATGTTTTTTTCTCTGGAGAAATATTAATAATCTCAATAGTTGTCAAAAAAATAATCGACAAATTGGTGGTACTTAATTGAGTAAGTAATACGAAATGTATATCTCTTAGATAGACATTTTTCCCTTGCTAAAATAATGGCAAGATAGGTAAATATCGTCGGTAAATCCTCTAAGACCAGGGAATAGGGCATTGAACCTCTTACATCGATTTCAAAAAACAAAACCGGAGAAACCTTTGGGGGGACGGTATAAAATCATCAGCAAATTGGGAGTAGGAGGGTTCGGTCAAACTTTTCTGGCTGGGGATACACATTTGCCGGGAAGCCCCCAATGTGTAGTCAAACAACTCAAGCCGAAGTCGAGCGATGATCCTGAGAGTATGCAAACAGCAAGACGTCTCTTCGACACTGAAGCAAAAGTCCTTTATCAGCTGGGGAACCACGATCAAATTCCCCGCCTACTCGGACACTTTGAAGATAATCAAGAGTTTTATCTCACCCAGGAATTTATTGAAGGGGAGCCATTAAGCAAAGAATTAGTTAAAGGTCAGCCTTGGTCAGAATCTCAGGTAATTGCCTTATTGATAGAGATTCTACAGGTACTGGTCTTTGTCCATCAACAGCAAGTCATCCACCGTGATATCAAACCCTCCAACTTGATGCGCCGCCGCAGTGACAACAGAATAGTACTGATTGACTTTGGTGCAGTCAAGGAAGTGAGTAGCCAGTCTGCTCAAGGAAAGAAAGGGCAGACAGAATTGACGATTGCCATTGGCACTAAGGGCTATATGCCCAACGAACAATTGGCAGGAAATCCCCAATTTAGCAGCGATGTCTATGCCGTTGGTATCATCGGTATTCAAGCTTTAACTGGGGTACACCCAAAAAATATCAGCATAGACCCCCGAACAAGCGAAATCGAGTGGCGTGATGCCCTAGAAATTTCCCAAAGTAATCATCCTCCCAGTCAAGTTAGCCAGGAACTAGGAGCAATTCTTGATCGCATGGTACTCTATGATTTCCGTGAGCGTTATCCGACAGCGGCAGAAGCTCTCCAAGCTCTACAAACTATAGGAGTACCAGGGCTGGATTTACCACCCCCTAGTCCTTTGCCTTCAGTCAAGCAAAAAACACCGACTAGTAAAAAAACTCCCAAATCAGTCTCAAAACTTACTCCACCACCTTCAACCAAAAAACAATTACGAAACAAAAGAAAGCATCATACTCAAAGGCAGTCCTTCAATCCTTGGTCAATTTTTTCTGTCATAGCATCTGTAGTAGTAACTTTCATCATTACCAAGACTTTCTTACCTACTGAGGTTATTACTAATAACATCTACAGAACTATCTATAAAGACAATGAACCTGATGATAATCCTCCTGAGGAGTTAGCTTCACCTGCTGTTTCTAAAGTGTCCTCATTGCCTTCCCCTACCAATGCAACTACTACCGAATTAGAACCCCAGGTAGTAGAATTCCTGAGCCAAGCCGATAGTCTGCGAAAAGTAGGAAACTATCAGGAGGCTCTCGAAATCTACAACCAATTACTAGAAGGTAACTCTCAGGTAGCTGAAGCTCACTGGGGACGCTGCTACAGCTTAAACAAATTGGAGCTATACCAGGATGCAGTTTCCGCCTGCGAGCAAGCGCTCGACATTAACCCAGAATACCCAGAAGCACTATCTAGTAAAGGTTTCGCTCTTAACCAACTGCGGCGTCACCAAGAAGCTCTAGACAGCTTTAACCAAGCTCTAGAACTCCAGCCAAATTTGGCTGAAGCCTCCAATAACCGGGGAGTGGAACTCCTAGAGCAAAGCCGCCCTGAGGAAGCGCTTGCTGCCTTTGAGGAAGCGACTACGATCAAAAAAGATTATGTAGAAGCTTGGGCTAACCGGGGTGCAGCTCTTTGGAGACTCGAACGCCAAGAAGAAGCGATCGCTTCTTTTGATAAAGCTCTTGAAATCCAGCCTGACTACGAACATGCACAAAAGCTACGTCAACAGGCACAGGAACAATTAGAACCCTAGTGCCGCTGCGCGGAATTAAGAATTCAGAATTCAGAATTAAGAATGTTTAAAACATCATATGTACTCAGGAAACTTCATCAAAAATTCATATTAAATTCACAGAGATAGTTGTCACTGAGCCAATATGCTTGTAGCATAGAGATAGATTGTTTCCCACTGGTGTATCTAGGAAATTAAAAGGTTGAAAAACCCCAAGAAGTAGGAGGCATTTATTGAGATGGTATACCTAGATAATTTTGGACATTTTTTTATGGATTGATGTCTGATTTTTTTCTTTCAGCAAAGTTTTTGCACTCAGCATCAACTATGTTACACAAGAGCAACAATCGGGAGGTAACCATAAATGTTCTCTTATAAGCGTTTTAGCTTTTTCCTAGGGTTGAGTTTAGTTGCATCAACAGTGGTGTCAGCCAACCGAGCTCATGGACAGAGTCTCCAAGCTAATCTTGAGCTTGAGCCTAAAATATCTCAATCTGCTTCTGAAGCGGGAGGTAATTCCCAATCTGGTGCAGATGCTAACTCTTCGTCTAATCTTAGTGATGTTAAAAATGGAGTTAAAAACCCTAAAGGTTTTAGCTCTAAACTTGGAGCTAGCAATGAACAAACCACGGCTACCTCATCTACGGCAGATATATCGAATAATATCGAAGATGTCTTGGATAATCTCCAAGAAGGAGAATCTCTTGGAGCCTCGGCATCCTCAGTTACTGAGCAACAAGAACGGAATAATTCTGAAACCTCAACCTCTTCACCTATCGAGGGTACAGAAAGTAGTGTGCTGGGAAATTCAGCATCCTTATCTTCTGAATTGATAGATAAAAGCTTACTAACTCAAACGTCTACATCATTAGTTTCTGAACCAACAGCAGAGAAAATTCCTGAGTCCTCACCATCCCTGCTAATTTGGCTAGGGTTAGCAGGTGCAGCTTTCGTACACACTAGATTCAAGTCAAAATAATAGCTTTATTCTCTAAGAGAGCGTTTGAAAAGTTCAAAAAGGTATAATTTGTCATTCTGAGGGTCGCAAAGCGGATTAACAAAAAGTTAGCGATCGCATTACCTAAGTCAGCGCAATGCTCACCTTAGCCTTCTTGCTAAATCCCGATTGTTAAGCTTCTCTTAAATGGCGACGTCTGAAGAGGTTATACCAAATCCGGTTGAAACAAAACGTGTTCTTCCGCCCCCTAAATCCCCCAAAATTGGGGGACTTTGAATTATTTTTTACGTTCTTAGCTTCAACAATCTGGCTAACCTCTACTGTTCACAAGGTAGGTATGATGAAGCTAAACCTCTCTTTCTCCAAGCACTTGCATTGAGGAAAAAACTCTTAGGTAATGAACATCCCAACACCAAAAAAGTTCGCAAAAACCTTGAACAGCTTCGACAGGATGCAAACGGCAGTTGAGAATTTAGAATTGAAAATTGATTGTGTGGAACAGGCTGAAAGCCTGTTTTCAGCTCTGTACTGGCAAGATGTCAGTTCTACAGGAGAAAAGTTTATGCTTATGCTTCCAAGATATTAGGAGTTGTACTTTATTTACAGGCGTACAACTTCTCCATTATTCATAATAATAACAAAAAATAACAGCAAATACAATATCAATTGCTGTAGGGGCGGGTTTAGGGTCACCCATTGAGGCATTTGACGATAATCGACCTACAAAACCCGCCCTGAGGATAACCTGGGAAAGGTCGAATTGGTAATTAGGGTTTGCTGAAAAAGTCGTAATTTTCTGGTTTTGAAGTAATAAGTAATAAGTAATAAGTAATAAGTAAAGAGTGTACTATCGCTTGCTGCACAACTCTTTGAGGCAATTAATTGAAGTGAAAGTAGCTCTTAAAAATCT
>JAAHGL010000182.1 GCA_010692635.1 Symploca sp. SIO2C1 | reverse complement strand
TCTGTGTAACAAGGTCCATTCCAATCAGCATCGTTACCTAGTGCCACTAACTGTTTAAGGGCAGTGTAGACATTACCAGCAACCATAGTGTCTTTAACTCGACCTGTAATTTTTCCTTTCTGTACCCGATAGCCTAGTTCAACATTAACCGAAAAGTCTCCTGATATTCCAGCACCATCTCCCAACATTTGGTCTATCACTAGTCCTTCATCCAGCTGTCCGATTAATTCAGCCAACGAACCCTTACCTGGTTGAATCAGCAAATTAACCAAACCAGGAGTTGGATAGCTACCCATGCTAGGACGAAAGCCGTTACCAGTAGTACCAGTACCGAGCAATCTGCCAGTAGTGCGATCGCTATAAAATTGTTGCAATATCCCTTCCCTAATCAGTAATAGGGTTTGGGTAGGAGTGCCTTCATCGTCAAAAGGACAACTGTAAGGACCAATATCCGGTTGCTGAGAAAGGGTAAGCTCATCGGACATTACTGATTGACTAAGGTATTCACTCCAGGGTGAGGTTCCTTCTACTACTCGTTTGCCATTCAAAGCCACCTGCACCGTATCCCACAACAAATCAGCTGCCTTCGCTGTCAACACAATAGGCATCCGACCCGTAGGTAGAGGAATGTTTTCAGTTGCCCAGCTCAGACGTTGTAGAATATTTTGCACTATTTTCTCGCTTGTCAGGCTATTTCGTTGAGTTTGACCATCGTAAACTGACAAAAAGTCATCTCCCCGAACCCACTGTACATCTAGCGAACAACTGAGGGTAGTATCGGTATAATGACAATCTAATCCCCGAGAGTTAATCAGGCGCGTCGTTTCTGATTCACATTCCAACTGCGCTTCACACAGAACTTCTGGGTAGGCATCACGAATCTGAGCGATCGCTTCTTTACCTGTTGCTATTAACTTTTCTACAGGCACACTATCTCCTAAATCAGGATAGTCTTCCTTCCCAGCAACTGCAAGTTCGACAGGTTCTGGTTCATTAAACTGACAAATCACCATCGCTCTGTCTACTAAATCCTGGGGTTTCACTGCTCCATAGGCAACTGCCAATCCTGGACGTCCCTCGCACCATAACCGTAGCGCTATGCCTTCCGATTGAGTACTTTCAAGCTGTTTGAGTCGATTCGCTTCAAAAAATACCGGTTGAGAGCGCGATCGCGACTGATAAACTTCAGCATGTTGCGCTCCTGATTGAGTGGCTAGCTCTAAAAGCTGTTGAGCTTGTGGCAAATCCTTAAAACTCATGATTGGTTATTTGTTATTTGTCATTTGTTATTTGTCATTTGTTATTTGTCATTTGTTGTTTGTTGTTTGTGGACAAGCCGATAACCAACAACTAATAAGCAATAACATGCAAAAGTTTTACTTCACCTGTTGCAATAGCCAAAATCCAGCAAAAGCTTCAGAGGTGGGAGTTGACTGCACGGCGAGAAAATGTACTTGCTGAGCTTTATGTTTAGCTGACTCAAAGCCTTTGGCTTCTGCTGTAGTTTGAGCATCCTTGATAGTAGCCAAAATCCAGCTGTCACTAGCACCGGTTTCTAGCAATATTCTGGGAGGCTTGCCACTGTCAAATTGTACAAAAGCCAACTCTAAGCCTGACATCCAGCCAGCCAGAGGCGTTGCTCTAGCAGAAAAGATGATGATGCCAGGAATCCGAGTGTCAGGAGCAAGTTCCATCATTGACAAGGGGAAGGCTTCTCCAAACTCGATTTCCCACTCGTCCATTTCTGCAAATGCTTCTGCTTCTAAACTAACAAATGCCCACTGATCGTACTGTAAAGCATCTGGTAACAGTTGAGGTGTCTGGGATTGATAGCGGACAAATCCAGAAGCAGCAGCGTCGGCTTGATATCCAGTTTGATGAGGATAAAAGTCCTTGATCCTTTGTTGCAACCACTTTTCTAGCGTATAGGTACGGCGACTAGCCTGAGCAGGAAGATCTAGTTCTTTGCACGCTTTGGTAATCATGTTGCTCATCTGACGTCGAAAGAAACGAATTTTTTCTGGACGCTGTTGGCTTTGAGCGATCGCTTCGGTTATTGCTTCTTGCAACCAAATGGAATTGACTTGTTGATTGGGACAAAACTTGGCGTATTGAAAGAGATTATCCGTTGATTGATTTGGAGTCAAAGGACTCTCACATACTAAGACTTCCCAAATCTTCTTCTGATTTTCATCCAAAATCGGGCGCGAGTAAAAGTCTAGTTCCCAAATAGTTCCCATGCCTCTGTGTTTATGCTCCGGTTGCTTTTTTCATCATACGGGACAGGGGGACGGGGAGGTGTGGGGAGTATGGGGAGATGGGGAAATGGGGAGCTGGGGATATGGAGAGATGGGGATATGGGGAGCTGAGGAGATAGGGAAGGGAGATAAGAGAGATAGGAGAGACATTCCCAATTCCCGATTCCCGATTTCCAATTCCCAAACAACCAACAACCAATACCATCATCATTGCTTTAACTGCTAGTGCTTTTGAGTCGCAACGTTCTTTTATCTTAGAATCTGGTTGTGACGACTTTATCGCTAAACCCTGGCAAGAAAGTGTACTGTTAGAAAAAATAGCCTTTCACCTAAGGGTTCGTTATCTAGATGACCAGTTATAACCTACTAGCTCAACTAAATCCGAGGCTATCCAAAAGAAACTGATATCTACTGATGGTGAGGGTTTAGGGAAGATGTAGAGAGATGACATGTCGCCTCTCTACCACAGCATAATTTTCATCAACTAGCCTGCTTATGAATAGTAACTCAACAAATGCCATTAAAGGCGATATTTTAGTCGTTGACGATCACCTCGAAAATGTCAACCTCCTATTCACTATGCTGACTGAGCATGGATATGAAGTTCGTCAAGTCATTAATGGAAGACAGGCATTGCAGGCAGCACAATACGATCCCCCAGATCTGATTTTACTGGATATTCTGATGCCAGAAATGGATGGATATGAAGTCTGTCAACAACTAAAAGCTTCCTCAGAAACTCAGAATATTCCAGTAATTTTCTTGAGTGCCTTGGATGATGTGTGGGATAAAGTTAAAGCCTTGGAAATTGGTGGAGTAGATTATATAACCAAGCCGTTTGAAATTAAAGAGGTGTTAGCGCGGGTCGAGAATCAGCTGATTATTGTACGTCAACAAAAGCAACTCACCGAGCAAAATGACTGTCTGCAAGAGGAGATTAGAGAACGTCAAAGAGCTCAACAGCAATCGCAACAGTTGAATCAAGAACTGTTACGTTCCAACACTGATTTAGATGAATTCACCTCTATCGTCTCCCATGACTTACGACAACCATTGACTAGCATCAATGCTAATGCTCAGTTACTAGCTATGAAATCCCACCATCTTCTCGATGAGGACTCTAAACGATGCGTAACTCGTATTTTGCAGGAAACTAATCATATGGATCAACTCCTTCAAGATTTGCTTGCCTATGCTCGACTTGGAGGAATAGATACAACTAAGTTTAAACCAACTGACTGCAATCTTGTACTCAATCAAGCCCTAGCCAATTTACATAAGATACTCGAAGAAAGTCAAGCCATTATTAATTATGATTCTCTACCAACAGTTATTGCCGATCGCGTACAACTAGTAACCCTTTTTCAAAACTTGATTAGCAATGCCATTAAATATCGTCGAGAAGAACCACTTCAGATCAATATTTCGGTAGAGCAAACAGATACTGAATCAGTTTTTGAAATTCATGATAATGGTATCGGTATTAAATCAGAATATTTTGAAAAAATATTTCAGATTTTTAAACGCCTGCACTCTTCTCAAGATTATCCTGGTAGTGGCATTGGTCTCGCTATCTGTCAGAAGATTGTTAAATGCCATGGGGGACGAATTTGGGTTGATTCTCTGCTTAATGTTGGGACTAGCTTTTACTTTACCATTCCCTCACTATGAGTAATGAGTAATGAGTAATGAGTAATGAGTAATGAGTAATGAGTAATGAGTAATGAGTAATGAGTAATGAGTAAGGTGGCTTATTTCTAGCGTACTGTACTAGTGGCTAGAGAAACTAATTGATATGTAATATCAATTAGAACACCTTTCCTGAGACAAATTTTTGTTAGCTCTAGTTGACTAGAAAATAAAGTTAGCCAAATATGTATTTTTTGTTACTGTATAAAAAGAGGTTCAAAATTAATAATTTTTCAGTATCAAATTATTGCCTCTGTGTGTTAAAACAACTTAATGTTCTATGATTAAGCCTGAACAAAGAGGAAAATAACATGTCGGAAACCCAAACTTTAGTACAGCCATTCGGTCAAATTGCGGATAATCCAGTGTTACTAGAGCGCTCAACTACTGAGCCAATCTGTGAAGGATTGAATGAAGCTCTAGCCAGCTTCCAAGCACTGTACTTGCAGTACCAAAAACATCATTTTGTAGTGGAGGGAGCTGAATTTTATTCCCTACATGAGTTTTTCCAAGAAGGTTACGAAGCAGCTCAGGGACATGTCCATGATCTCGGTGAGCGTTTGAATGGACTAGGTGGTGTACCTGCAGCTAGTTTCACCAAATTGGCAGAACTATGCTGCTTTACTCCCGAATCAGATGGAATTTATGCTTGTCGCCAGATGGTGGAGCATGACTTAGAGGCTGAACAAGCGCTCATCTCCCTACTGCGTCGTCAAACTGCTCAAGCAGAAAGTTTAAGCGATCGCGCCACGAGATATTTGTACGAACAGATTCTGCTGAAAACGGAAGAAAGAGCCTATCACTTAGCGCACTTCCTTGCTCCTGATACCCTGGTGGTCAGTCGATAATACCAAATCCGTGTTATATCCCAGACTGTAGAGATGTTGCATGCAACGTCTCTACAGGGTTTTAGCTTTTAGGATTTAGCAATGGCTAAATCAGCTCTCAAAAAGTCGATAAACTGCCGTGCAGTACGTCCGGAACGTCCGTTGTGAAGGGTCGCCCATTGCAAGGCTTTATATTCTAATTCTTCTTGGTTGATGGAAATTTCCTTTAGCTGTGCTAAATGGCGAACTATCTTTAAATAGGTATCTTGATTAGCAGGCTCGAAAGTAAGAGTTAAGCCAAAGCGATCGCTAAATGACAACTTTTCTTGCATGGTATCCCAGGCATGGACCTCATCCCCATCACGGGGATGGGGGCGATCGGCAAAAAATTCTCGTATTAAGTGTCGCCGGTTAGAGGTAGCATAAACTACGACATTAGGGGGACGAGCAGTGACATTGCCTTCCAGTACTACTTTCAAGGCTTTGAAGGCATCATCATCTTCCTCAAAGGACAGGTCATCTACAAAAATGATAAATTTCTGTGGTACATCTCGCAGTTGCTCTACAATGGCTGGGAGAACTCTCAAATCAGATTTAGCAACTTCAACTATCCTCAGACCGCGATCGCGATATTTTGCTAATAAACCCTTAACTAAAGAAGACTTGCCAGAACCACGACTACCGTAGAGAAGAACGTGCAACGCAGGGTAGCCAGCCAGCAAAAATTCTGTATTTTTGATTAAAGTAGCTTTTTGAGACTCATAACCCACTAGTTCCGCCAATTCTATAGGATCAGGATGAGCAATCCCAATTAACTGACTTGAATGCCAGCGTAAAGCCTGATATTGAGCAAACAACCCTGTTCCATATTGTCGGTAGTAAGCAGCTAAGTTTTCCACTGCGTCCCCCCAGTTATCTAACTGTTGCAGTTTTTTGTGAATAGAGGCAAAGGCTTGTTCCTCCTGCTCCTGATCTTGGTGCCAGGGAATCGGGCTAGTAGAGCATTGAGATGCCACTTGTACCCAGTGATACAATTGCTCGCTGCTGCATTGATAAAGATCTTGCAACGCTTGTAAATCATGCTGTGCAGCGGCAATCAATGCTGGAGATAAGTTCTCTATTGGTATCAATTGAGCTTGTCTTGTAAAAGGATTATCGTCCAGGAGAATTTGCTGGAGCAGGTAGTTTTGCCAAGTTTGACCCTTAGCAGCTAAGGCTTTAAACCAGCTACCGTAAGCATGGAGGCAATTGAGTCCATCAGGGTCACCATCACGAATTGTTTGTAGCAAGTTAACAAAAGCCCTACCAACGGAGTCACCCATGACATTTTGATAAAGTAACAGAGATGCTTCTTGGCGTTGAAGCAATTGAATTGAAGGAGTAGCTGGGGTAATCATTGATCTAATTTACAGTAGGGCTTGCTTAATCAGTCTATGGGGAAAGCGCTTTGAGGTAACAAGTAATAAGTAATAAGTAATGAGTAATAAGTAATGAGTAATAAGTAAATTATCTCTAATTACTTACTCTTTGCTGTTGAAAAAGTAATTATAAAAATAGTCTCGATATAACTTGCAGCTAACCCTAGCTTGATTTTTGTCTAAATCCACTAGTCCCAAACTTTTTAACTTAAACACTATTTCTTGTTCTAATTGCAGAGGTGAATCTGCTTTGAGCAGTTGTTGGAAAGCTTCAGCTAAGTCTGGATTTTCTTGGAGATACCATAACTGTTGATGGAGGTGTTGACTCAAAATACCTGTATTTGTTGCCGCATCCGGTAGTAATTTTTCTAAGGAAATATTACGACGTACACTTTGATATAATGCTAGTCTTACTAAATAAGGAAATCCTTTGGTTAGTTCCATTAACTGTTTGAGTTCAGATGTTTTCAACTTGAGTCCATGACGCTGTGCTAACTCCTCTACCTCTTGCCGGGTAAAAGGAGGTAACTCAATTGCCAATCCAACATTTAAAGGTGATTGATTCGTTTTCAAGGGGATATAAACATCAGTGGAATGAGCAATAATGAGTCGTAATTGTTGCCAAAGGGTAATATCTTTAGTTTTTTCATACCAATGGCGTAATAGAGAGAGAAAATCACGAGTCAGATAAGGGTAGGCAAACAACTGATTAATTTCATCCAGTGTTAGGAGTAGAGGGTTAGAAATATTTTTCAGTAAATACTCTTGAAAATAAAGGGTACAGTTAACTAAGCTCCCTATATCTTCATCCCAATAGTTATCCAATTCAGATGTTAGTTCCAACTGTTGGGTTACATTAGCGCAAAGCCAGCGCAAAAAATTTTCTGTCGAGCAAAAAAGTTGTGTTTCAACTTGATCTAAACTTAAACGTAGGGTATGATAATTTTTGGTAGCACCATAGGCAATTATTCTTGCCATCAGAGAAGTTTTTCCCATTTTTCTAGGGGCTTTGATACGAAGGAATGCGCCTGGGCGCAAAATTTCTTGATAACAAGTTTGTTCAAGTAACCCTCGCTCAATATAAAAAGTAGAAGCTAGAGGAACTTGTCCTTCCGGAGATTCTACAGTTATTTTGGGAGTTTGAGTAGGTTGAGAGATTGTTTGACGAGTCGAAATTTCTAGTTGTAATGCTAGCTTAATGCGACAATTAGTGCGATTGACTTTTTTCCCCAAAGCTTGTGAAAGAAGTTTCCATAATTTAGGAGCAACTAAGTGTTTAATATAAGTTTCTGAATAGTTATTTTCGTGAGCAATTTGAGCGTAGTTTTTTTTCTTCTCATCTAGAGATTCTCGCAAAACTATTCTTTGGATAGGATTCAGAGAATTTTCCGTCCGATCACTAATGAGTTTTTCCGCGAATTTAACAAGTTCTTCGAGGCTATTCATGAATAGAATAGTGTAGTAAATTTTCTCTGTTCAATTCCAACAGTATTTTTTTTCCTCTTTTTTTAGTCAGCAAGATTCAAAGGATTATCTACCTTCAGCCATTGCTTTTGTTGGAAGGTTAAACCTGCTGCATCGATAAACAGTGTTTCTGTAATCCGGTAACTGGAGAAATCAACCTTCTTAGTTTGCTATCCTTAAGATCGGCATATAGCATATCTTAGCACTCCCCTGGCTGAAAGCACGGGCAATTCTAAGAGACTTCCAACTTATTACCCAGAAAGTCCTTTGTAAGTTTTGATTAATGACACTTGACAAAGGACTTTCGTGGCAACAGACTATCATTGCCATTCCTTTGAGTCATAGGTTTCTTACGGTTTGTTGTGAGGAACTTTCTCTTCCGTTGGCTATCAAATCGCAAGTAATCAAGAGAGTGTTGGGTTTGAATCCTCTCTCATTGTCCGGTGCTAACTTCTGAAAAGCTATCTATGCAGCTACATAAGGGGCTTCAATAAGTACCAGCTCCATGTTTTCCAAAAAGTTTTAAATTCGGTTTTTAAGTCTAGTTGTTGGAAACTGCACTCATTAACTTACTCCTTGGATTTTTGCAGCCAGTCGTAATTCAGCTTTGCGGATATATCTATTGATTTTAAGATATATTTGACAAGGTTAGTACAAGGCATAGTTAACAAAGTTAACATTTGCAAGGTTTGACTGATTCCAGATATTTTCTCCAATTTACTCTCAAGTTATGATTAATATATTAACTTTATGTATTGACAAAATTACTTTTAATAAAAAAAATATTAATTTTTTCCCAAAATATATTAACTTTATTAATTGACTTGCTCCAATTATAAGTGAAACAATAAACCAATGCTGAAAAAAAATATTTAGGTTTGGCTTTTGCCGGTCAATGTATCGAAAACAAAATCATCAATTGCAGTTCTTGCCTTTATGAGTCATGGATTTTCACTTAGATAGTCTATTAAACCTACCCAACGTAACAGTCTTTACTCATAGACAACGAGCAGACTCAATTATTCTACAACTAGAGTTATTAAATGAGGGAATTATCTGTCCCCATTGCCAAAAATACAGTGATGAATTGAATCAAAATAGACCGATTTTAGTACGAGATTTATCAATTTCTGGACGAGCTGTTTACTTACAAGTTCCTCGTCGTCAATTTTATTGTAAAGAGTGTAAAAAATATACGACAGAATCCTTAACTTGGATAGGAATAGGACGGAACTATACTCAAAGATATGAAGAATATATTTATGAAAAAGTTAAAGTTTTAACAGTGGAGCAAGTCAGTCAAGATGAAGGAATAAGTGTCCAAAAAATAAAAATAATTTTTCATCGAATGAGTCAAAGTCAAAAAGATTGGAGACATTCCAAAGATTTAAATTCACGGAGTAATAATAAATTGAAATTTATTACAGAAATTAAAGCTATCTAAACTAGAAAAACTTGTCAAGCTCTTGGCATTTGAAATAAATGTTGTAAGCAGTGATAGATAAGGAAGTAGGAGGAAGCATGCCAGCGCAAAATCATCTTACACCAGAGCAAAAAAAAAGACTACAGAAAACTCTAAAAAAAGAAGAAAATGGAGAAATTAGAGAAAGAATTCTAATTTTACTGTTATTAAATAGTGGAAAAACCCAGCAAGAGATTGCTGATGTTTTGGGTTGTTCAAAGAACACAGTATGTTATTGGTGTGTCCACGGAGACCCAGATAATTTAGAGAGTCTTAAAGATAGAAGGATGAGAGGAAATCACCAAAAAGCTACAGAACAATATATAGAATCATTAGTAAAATTGGCAAAAAAGAGACCTCAAGAATTAGGGTATCAATGGGGTCGATGGTCAGCTCAAAAATTAGCAACCCATTTAGAACAGACAACAGGAATAAAGTTGAGTGGTTCTCAAGTGCGTAGAATATTGACGAGAAAAAAAGTACGTTTACATTTGGGAAAAATATAGCTTGAATTTTAATATAAATCTGGCTCTACCGTTTTCAGTATCTAATTTTTTTCATTTCAAGTGCAAGATTTTGGTATCTTTTATCTCAAAATCCTTGCAACCCTCAATATTTGCGTCTTTAATGTTTTCCCTTCAATATTGATATCCTCAATGTCAGAACGGTAACTCCAAAAGTTTTTCGTCAAACTTTTGGATATTTTGAGGGTTGTCAGGAGCTCTATCCCACCGTTGGGGATTATTGCGGATGTAGCCTCGAACTCCGTTGAGGGCATCTTTATCACGAACGATTGATTCGTAATAATTTCGATGCCAAATAGGAATAGCTGTATTTTTGCGGATTTGATTAATCTTTCTAGTGACAGCTCCTTTAAACCCTGCGCTCAAAGAAGGTAAAGAATAATGTGGGGGTTATGTTTCCCTTTTCCCGATTATGTAGGGGCGTAATGGGGGTTTGTTATAGGGCGTATGCAATCATTGGTGTCAACTTAAAGTGAAATCCTTGCCCCCACCTCGAGTTTAAACTCCAGGCTAATAGCGAAAGTCATCTAAAGATGACTCAATCAGCTCAAAGATCTTCAGTCCACGCTTTGTGGACTTTCGCTATTAGCCCAGTTTTCCATCCTGTCGATATCTTTGAACTCTGGGTGGGTGTGGAAGCTAACCGTTAAGCTAACTCTAGCTTAAGTTGACACCGGTGTCTCTTGAGGCGCTGCAATCATTGCCATATCAATCTGCTCCTCCTCAGGTTGCGTCAAATCTACTCGGATACCAGGGCCAAAAAATTTCTCAATTTTTTCCCGCTTTTGTTGCCAAGTCTCCAAATCAATTAGAGGTGATGCAAATTCCAGCACCAGAGTATAGGCTCCATCTACTTCAGTTTCTCGTAAACCTTGCAATAAAGGTCTTTCCTCATCTGTAGGCGATAGTCCCAGACGCTCAAGGGATTCATCAAGATGAGCTTGTTGACCATAACGATACCGCATCACGTCTTCGCGGATTTGGTTTTGAGTTGGAGTTGCTTGGTTCTGTCGGAGTTGCAGGACGGCAGAAGTCGTTGGCTCGCTGAAGTTTATCGGTTTTAACTCCGAAGCTTTCAGAGCAAGGCCTCCTAGTAAAAGGGGAATTCCATAGAAGAATCCTACTAGATTTAATGTGGCTTGTTCAGTGGCGTAGGCAATAAAACCCATTAAGGCTAGCAAGCCTCCAATAACTAAGCCTAATGTCCCCAGAGAAGTTCGAGGTAAGATTTTCACTACAATATCCAGATTTAATTTAGCTTTATTATTATGTGTCTATTGTCCTTTGGATGGTAGGCTAGGTTCCATTATTGTCTGTTTATTGTTCTTTGCGTATTGACCAGTAATCACCGCTGACGAACTCTAGAAGCTAGAAAATTAAAAATATTACGCTTTTCCCTCCAAAGAAGTAGCGAATATTCGTACAATAAGTTGTTGACATCAAAATATTTCAATAAATTCAGGAGATTTTCATGGCACTACAGGCGGTTGGATCAATAGAAACGAAAGGCTTTCCTGGTGTGCTAGCAGCTGCAGATGCGATGGTCAAAGCTGGCAGGGTGACGTTAGTCGGCTATATCCGAGTCGGTAGTGCTCGCTTTACCGTGAATATTAGAGGAGATGTTTCTGAGGTTAAAGCCGCGATGGACGCGGGGATTGATGCAGTAGGAAAGACTTTTGGAGCAACTTTAGAAAGTTGGGTAATCATTCCTCGACCTCATGAAAATGTGGAGTGCGTTTTGCCAATCGGCTACACTGACGAAGTTGAAGAGTACCGAAATGCAGTTGAAAATCCGGTAATCTTAGGACAGCAGAACGGTTAGTGTTAGGTGTTAGGTAAAGAGGTTTGGCTGATGTCCTTGTTCTCAATGAGTCCTTATATTCCACATCAGCTTGCTGAAGTTGCACCACAACGATCTTCCTCTAGAACCTAAAAGCTGAACTTACATTTACTCACAACTCTAAGGTTCAACAGAAGTATCACCGTACTTGATCCAAAGTGCGATCGCTAAACTTACTGCAGTAATTAATACCATACTCAAAGCCGAGCCAAAGCCCCAATTCTGAGTAGCCCCCAAAAATTGGTTATAAATCAACCTTGCTGCAGTCATACTTGAGGCTCCTCCCAGCAATTCTGGATTAACGAAATCTCCTAAACCACTGATGAATACTAACAAAGAACCAGCGGCAATTCCTGGCATAGATTGGGGTACTGTCACTTTCCAGAAAGTTTGAAAAGGATTTGCTCCTAAATCAGCAGAAGCCTCCAACAAACGTTTGTCTAACTTTTCTAAGGAAGCATAGAGAACCAAAACCATATAAGGCAAGAAACTGTAAGCCATGCCAATTAATACCGCAGGACTACGGTTGAGCAATTCTAATCCAGGTAAACCGAAAAATGTCAAGAATGAATTAAGGACACCAGTCGGGCGTAAAATCGTAATCCAGGCATAGGAACGTAGTAAGGAGGAAGTCCACAGAGGCAGGATAAACCCCAATAGTAGTAAATTTCGCCATGCCTTTGGTATCATTTGCGCAATCCAATAAGCCACAGGAAATCCCACAAATAGGCAGATTAGCGTGCTACCACCGGCGAAAAAAAGCGATCGCCCCATTACTTTAAGGTTAACTGCGTCATTAAATACCCGAAAATAGTTCTCAAGACCAGAAGGATTTACCACATCCCCTGGTCGGATGTTGGGTACTAGACTCAGCTCAAAAATGACTAGTGTCGGCAATACCAATAACAAAACTAACCAAATCCCAGCTGGACCAAGCAATATTAATGGTTCTAACCACTGCCACTGTGAACGTTTCCGCTCGCTCAGGATTGTTGCTTCGTCAGTACCATCAGCTGTAGTGGAATTTTTGGAAGAGGGAGGGGTGATTTTATTAGACACGAACAGTTTTGGTAATTGGGGAATCAGTATTCTTAATTCTTAATTCTTAATTCTTAATTCCGCGCAGCGGTACTAGCTGCTTGTTAGTTTAGTCCAGTACCGGTCATAAACTTCGCTCACTTCCTCAACCGTGGCAATACTTTCACAGTGGCTGATGGCTGGATTTGGAGGAAACAAGCTTTGATTGTCTCGGATTGCGAGGGGTAAATTATTGAATGCTTCTTGGTTTGGTGTTGCAAAGCTCAAGCGCTGACAAATTTCAGCGGCAATATCTGGCTGTAGCATGAAATTAATCCAAGCATAAGCTCCTTCCAGATTGGGAGCAGTTTTGGGAATTGCTAGAGTATCCATCCACAGAGAAGAACCACTTCGAGGTAGTATATACTCCAAGTCGGGATTTTCTTGCATTACTTCATTAGCATCAGCAGAATAACACATGGCGATTAATAAATCTCCAGTCAAAATTTGCGATCGCCAAGCATCGGAAGCAAATGAGGCAAGGCTTGGTTTTAACTCCATTAGTTTTTCATACGCCTGTTGAATCTCCTGGGGATTGGTTGAGTTGTAGGAGTACCCCAACATTCTTAATGTTGCTCCCATGACTTCGCGAACATCATTGAGCAACGTCATTCGTTTAGATAATGCTTGTTGATGCTCCCAAAGATAGTTCCAATCCTTTGGAGGCACTGGTAATTTCTTTTTGTTATAAATCAAGCCAGTTGTTCCCCAGCTCACTGGAACACTGTGCAAGTTTCTTGGGTCATATTCGAGATTGAGGAATCTAGGAAATATCCGTTCAAAACCAGTAATACGTGAGAAGTCAAGTTCCCTTAACAACTCTAAACCTACCATTTTCTCGACCATATAGTCAGACGGATAGATAATGCTGTAAGCACCACCTCCCCCTGCCTGGAGTCGAGCTAGCATTCCTTCGTTGGAATCAAAGACATCCGCCACAGCCTTGATACCCGTTTCTTGGGTAAAGCGCTCTAGCAAGTCTTGATCCGTATAACCAGCCCAAGTATAGATGTATAAAAGATCTGAAGCTCCTTGAACACTAGCTGTTGGTCGCTCATTAGCCAGTGTCCAACCACACCCAGACAAGATTATACTGCTAAGGGTAGCGGAGATAGCTACCTGCAAGAACTGACGCCGCGTAGAGTGTTTTGGGAATGTTCGTTCGCTCATAGCCAATGAATTGATGATGCCAGCAATTGTTCTGCAATTGGTTAATTAAGAGGGAAGAATTTTAGTATACACAGACATTATTCACCTCGGATGTAATACCAGACATCCTCTATCCTTCTGTACAAAAGCTATACTGATTCATTTACTGCTTGTAAAACCTCTGTATACAGCGGTTCCCGCTGTTATGCGGTACACTTAATTTGAGTGTTGGATAAGGGTGATATAACGAATGAAAGCATATTCAGTCGATCTGCGAGAAAAAATCGTGGCAGCACATTTAGCACAAAAGCTATCAATTAGAACAGTTGCTGCCAGATTTTCCGTTAGTAAAAGTCTT
>JAAHGL010000181.1 GCA_010692635.1 Symploca sp. SIO2C1 | reverse complement strand
CCCTCTTCTGTCACTCTCCGAGAAGCCTTGTATTTTCTGAATCCCAGAGCGTATATAGGGCAGTCGATCGCACAATTTTTTCCGAGTAGAAATTCCTGAGAGTGCGAAATTGGTCAAAATGCAATCACCTCATCCCAGACCGTTGAGTATATATTGGCTTTGGGAATTACTCATAATAGGAAAAACCGGAAAGTGACAGAAGAGGGATAATAAGTAATAAGTAATAAGTAAGGAGTTTATTATGGCTTGCTGCATAAGTCTACTGCTGCGCGGAATTAAGAATTAAGAATTAAGAATGCTGATAGAGTAAGGATTATATCGATGATCTAGAACAGGTCGCTAAATTCTAACTTTAAATCCCTTTCCATTAAAGCTTCTACTGCCTCTAATGGGGTTATTTTATTATTGAGCAGGCGATAGACTTGCCAAGCAATTGGTACTCGAATCTGCTCTCGATTTGCTAAGTCAATCAGTACGCTAGTAGTATTAACCCCTTCAGCTGTACCCTGTAATTCCTTAAGGATTTCCTCTAAGGATTGACCCTGCGCTAAGTTATAACCAACTTGATAATTGCGACTCAGGGGACTGTTGCAAGTGGCTAGCATATCCCCTAAACCAGACAAGCCGAAAAAAGTTTCTGTTTGAGCACCAAGATGAGTGCCAACGCGAATGATTTCAGTCAAGGCACGAGTAATCAGTGCAGATTTGGCATTAGTACCCAGATGGAGGCCATCACAAACCCCAGCTGCGATCGCAATTATATTTTTCAATGTCCCCCCTAACTCAGTTCCGATGGGATCTTTACTGGTGTAAACCCGAAAGCGCTCAGAAGCCAATACCCGTTGCACTAGTTCCGCTGCTTTGAGGTTAGTACTAGCAACAACCGTTGCAGCCGGTAATCCCTGCTCAATTTCTTTCGAGAGATTAGGACCAGAAAGGACCACAATGGGATTATTGGGAAATGCCGCTTGCCAAATTTGGGAGGGGGTGTGAGTGGTTTGAGAATCTAATCCCTTGGTTGCCGTCACAATCACCACATTTGCTGGCAACTCAATTGCTTGCATTTTGTTAGCAGTGAGGGAAACTCCTTTCATAGAAATGGCTGATACAACTAGCTCAACCTCCATCAGCACTTCTTCTAGGGTTTGGGGGCTACTGCGAGACCATAAGTACACCTGATGACCATTATGCCTTGCTAAGGATGCTAAAGCCGTTCCCCAAGCACCAGCACCCAGAATCCCCAGGGTTGCCTGTCGAACTGGTGCCCGAATCAAGGAATCATTACTCTTGCTAGCTTCCTTCATATAAAACCTAAAACCTAAAACCTAAAACCTAACTAAAGTTCCCCAGGCGATGGGAGATGATATTGACTGGCAACATAATTAAAAAAGCGATAGTAATCAGCAAATTGCTCACTATCAGATTGCCCTTGCCAATAGTACTCTACTTGTCCCTGGTTCAAGGTTAGGGTCATCATACTAGTATCAATACCCACCTCCACTTCCAGTTGACCTGTTACCCCTTGTTCAGTCGTAAAGTTAGGAGATTCAGAGGCAGGGGAGTCTGTAGAAGTACTACTAGGTGATGAACTTTGAGACTCTGGTAATTGCCTGAGAGCCCAACCCCTAATTTCAACACTAGGGTTGTTGGGGTCACGAAAAACTCTACCATCGAGATTGTCTGGCATTGGTATGGATTCCCACTTGCTGGGATAGGGATACTCAAATTTGTAGCGCGGGTTTTCGTAGGTTTTCCAGCTGTTTTGGGCAACTAAGTTGGATGCACGACAACTAGAGAGTATGAATAGCAAAAGGATGAAGCCAACAACAAACTTCGATGCTGTCTCCATTCTCCATCTACCTGATACTTTGGCTTTTTGCCTTTCTCTGAGCAAGTATGTTCACGACTCAAATAGGACCGCTTTATTATATATCTCTGCTTAGCTATCAGTGTTCAGCAATGGGCATTCAGCTTTTTGGCTGATACCTGATAAGACTGGATTGTAAAGCAATGTAACAATTATGCTGTCATACTGGCTTAGTGTCTTGACAGCGACTTTAACAACCGATAATCTTGCATACATACCCGGGTAAAAAAATTGAATTTATATGCAAGACAAGCAAAAAGTTACGTTGTATCTCCCACCAAGACTCCACCGTCAGCTCAAAATTCGAGCAGCTGTCGAATTAGACTCAATGTCAGCAATGGTTGAGAGAGCAGTAGTTTTCTACCTGGGTCACCCAGAAGTGGTGGAGCAAGTAGAAGAGGAGTCTTATGGAAAAACCCATCAAGTCTATAACTGTCCCGAATGTCATAGTTCCCTAGTGATAGGCGGTGGTGGAGAGGTAGTTTCCCTGAAGGAGCAGCCCAATATTCTGGCTGAAGAACTTCCGGTGGAAAAAGTACGAGAAGAGGTAGAAGCCCATACTTGTTCTCAGGGAGAAAAATTGGTTCCCTGTTGATGTAGCAAGCGTCAAAAGCGGACTGTGTTCCTTTTTTGAGGAGGTTTGGGCCGTGATTGCGCCGTCCCTAAGTTAGGTCGATAGTTATGCAAGAAGAGCTCAAAGTTCTTATTAAAGCTCAATATCCTGTGATTTACCTCGTAACTTCTGAGGAAGAGCGGACGGAAAGAGCAATAGCCATGATTGCTCAGTCAAAGTCACAACAACGGCGTGTATTTGTGTGGACTGTCACCCACGGAATTATAGAGTATGGTCAGTCGCGGCAGACCAGTCAACATCACAACACTGTCTCCCCAGAGGCCGCAATTCAATGGGTTATTCAGCAGAAAGAACCTGGTATTTATATTTTTAAAGACCTACATCCCTTTACAGATTCGCCACCAGTAACTCGTTGGCTACGAGATGCGATCGCAAGTTTCAAAGGTACACAGAAATCAATTGTTCTGATGTCGCCGATGCAGCAAATTCCGATTGAACTGGAAAAAGAAGTAGTGGTTATAGACTACCCATTGCCAGACTTAACGGAACTCAATCAAGTTCTATCCCATCAATTGGAACAAAACAAAACTCGCCGCACGACGACAGAAACCCGGGAGAAACTGCTCAAAGCTGCATTGGGCTTAACCAAGGATGAAGCAGAGAAAGTTTATCGTAAAGCCTATGTTAAATCGGGACGACTCACTGAAAAGGAAGTTGATATCGTTCTTTCCGAGAAAAAACAGCTGATCCGTCGCAATGGCATTTTAGAGTACATTGAAGAGGATGAAACCATTGATTCTGTTGGTGGTTTAGAAGAACTAAAAAAATGGCTGAAACAGCGCTCCAATGCCTTTACAGAAAGGGCAAGAGAATACGGCTTACCCCAACCCAAAGGCATGTTAATTCTGGGAGTTCCTGGATGTGGTAAATCCCTAATTGCTAAAACCACTTCTCGACTTTGGGGTCTACCCCTACTACGTTTAGATATGGGTAGGGTATATGACGGCTCAATGGTGGGTAGATCGGAAGCCAACCTACGCAATGCCCTCAAAACTGCAGAATCAATTTCTCCAGCTATACTTTTCATCGATGAATTAGATAAATCTTTTGCTGGCGGTGCTGGTTCTTCTGATTCAGATGGAGGAACTTCCAGTCGAATCTTCGGTTCCTTCCTCACCTGGATGCAAGAGAAAACCTCACCAGTGTTCGTGATGGCGACAGCTAACCGGGTAGAACGTCTACCAGGGGAGTTCCTTCGCAAAGGTCGTTTTGATGAAATCTTCTTTGTTGATTTACCTAATGCAGAAGAGCGCCAGGAAATCTTTAATATTCATCTAAGTAAGCGGCGTCGGGAAATTGCTCGCTTTGATATTGAGCAGTTAGCTAATGTCTCCGATGGCTTTTCTGGAGCAGAGATTGAGCAAGCACTAATTGCTGCCATGTACGAAGCATTTGCTCAAGATCGAGAGTTCACCCAGCTGGATATCATTGCAGCAATCAAGTCAACTCTGCCGCTTTCTCGGACGATGACAGAGCAGGTAACAGCCCTCAGGGACTGGGCTAGGCGGCGAGCGCGACCTGCAGCATCCTCCATTGCTGAGTATCAGCGACTGGAGTTCTAACAGGCTTTCTCCTGCTCCCAACAGGAGTAAAGGCTAGCAAAATCTTGCTAGCAGTTTGACGAAAAGCCGCAATCTCGCTTTGTTATTTCTGCGGCTAAGTCACCAAAACAAAATGCTACGTTGTCTTTTCTCATCTATCTCTACTGGAGGAAATCCAAATGTCTCACTTTAGCACTCTGCGCACCAAGATCACCGATGCCGAAATCCTAAAAGCGTCTCTGTGTGACCTAGGTATCTCAGTCAAGACGGAAGCCGATGTTCGTGGCTATAACGGCCAACGAGTTCGTTCTGATATCGTTGCTGTCCTCGAAGGGGAGTACGATCTTGGTTGGTCTCGCAATAGCGATGGCTCCTTTGACCTGATTGCTGACCTTTGGGGTGTTGCCAAGAAGCACAATCAAACTGAGCTGATCAACTCGATCAACCAGAAGTATGCAGTTAACAAGACTTTGGTCGATGTTAAGCAGCGCGGTCTGCAAAACGCCAATGTCAAGCTGATGCTTCAGAAATAGTCTATCTAGGCGTTCCCAAGTTCGCGGGTTGATCCACCTCAGGTTAACCCGTTTTTTCCTATCATATGGCGCTCTCTTTTTAAAAGAGAGCGCCATATATAGCATTAATACTTTTTCATCGACTTGTTATATTAAGTTCGGATAATCACTTATAATTCCTTTCTCCCTTGCAACCTTCTTTCTTCCCTTCTGCCCTCTGCCTTCTGCCCTCTGCCTTATTGCCACCGAAGTGTAAGTATTCAACCGAACTTGATATTAGACATCTCGCTATCGAGCTTGCCCGGTGTACAACTCTGATGCTGAAAGTCTCCCTTCAACTGGCTCATACTCATCTTCCAGCAACCAAGTTTCAGCTTCATCATAGGTTGCGCTGCTGAAGATAACCTTATAATTTTCAGCCGGATCATACACACGACAACTTCCGGTTGGGTCACCTAACAACAGCAGTATATAAGGAGGAGACAGCATTGAATCAATCCAGACTTCAACAAAATCCCATTCACTCTTGGCTCGATCAAGTGCGGGGGATGACGTGGTATCGATTTTCTGCATTAGCCTGCATACTTAGCTCTCAAATCCTCAATACTGATTCCTTTACCATCTTTCAAACTTTGACGTGCTTGAGCAATCTCTACCTCGAAACGCGGATCGCGCAGCAACAGCTCTTCCCACCAGTCTTCAGCATCTTCAAATCCGAGCAGAATCCCCACAGGTTGTCCATCACGGGTAATAACAACACTTTGCTTCTCTGCTATTTGCAGATAGCCAGACAGGTCGCTTTTCACTTCATCAATGGATACTTGCTTCATTCCTCCCTCCTGCCAAACTCGGCTAACCACTCCATTGCCTCAGATTTTTCCCGGATACGGAGAATCTCTACAACCCCATCTCCATCATCAGTGTAACTCACGTCGTAAAATGTTCGTAGATCATCAATTCTCAACCGATATTGAGGTCTTTGCAGCTGCAGGAAAATCATGACTTCCTTCATAAGACAGAATGATCTTCGACCATTGAGAAGTGGAAACAGATGGTGGTTGAATTATCTGACGTAAGGCTTGCAAAATTAAAGTCTGAAGTGGAACGTTAGACTGGGCTGCCTGGCGGAGCAGGTTTTGTTCGAGATCTGGTGGTAAGTCGATCGTGATTTGCATAGATTATTTCCTTTTATTTACGCTTTGTTGTGGCGTTTGTTTACAATTTCAGGCTCTTCTAGTTCCTGAGACTTACCAATACCTGGTTCCCCTAACAAAACTAAGCATGGGATTTTAGCGATCGCTTCCAAACTAACCAAATCTGGATTATACGCCCTGCCCCATTCCCCATCTGGATCCTAAAGGCTAAGTTGAGCGGCGGCTAATATCTTTTGCTTCCCCACCAAGATCTCTCGTCCGTCGGCTCCAACGTGTTGTTAGACTGGGCTTACGCGATAAGGTTACGACCTCTCTGCCGCTTTCTTCTTGCTTTCTACGTAGGTCTGCAAATATTGCATTCAAATCGTAATTAAAAGATTTGGCATATTCTTCGCGAATACAATGAATTTCTTCAACAATTTCATCTTTCCACATAGCCTAATCTCCCATCAGTTCGTTTGGTGTACAGAGAACTGGAAGCACATAGCCACAATCGAGACTAATTTCTGCCAATTTCCCTTGAATTTGAGCATTTGCAATATGCCTACAGTTCCACGTTAGCAGGTAATCCATACCGTGTATGGTAGCAGCGGCGATGTGAATCGCGTCCACCTTTGCCTTTGGAGGAAGGCTACTTCGGGCGAGAAATTGTGCGGCTAAGTCTTGCACTGCTTGATTCAATGCCAGCAAGGGGAAATCACGCAGAATCTCCAGTCGTTGAGCGGCGATTTCCGCATCTCCTTGTGCCACTTCGTCTATAACAGCCTCCGAAGTGTAAAGGATGAAGGCATTTCGACGAGATTCCCACCAATCTTTTGTGATCTCCATATTTGCAGCTAGAATGAGGTCTTTGGTTGATCTGGCTGTGAGGTATCCCAAGATACTGGTCTCGATGTAGACGGTTTCACTCATTTGGAATAGGTTTAGAATCTTTCCATTTTACGTCCGTCTGGCTCAGAGGCTATGTTAGACCGCAATTGTTTTGCTCCAGTTGCGATTTATATTTCAAAACCTCCTCGCTCCTTAGCTAGTTCAATTATTATTCAAAAGGCTCATCTTCTGCTCCCACTCATTGTAGTGAACATAGTGCTTTAGAAATGAGGGGCGCACCTTGGATTTTTCAATATCCCAATTTAGCACCCGTAGGATACAACGTTCTAGCGTCCATTTAAGGTGGGTCTTAGCACAAATTACTGCATCATATTCTCCTCTCTCAAATCTTCCACCATGAATCAGTCTATTCCGTATTTTAGTTAGTGATGTAGCAACTTCTCCACCTCCTAAAGACCACAAATCATGAAGATCAACTTGGTAGAACTCACAAAATGCTTTGAAAGCAGTACCAAAAGAGATTCTATTTAACTCTGCAATTTTCTCGTAAACCCGTTGCCTCTTTTTGCTTCTTAATTCTTTTTCGTCTTCATCCTTATCTTTAAAAAAATTATGTTTTTTAATGAAAGATTTCAGATCTTTGGAGAATTTCTTATAATTTTCTCCTTCTAAAACATAGTGAAATTTGTCCATATCACGATACCCATTAACCAAGTTTTCCAGGGCGGAGTAATAACTTAGATATTCGCTTTCTAAAGATGAGTATTCGCGGTATGCAGCCTTTCCAATTGCCTCAAACAAATGCTCTCTAAAAAAGCAGCTTCTTCCAACAGCTAAAGACTTTAAAGCAAATTCATCAAAGTCTTTAATATCTATTAAAACGTCATTCAATGAGTGATTTAAATTTTCCTCAGGGACAGATATATCACCTCTATAAAAATCAATTATTTCACTTTCTAGAATGCCTTTATAACCGTAACAGACTAGTCTTCTCCGCTCTGAAAATGACACCAGTTTAAGGAAGATTTCAATTTCCTGGAAAATACTCTCACCGAGTTCATGTTCTGTAAAACCCACAAAATTAGCAGCTAACACCGACTCTGATATTCGCTTATTTTTTCTCTTTGGATCATCGTAGTGGAAATAGTAATTGATAAAACTGAATTTCAGTCCTTCTACTATTTCAAATTACTTATTGTTATAATTTTTAACATATATGTCGCCGTTGTAGTGTTTTTCTGTGAGATAAAAAGGCTCAAGCTGTGTGCTTTGAGTTAGCCAGAAGTAGAAGCTTTTTTGTCTTTTCTGGTCTTCAGAACGTTGAAGAAATTCCTGAATCTTCAAATTAACTGGTTCTGCCCTCAAGACACTGTACTCTTGATTCGTAGCAACATAAGATGTCCTGATGCCCAAGTTATATACTGTTTGAGCAGAAATTTTTAATAGACTACTGTGTGCGTTAGAGAATGTAGCCCTTAATGAAAATATGAAAGGAATTTCAGAAGGTAAAAATTCATTCGCCTTTAACTGAGCTTCGAGAATTACCTTTTCATTTTGTGTTTTTGGAAAAACTATCTCACAAGGAATGTTCTCTAACGTGACTGTTTCAAACTGCAATTCAGCGTTAAATCTTAAATTCTCCTTTCGCACCATCTTCTATCCGCTACGCACTTAATTTAGAACATTTTACTGAAAATCTTGAAGTGCTATCTCATTGGCAACCTCCAGAGATACGTGACTTAGACAAGTAACTCATATGTACAGTCCCTCCGACCACGCAGCGGCATAACAATTTACTTTACAGTAACCTTAGTGTCAAAACAGAGAAGAAACCCATGCAACTCGAAGACTATTTCAACTTTCTCGCCCCCAATGACATCCGACTCAAAGATTCGCGCATCGGCATAGAAACTATTTTGTACGAATACATCTATCGTGCCCGAACTCCTGAAGAAATCGCCAACATTTACACATCCCTGACTTTAGAACAAACCTACGCCACTATTCTCTATTACCTGCATAACAAAGAAGCGATGAGTAAATACATCGCCGATTGGCTAGAGTGGGGGCGAAAAATGCGAGAAGAACAACGCCGCAATCCTTCCCCCGCTATTCAAAGATTAATGAAAATTAAAGCCGCTAGAAAAGCTCTCCAACAAGCTGAACAATCTTATGACACTCCAATATCTCATGGATGAAAATGTCGATCCAGTTTATGCCTTGCAACTGCGACGACGGCAACCCGATTTACTCGTTTGGGCAGTGGGAGAACCCAATACACCTCCAAAAAGCACCCTAGACCCAGAAATTCTACTGTGGTGCGAGGCAAATAATTTTATTCTCGTCACCAATAACCGCACCTCTATGCCCGTCCACTTAGCCGATCACATCGCTCAAAATCGCCACGTCCCTGGCATTTTTATCCTCAATGCCGATATGAGCATTGGTGAAACAATAGAGGAGTGAATTTTGATTGCCGAATGCTCTTTTGAGCATGAATATCAAGACCAAATCGCTTACCTACCTGTCCCGTAATTAAGATAATATGATAGAAGGTGTTAATCGCTGAAAGCGGGATAGAACAATGAATTTAGAGTTACAGATGCTGGAAAATTCGGCAAGATAAACCCAAGCAGCAAAAGTGTTCAGTCACGCTTGGTGAAATCAAAATGCTGACATGATCGACAAGTGCTTCCCAAGAGGATCGGCTGATTTCCCCTAATATCCTCCCTCAGTTCCCTGAAAAAACTAATCAGGACAACTGAGTTGGTTTATCATTACCCTAGCTATAGGTGTAGCATCTAGCTGGTCTATGAGATAGTAAAAGCTCATCTGTAGCCCCAAGAAACTAGCACCAAAAACTGAAATTGGTTTGATTTCAGCTTCTATGCTTTTATCTCTAATTGCACTATGCTTGCCAGTTCAGCGGAAAAATCACGTCACTACCAGAGTCGCCATAGCGGTGTAATGCTTGCTAGGGGATTAAAGGAAAAATCTCAAAATTATAAAAAATTGTTAACGGTGGTGCTGCAATGGACAGGAGCACAACCTTTCCTCACCCAGAAGTTGTGTCAATTGATCATTGAAGCAGAGGATTCACCACCTCTAGGGGAAGAATCGCAATGGGTTGCCAAATTAGTGCGATCGCGTTTGGTAGAAAACTGGGAAGAATTAGATGATCTAGAACAGTTAAGGACAATACGCGATCGCCTTCTCCGACGCAAGCAGCGCAGTCTGAAGCTGTTGAAGCTATATCAGCGTATTTTGCAAGAGAAAACTGTACCAGCTAATGACACTTCAGAGGAGAAGGAACTACAACTGTTAGGTTTAGTCGTCAAACAGCAAAGCAAACTAAAACCTCACAATCGGATTTATAAGTCTATATTTAACCAGGCTTGGGTAGAAAAAGCTTTGCAGATTGTACAGTCTGAGTTAGAACCCAGTGATTCAGAATTTCTCAAAACTCTAGCCGAATTAGAAAGAAAACTTCTAGTTTCTCAGGTAGAAATACTATCCCAGGCAGACAATGAAACAGAAGATCAAGGATCTGCTCAGGCTCTGTACGAGGTATTGCGGGATGTAACCTCGAAGGTTGGAGATTTGCTAAGTGCAGACCGTGCGACAATCTTTTTACTGAATGATGAAAGAACAGAACTCTGGTCACTAGTTGCTGAGAATCAAGAAGGGGAATTCCTCGATATTCAGGTGCAAGTCGGAGAAGGGATTGCTGGCCAAGTTGCTCAGATGAAAAAGGTTATTCATATCTCTGAAAATGTTTACGATGACCCCCGTTCTGAACTAGTCAAAGAGTACGACAAAAAATATAACTACCGCACTGAAAATATCTTAGCTTTACCACTGTTGAATGAAGATAAAGAAGTCGTTGCAGTTATTCAACTACTTAACAAGTTGCATTCACCAGTAAATCTAGAAGATGATTATGAGCAAGAAACTCAGCAAAAAGGCTTTACCAAAGTAGATTTGGAACGATTGGCCCAATGTGTTGTGCCGATTCGACGGATTCTGGAAAGCTGTCAGTCTTGTTACAAAGCGACTAAGAAGCTGCGAGCAACTGCTGCTCTTGCAGAAGCTACCCGCTCTCTTGACCAAATTAATTTGGATACCAAAGCGATACTGCAGCGGGTGATGAATACTGCCAAGAAACTGATGAACGCTGACCGTAGTACGCTGTGGTTAGTCGATCGAGACCGAAGTGACTTGTGGACAGAACTTCCTGGAAGAGGGGAAGTGCGCTGTGAGTTTGGGGTTGGCTTTGTTGGTCAAGTAGCTAAAACCTGTGAGCCAATGATTATTCCGTTTGACTTATATGACCATCCTAGTGCGGAGAATGCCAAAAAAACTGACGAGGACACCCGTTATCGGACTTGTAGCCTTCTGTGTATGCCAGTAGTCAACCCTGAAGGGGAGTTACTAGGGGTAACTCAATTAGTCAACAAACGTAAACCCGGTGAGCATCCAGAGTATAACAAAGATGACTGGCCAGCAGTACCTGACTACTTGAAGGCGAGCTTTGACAAAAATGACCGGCAGGCAATGCAAGTCTTCAATGAACGAGTAGGGGTAGTACTCCAGTTCGTTAAGACCCATGAAAAGCTTAAACAGTTAGCGCAAATAGAACCCAAAGAAGCTATTTATAATGCACTAGCTATACTTAGTGATACTGTAGACAATCAAACTGATGAAGCTCTCTATAATGCTCTCTACTATATGCTGGGCTTTATTAAGCTATCAGTTGGTCAGTTATTAGGAGCCGCCGATACCACTGTTTTCCTATTTGATGGAGAACATAACGAATTTTGGTCTTTGTTTATTGAAGAAGAGGCAAGTAGTGCTGTAGAGATTCGAGTTCCTGCTAATCAAGGTATAGCTGGTAAGATTGTCGCCTCAAAAACACCAAAAGTTAGCAACAATCTTGGTAACTTTAACGACTTTTTACTCCAGGCAGGTATTAAAGAAGAAGCTCAAAATAATCTTGATAATCTCTTACTATTCCCCGTTGTTAACCAGCAGGGACAATTAGTAGCAATTTTCCGGTTTTTCAACAAATTAAAGTTATCCAGTATCTCTAGTTCTTCTTCTGAAGAACGAATTGACCCCAAAGGCTTTACCCAAGTAGACGGAGATAAATTAGAGCAACGCAAGACCTCAATTTTACCGGTTTTGCATGCTTTCCAATCTTTCCACCGAGAAATCCAAACCATTCAGGAACAGCGAGGAGCGATCGATCCTCTTTATCAAGCAATCAGCTTAGTTAGCCAGAGTACTGGAAATCCAGAAGAAATTATTCAAAAGGTGATGCAAGGAGCGAAAAGCCTCACCAATGCTGACCGTAGTACCCTGTGGTTAGTAGATTACCAAAACAATGAATTGTGGACGAAAATTCCCCAAGCAGATGGTTCTTGGATAGAAACACGAGTACCAATGGGAGAAGGTTTTGCTGGTAAGGTAGCTCAGACTGCTCAACCAGTAAATATTGCCTTTGATCTATATAACCATCCCGACTCTGAGATTGCGAAAAAAACCGACGAGAAAACCCATTATCGCACCTGTAGTCTCCTCTGTATGCCAGTTTTAAGTTCTGATGGCGATTTGCTGGCGGTGACTCAATTGGTCAATAAACGCAAATTTGGTGATTTCGGTGAATATGATCCTGCTGATTGGCCTATTGTTCCTGACTACTTCAAAGCTAGTTTTAATGAAAAAGACCAAAAAGATATGGAAATATTTAACAATCAAGTAGGTGTGGTTCTACCGAGTATTCTATAAAATTCATTAGAGTTTTGGAGTAATGAGTAATGAGATATCTTAAACCAAATTAATCAATTATCAATTATCCATTATCAATTATCCATTATCAATTATCAATTATCAATTATCCATTATCCATTATCCATTATCCATTATCCATTATCCATTGAGTGTCAATTGGAGATTTTCTGGTACTGTTACGGTAATGGGGAAAATTGGTACGGATTGATTAGCCACAGACAGTCGTACTCGCTTACCTACCGGCAGTTGAGTACTCAGAGTGGTGCGAGCATGTAGTCTTTTCCCAGAAGGAGTTTGTAAACAGTAGCGATACTCACGCCCTAGGAAATGCCGATCCTCAATTACAACTGATGCCTCATCATCCAGATTCAGGATAACGTTTTCTTCCCGCAGCATTAACTCTGCGGTGTCTGGAATTACTTCGGCAGGAGATTGGGTATGAGGAATTGAAGAAAGTACATCAAAAGAACCCACTTCTGTTTCCCAGAACTTTCCTTGCCGTCGTGCCGGTACAAAGTTAGCCTGGGTAACAAATTCTGCTACAAAGCGGGAGGCAGGATGAGAGTAAATTTCCTCTGGTGTTCCCAACTGCTCTAAATGCCCAGAGCGCATAACACCTACTTGATCTGAAATAGACAGAGCTTCTTCTTGATCGTGAGTCACAAAAATAGCAGAAGTGCCAATTTCCTTAAGAATTGCTCGCACTTCCTGGCGCAATCGCAGGCGAACTTGGACATCAAGATTGCTCAAAGGTTCATCCAATAAAATTAGAGCAGGCTTTGGTGCTAAAGCACGAGCAAGAGCAACTCGTTGCTGTTGACCACCGGAGAGTTCGTGAGGATAGCGTTTTTCTAGTCCTGCTAATCCTACTAAAGCGATCGCTTGTTTGCTGGTTTCCTGTACAGATATTTTACTATTCTTAGCCTGCCTGTTTTTCAAACCAAAGGCAACATTATCCAAAACATTTAAGTGAGGAAACAGAGCATAGTCTTGAAACACCATGCCAGTATCCCGTTTTTCTGGAGGAACCCAGCCACTAAGGCTAGCAACTGAACGTCCAGCTAATTCTATGATTCCTGACTGGGGGCGCTCAAACCCAGCAATAATTCGCAATAGAGTGGTTTTACCACAGCCTGACGGGCCAACTAATCCCAGTAAATCACCTTGGCGCAAGGTTAAGGAAACGTTGGCAACTGCTGGGGCAGTGGTTTTGTCATATTGTTTGGTTATGCCTTCTAAATGTAGAATCGCCGGTTGTGTCATGGAAGAAGTTTGTCAATTTAGAGTAGTTTAATTGTGCGATCGCTAAACCCGAAGTGCGATCACTTCCCCTAGGCTAACTGAAGTATCCCGATCAACTTAGGTAGTAATCTGCCAGCATTTTTCCAGCCAACAGGCTAAGTCACAGCGAGAAAGCTTCATTTGCCTGACAACGCTCCAGATCTGAATTGCAGCAGTGACATCATTGATTTGAACTCTTAACGGCTGCTCTGTTTTACACCTACAGGGAATCCCTAGTTCTTGCAAGCGGCGGTAAGCTGACCATCGGTCTGTCCTATTAATCTCGATGATTTGCTCTGTTTCTGCTTGGGAGCTAAATGGATTCATGTTTAATATATTAAGATGCAAGAGTTTATCAATAGTAATTTCCAAAAGGATCTTAGGGCTTCCCAAATAATTCTCATTTTAGAAGTTTTTCCAGTAGTGAGCCTTAATCAAACAGTTTAAACCAGATTCCTTTCAAATGCTAACATTTCTCAATTAATTTG
>JAAHGL010000180.1 GCA_010692635.1 Symploca sp. SIO2C1 | reverse complement strand
TATTTGACAGCCTAAGTGTGTCACACTAAAGATTTTCAACAACAGTTAATTCTTAATAATGAACGGAAAATTAAACAACCACCTCAATTACTAGATTATGATGTATGAACAATTACTGTTTTACTATTGAAAATTACGAAAATACCGATCGTGCCAGTGCTAAGATATATAACGTCACTTAAGGGTAATCTCGGAATCAGATTGATAACGAAAAATAACTAGTTAATTGTCAAATAATAGAACTTCTATTCAGAACTCGTCAAGTGTTAAGCTACAGATTTTAGGAAATAGGAAACATAGAAAAGACAACAAGGAGCTTTGGAGCAGGTAATAGCAAGTTAAATAGCTACCTAAGTTCAGTATTTATGTATTAAAGGTTACTATGTAGCCATTTGAAATTACGAAAATGCCGATTGTGCCAGTTAGGGAAGGAATGTCAGTTCAAGGTCATCTCGCAATCATATTTATAACAAATAATAACTAATGGATTATCGAATAATACAAGTAGATTGTAGCTTTTTTTATCTACTCAAAAGTAGAGAAAAGTAAGAAAGGTAAGAATCAGTAACCAGTTATCACTAATCACTGTCGTTTCCTCTCTTTCTTATCTCCCAATTTCCCCGTTTATCAATCTCTGTATCTTTAGGAGCATAAAGGTTGTAACCTGATTAGGAGTCCCTCACAAGGGGGAATTCAAAATTAAAAATTAGTCATATGCCTCGTTTAGCCACCCAGATAGAAGCAATTCTCTACCTGAAAGGAAAACCTCTCCCTCTTGCGGAAATTTGTGAATATGCAGGATATGCTCGCGAAGAAGTTGAAGACGCCTTGATTGATCTCATGTCAGACTATGCGCATCGGGACAGTGCTCTAGAAGTGGTGGAGACTCCGGCTGGTTATAGCTTGCAATTAAGGTCGTCTTTTGAGAACTTAATACAAAGCCTAGTGCCTCCTGAACTGGGTACAGGAGCTCTGAGAACTCTAGCAGCGATCGCTCTTAAAGAACCGGTTGCTCAAACTGACTTGATTAATCTACGTGGAAGTGGTGCTTACCAACACATCCATGAATTAATCAATCTTGGATTTGTCAAAAGACGCCGACAAACCGATGGTCGCTCCTACTGGTTAAATGTTACAGACAAATTTCATCAACACTTTGAGCTTGATCAACTGCTAACAACACCAACAAATAGCTCCAAATCCTGATAGCGAGAGGCGTTGTGTACTGCAAAAATGATTGTTGAGCAAAAATTTTTTCTCAAGAACTAGCAATCATCAACAGATATAGAGGTATCCTTAGACCATAACTGTTTAGCTTATCCTCCCATGTCTGAACCCCAAGGGAGATGTGGGATACATTCTTCCTGTATTTGCGTAGCTACAATACCCTTGAAATTATAAAAGAATGTGTTTACAATGCAAACTGATAGGTTAAGTCAATTCAAGAGCAAAAGCTGCCTGCGCTGCTGAACCTTGACAATCACCGAATATAGTGTTTTATCTAGAAATAGACGCAATATTTGTCTTTTAAGTGGATGGGTAAAATTCCAGCTGTTACATTGGAAAAGAAACGCTAATGCGATTGTTCCGGTGCGGTGGGGCATCCCGTGTCGTTAATAAAGCTCAGTTAATGTCCGACGGATTGCCGGGAGTCGCTGAGAAGCCTACACTACCCTATCGGGGAAGTGTGGGGGTATGTCACAGTAGAGCTAAGTAGGTTAACACTTGGATCCCTAATGGCATTTAACCCTAACTCCTTCGGTTCCCAACCTGATAATGAGACAGTCAACCAACTTCTGAAATATCTCAAAAATCAATCCCCTGATGTATTGTCGCGGGTTGCTAAATCTGCCAGTCCTGAGATTCAACAAATTATTTCTCAGAACGTTTTGAGTATGGTAGGGATGCTTCCTTCAGAAAACTTCAGCGTGCAAATCTGCACTAACCGGGAAAATTTAGCTGGATTGCTGGCTTCAGCAATGATGACTGGTTATTTCTTGCGTCAGATGGAGCAGAGAATGGAATTGGAGAAAACTTATTGCGATTCAGTTCCTTGGCGTCAAAAGCCACCTCAAGATGAAAAGCCAAATGACTCTTCTGAAGCCCCCAATTAACACCAATCGTTACTAGTGCAGCGGGGCGGACATAACCCACCACCGACAAAAGGTCAAAACGCTTACGGTACAAGCTTTCTTCCCTCCTGCCTTGGAGCCTTCTGCCTTCTGCCTTCTTGCACTAGCAACAGATGAATTGACACTCCCACGGCTTTAAGTCCGTGGGATTGTTAGTTCTACCGGCGTTGAAAAACTACCGAAAGATTGTTTGCTGGCATCTGGTAAGTTGCTAACAAATTTAGATCTCTTTCTCGAGCTGCCTCCACGACATCATCAATGTCTCGCACCCCCCATTTTGGGTTTTGACTCCGCAAAGTTGTATCAAAAGCTTCATTACTCGGTGCAGTATGCTGTCCATGTCGTTGAAATGGACCATATAAATACAGAATTCCCCCAGATGGCAGTATACGATTAGCTCCTGCCATCAGTCCCAAACAAGCGGACCAGGGTGCAATATGAATCATATTGATATTCACAATAGCGGCAAGGGGAAAGGTCTCAAAATCTAGATCCTGCAACCAATCTGGGGATATCCTAGTTTCCACAGACCAAACTGAGTCACAAACATCTAACTCAAGAGGTGGATAAAGGTTATCAGCAGGTTGGCAGGTACGCCAAGCCTCAATACTAGCCAGCAATAGGGGATGTGCTTCTGAAGGCAACCATTTATGGTTACTCAGACGGGGAGCAAAAAAGATTCCATGCTCACCGGTACCACTAGCTATTTCCAAAACCGTACAATTTGCAGGCAAAACTTTCTGCAGTACCTCTAGAATAGGCTCGCGGTTGCGTCCTGTTGCCGGTGCATATTGTCGTGCATCGTCAGGTGTAGTCATTATTTTCAAGTTTTAAGTCCTACTAGAAGCATTTGCTAGCTCTTGATCGTATCCATTGATCAGATACTATTCCAGCTTTTGAGCAAACAAAGCCTCTACCATAACTACAAAACCAACTAGATAGCCAATCAAAAATAATGATTCCAGCATAAATTTCACCTCCATGGCTAGATACACAGGTTCGGTCAGAGGTTATGAACAGTAATTACAATTCTTTACAAAAAGTAATGGAAAGCACAAAGAAGCGATCGCTAAAGTTAATAACCCTCAGCTATCAATAGTTTGGGTAGCTGAGGGCTGTTTAGTTTAGTTGTTTAGGATAGAATTTAACTTTGCTATTAACAGTATGAGGTGTTTGGGGCAACTTTAGGTTTAGTAACAGTGAAGACTTGGTAAAGGATTGATGAAGTTGCGACACCATTGCCTACACCTCTGTCTAGATTGACTTTACATTTACCCACTAACGGGTGAGCTAGCCTACCTAGAAAGAAAGACGCTACCAGAATCACCGATATCGTTCTTCCAAAAACCACTGAGAATCTGTCCATTTGAAGATATATGGAGGTCGATTTTTCCTGTAGTTCCATCTGTAGCTGTGTAAGTAAGATTGATTTTGTCTCCAACAATAACTCCTTGTGCCTCTGATATTTGAAATCTAGATAATTTGAATCCTTGACAGGAAATACTGTTTCCCTCCTGTCTAAACAAAATATACCCAGCTCCAGGATTTTTCCAATCTCCACTTAGATCAAATGCTGGAGTCAGATTAGGATTAGGCTCTATAGGTGTAGTCGCTACTGGGGTGGGAGTTGTTTTGAGGGAACTAGTAGGTGCAGTAGTAGCCTCTGGGGTTTGAGTTTGGGTTGTACACCCACTGATAATCAGAGAAAGTAGTAAAGTTGCAAACCAACTAATTTTCATAAAATAATGCTGAAGAATTTGAACAGAAGATAAAAAGTTATATTACTTCATGGTTTAGCAAGAACAGCACAGTCAATGAAAAATTCTCAAAAGAGGTAAGCAATGAATTTAAGAGCATCAGTATTTATTGCGACTAGTCTAGACCGCTTTATTGCTAGAACGGATGGCAAACTTGATTGGTTAGATGCCGCAAATGCCACTGTTCCAGAAGGTGAAGATTGTGGCTATCATGCCTTCTTTGAATCTATTGATTTTTTGATTATGGGGCGAAAAACCTACGAACAAGTATTATCATTTGGTAAATGGCCATACGGCACTAAACCCGTAATCGTTCTCAGTCGTAATAAAATTGCAATCCCTGAGCAATTAGCTCAAACTGTTTCTGATTCATCAGAATCGCCAAAGGATTTATGTGAGCGGTTGTCAAAGGTAGGAGCTAAACGGCTATATATTGATGGCGGTATCACCATACAGCGATTTCTAGCTGAGGGAATGATCAACGATCTTACGATTACAGTCATTCCTGTAATTCTAGGCAGCGGCATCCCTTTATTTGGTAACTTAAAGAAAGATATTACTCTTAAGCATCTTGCCACCAAAACCTATGATTTTGGTTTTGTCCAGTTGAGCTATGAAGTGGTAAAAGATTGAATAGTACACAATATGCTTGATTATTAATCTTGTTTAAAACTCTGAATGCTTCATAGAAATGCTGTTGGGTTTCGTTGCCTCAACCCAACCTACTGGCTAACACCATTAACTTCACCTAACACCTAATACCTAATACCTAATACCTAACACCTATGGCAATCCGAAAATTAATACTTATTCAGCAAACCCTAATTATGCTGTTTTGAAAAAGCGAATGATTTCGCGGACGTGATCCAAGAATTGGCTATCTATAGTAAGCTGAGAAATTGCTTGCTGAGCTTCACGAGCAAGGCGTTGATGTTCTGCTTCGTTCCTCGCGATTAATTGTTCAACAGAGGCTCCCAGACTAGCTAAATCTCGGCGATTTTTTTCTGAGTACTGCTGCTGAGTAACTACCAAGGAGTCAGGATTTTCGATATCTATTTGTTTACCTAAGTCTTTAACAGTGTTTTCTAAGGCGTCAAAGCGCGATCGCAACTCCATGATATCTTCACGGGGATACTTAAACTCTTGCCGAATCATCCTTAACCTTGCAGCTAAATACTCGTAAAATCTTACCGCTGGACGGAGTACAGTTAAGAGCAAAGCTGCACCGGAACTGATATAACCCACACTACTAATGCCAGTAGCAGCTAGAGTGTAAAGACCAGCAGCTGATAATAGATGTAGAGCTATTGCCACAATTAGCGATCGCTTCGATAAAGTTTTCACATAGTCGATTTGTTTGCTATCAACAGCAATCCCCTTTTTAGTAGAAGCCGACGCTTCTGCCAAAACTTCCCTAGCTTCTAAGTGGACATTCCAAGGAACTGTCACAATCACCAACAACCACCAAAAACTTAGTACAGCAATTACCCAATCGAGGAAGTTACCAGCACTAATGTGTAACCATTGTAGTAAGCCAAATACCAGCAGCATCAGGAGACCCAAAACACCACTCAAACTGATGAAGTTAGCCATAATTACAGTTGCCTCCAACTGTTGAAACGTTGTCTCTATCATGGTTCAGTGTTACGGTACTCACCCAAAGACTTGTGCTAGTTTTGCAAGTTTCACAGGTGAAAGGAGGGTAGCAAGGTGCTAAGTTAAAAAGCTTACTGTACAAGCTTTATTCACGATCGCACTTCACCAATGTTGTAGTGCCGTGACCCAGCTAAAACTGTGCAATAGATTTTGGTTTCTAGCTCCTTCTTACTTGTTACTTGTTACTTGTTACTTTTTACTTCACAACCGGTTTCTAATGAACCATTTTAGCTGGGTCACGGCAGTAGGGTGCGTTAGCGCTAGGGGATGCTGCTGGCGAAATTAACATTCCGAAATATTGGCAACAAAACGAAGGTTTTTGAAGCCCCCCAACCCCCAATTCTGGGGGAGCTCGGACTCAAAGTCCCCCATGGAATAAAAAGCGAAGCATCCTCTGGCTTCCCCCTTGGAAAGGGGGACGGGAGGGGGATCCAAGGGGGATTTAGGGGGCATTCAGCAGTTGAGATATATTACGAAATATTTCGCCACCAGTGTCGCGCTAGCGTAACGCACCACAAACACAAACCTTTATATATCCCAAACACTATCAGCTGCTTCAGGAATCCCATTACTCCCCCAATTCGGCAGATAAATGCCCTGAGTTGTCAATCGATGAATACTAGAAAATTGCCAATCTTGGGGAGTAGAACATAATTGATGTCGAACAGGGTTGTAGTGAATATAATCGCAATGTTTAATAAAATCTTCTTCATCTCGAATCAGATGCTCCCAAAATCGCCTTTGCCACAGATTTCCCTCTTTTCGTTTTTGTCTAGAGGTAGAAAGCTCGGATTTGATTCCCAATTGTTTGCCAAATCTTTTGGTAACAAAGGTTTTAATTAATCGCAATCGAGTCGATAAGTCACTATCTCCTTCAGGTAATGTCCATAAACAATGAAAATGTTCTGGTAAAAGAACAAATGCGTCAATAGTAAAGGGATATTTTTGGCGCACATGAACAATAGCAGTGCGGAGTGCTACTCGTCCAATTTTACCGAGTAGCCAAGGTTGACGCTCATGAGTTACTTGGGTGAGGAAATATGTGCCGCCAGGAAGTTTGGCTCGGCGGTAATTAGGCATAAAAATCAATATTCAATTATATTTGTAGGGTGCGTTAGCGTTAGCGTAACGCACCGACTTCGTTAATACTAGCCTCATTTTGAGCTAATGTATTTGCTTTAATGTTAGGACATTGAATGGTGTGTTACGCTTCGCTAACACACCCTACTGGCTTGTCACCAATGAGCAAAGTTGTTATAATTGCTCAAAAATATCTAACAAAAAAGAGTTAGGATGGCTGCCAAGCTAATTGAGTTAGAGGATGGCACTTTGATAGAAGTAGAAGTGCCAGAGGATCAAGCCCAGCAGATTTCTAATAGATTTGCTGATAAGGTTAATACAACCTTTGACAAAATCAAGCCAATTATTGTGAATACTTGCCCCCCTATTGCTGCGAGTTGGAAGGAAATTAATCAAGAGTGGTGTTTTTTTTATTTCAATTATTACAATTGTTAGCATATTATCGATACCCCTATTTTTCTCTTCTGTAAGCATGAGTTCTGAAGAATTATCCGAGCAGGGTTCTAATCACTATGAGCAGAAAGATTTTCAAAAAGCGATTGATAAATTTTCCCAAGCAATTAAACGTGAGCCTAATAATGATACTTACTACCATAAGCGGGCTAATTCTTACTATAGTCAGAATAATTTTCAGAAGGCGATTGAGGATTATACTCAAGCAATTAGGATAAAACCTGACAACGCTACCTATTACAATTATCGGGGACACGCCTACTATAGGCAGAATAATTTTCAAAAGGCGATTGAAGATTATACTCAAGCAATTCGACTAGATCCCAATAATTCTGAGGCATATGAATATCGAGGTTATGCACAGTCTAAACTGGAATGACTATAAGCAAGGCTGCAAACCTTTACAGTCAAAAAGGTCAAACAGATAAATACAAAGATTTGCTGAAAGATATTCAAGCACTTCGTTAATGCTAGCTGCATCTTGAAATTCATTTGCTCCAATGTTAGGACATTGAATGGTGCGTTACGCTTCGCTAACACACCCTACGAAACCTACGAAATCTTAATTTTTATTCAAACCACTGCTGGTTCTGGTAATGCTCCTTGCATTTTCCCTAACCAGTCAATTAGGTTCGTTAGCTGTTGCTCTGCCTTGAGGACAGCTAAACCTCGAACTGTTACCTTACCTTTGGAGTAGACAAAACGCGATCGCAAATGTTCTGGTAAATTTTCCTTGAGTAGGTTCCAGGCTGGTTCTTCCATGGGAGTTTCTAAGGCAATATGTTGCTTACCTTCTAACTTAATGCGGCTGAATCCTAAGGACTTCGCTACCTGTTTGAGTTCCATTACCTGTAACATATATTGGGCAGCGGTAGGAACCGGACCATAGCGATCGCTCCAATCTGCTGCTATCTCCACTAACTCTTCCTTGGAACGAGCAGCAGCAACAGCTCGGTAAGCGCTCATCTTTTGGTCTAAATCGGGAATATAATCGGTAGGGATGAAGGCTGTCAGTTTGAGGTCTATTTGGGTATCATCGACTTGGGGAATTTCCTGTCCCTGAATCTCTCGGATTGATTCTTGTAGCATTTCCATATAGAGATCAAAACCAATTGCCTCCATTTGTCCCGATTGTTCTACGCCGAGGAGATTGCCTACACCCCGAATTTCCATATCTCTGGTTGCTAGCTGGTAACCGGAACCTAACTGAGTGAACTCCTGAATGGCTCTCAAGCGTTTCCTAGCGGGTTCTGAAAGGGTCTTTTGTTTCGGGAAAAAGAGCCAAGCGTGAGCTTGAATACCTGCTCGACCAACCCTTCCCCGTAGTTGATACAGTTGAGATAAGCCAAACTTCTGGGCATCTTCAATTAAGATGGTATTGACCCTAGGAATATCCAAACCGGATTCAATAATTGTGGTACAAACTAGAAGATCCGCTTCACCGTTACTGAAAGTAAGCATAGTTGCTTCTAGTTCCCCTTCCTGCATTTGACCGTGAGCGATCGCAATTCTGGCTCCTGGTATCATTTCTCGTAGTTGGCTGGCTACTTCTTCAATACCCTCGACACGAGGAACTACATAGAATACCTGTCCTCCCCTATCTAGTTCTGAGCGAATAGCAGTACGTACAGCTTCTGGATCGTAAGGAGTAAGATGGGTTTTAATGGGACGGCGAGAAGGAGGAGGTGTCGTAATTAAACTCATTTCCCGCACCCCAGATAAAGACATATAGAGGGTACGGGGAATGGGGGTAGCGGTAAGGGTGAGTACATCTACCTGGGTTTTGAGGGACTTAATCTTCTCTTTCTGGTTAACCCCAAACCGCTGCTCTTCATCTATGACTAATAGTCCTAAATCCCGAAAGTTTACCCCTTTCCCTAGGAGTTGATGAGTACCGACAATCACATCCAACTCCCCAGTAGTCAGACGTCGTTGAATATCCTTGCGTTCATTGGTAGTGCGGAAGCGGTTGAGTAAACCGACATTAACCGGGTAGGGAGCAAAGCGTTCTTTGAGAGTGTGGTAATGTTGCTGGGTGAGGATGGTGGTAGGAGCGAGGAAAGCTACTTGCTTACCACCAGTTATAGCTTTGAAGATAGCCCGAATTGCTACTTCCGTTTTACCAAAACCAACATCCCCACATACTAACCGATCCATCGGGCGATCGCTTTCTAAATCTCGCTTGACGTCTTGTACTGCCTTAAGTTGATCGGGGGTTGGCTGATAGGGGAAGGAATCTTCTAACTCTTCTTGCCAAGGAGAATCTATAGGGAAAGCATAACCCGAAAGTTGCGATCGCTGGGCATAGAGTTTGAGCAAATCAACTGCTAGCTTTTTCACCCCCTTACGGACACGATTTTTCGTCTTTTCCCAGGCTTTACCGGACATTTTATTCAGTTCCGGGGGACGAGTGCCAGTATGACGAAACCGGGATAAAGCACCTAATTGATCCGCCGCGACTCGCAACAAACCATCAGCATACTTTACCACCAAATAATCCCGGGTGATGGGGAACGCATCTCGACTGCCATCCCCATCCATTGACAGGCTCTCTAGTTTGATAAACTTACCAATACCGTGGCTTCTATGTACCACATAATCCCCAGGACGCAGTTTATTGGGGTCGATCTGTTTGGAAGCAGCGCGGCGTCGCTTGCGGATATAACTGGGAGTTGCTAGGGTATGCTGTCCAAAAAACTCCCTGTCTGTCAGTAGCATTAAGCGGAAGGTAGGAAGAATAAAACCTTCTAGTTCCGCTAATCCTGAATATTTGACAGCGACAGGAGTTTTCTGGGTTTGCAGCTTGTCAATAGCTAGATAATCCCGGGGGTTGGGGACAAACTGAGCCGGACAATCGTGTTCTTGCAGCAGGGAAACAGAACGACTCGGTTGTGCTGAGACAAGCCAGACAGAAAAGCCGCGATTACGTTGCTCTCGAATAATTTCTGCCAGCTTACCAAACTGGTGAGGTGTTACCGGTACTGGTTGGCTGGCAAGGTTCAGGGAGTGGGAAGAGTTTTTTTCCTTGGTTTCTTCTACTAGTTCTGATAGGTAGAGTAGGGGTAATCGGGCAGATTCCTCAGTCTCTTCTTCCAAAGCAGCCAGAGAATCATCAAAAGAGCGGTGGAGAGGGGGAAGAGGGACAGAAACTGTTGTTAGTTGTTCTTGAGCATATTCTACCCAGCGATCGCTATGAGCTCGACATTGCTGTGGCTCATCAATGGCAATTAAAGTTTGCTGTGGCAGGTAATCCAACAGAGATGCTGGATGCTCAAAAGCGATACCAAGGAAACGTCGGCTACCTTCTAGATGCCGCTCTGTATTTAGTTGCTCTTGTTCTTCTGGTGAGAGGTAAGATTGGAGTTGTTCTGCCTTGGTCTCCGTTAAGGCTGCGGTGATAATCGGGCTAAAATTAGTCGGGGTTAGTAGTAACTGCTCTATATTATCTAGAGAGCGTTGAGTTGCAGGGTCAAACTCTCGCAGTTGCTCTAGTTCATCACCAAACCATTCCAAGCGCACTGGCAATTCTGCTGCTACCGGGAATACATCAACAATATCACCCCGCCGACTCCACTGACCTTCCATTTCTACCAGGGGAACTCGGTCGTAACCTAGCCGTACTAACTGTTCGTCAAGGCTCTTTGAGTCCCAGCTCATTCCTTGGTTTAGGGTAAGGCAGTAGGGTTTGAAAGCAGCTACTGGTGGTAGGTGAGGTTGGAGTGCTGCTTGAGTAGCGACGATGGCAATTTGTTGTTGGTTGTTGGTTGTTTGTCCTTTGTTCTTTGTTCTTTGTTGTTGCCTATTCTCTATTCCCTGCTCCCCATTCCCCATTCCCCATTCCCCATTCCCCATTCCCAAATTATTAGTAACCAAGTCTGCCAAGACTTGCATTTGTCCCCAAGTCATTTCTGATTCTGGATCAAATGGCTCGTAGGGTGAGGCTTCAGAAGTTGGGTACAAATGGACAGTTTTCCAATCCATTGCTTCGAGTTGAGTTGCCCACCGGCTAGCTTCTTCCAAGGTACTAGAGACAACGAATAAGTTGCATTCAGCAGCTTTTGCTAGAGCTGATGCCGCCAATCCCTTGGGTAGGCGAGGAACGCCATTCAGATGTAGAGACTGCTGGCTGTTGAGTTTGGAGAGTAGTTCACCAGTAAGGGGCGATTGTTTTAGTGCCCGGATGGTTGAAGAAAATGCCATGAGTTCAACACCTGCTTGACTCTCTATATTTTAAATAAACTCTCCAAGTCCCTCTAATGGGACTCGATTTTGATTGCGAGAGGATTGCGATCGCAAATAAGCGCTAAGAGGAATAAAATTAATAATTTTTAACATATTTGATTTATTTTGATTTCATACTCAGTTGATAAAATACTTTATATTTTTTACCTATGCTTTGCCACAACTATTAGTTAAGCTGAAAATAAGATAGACACTAGAGGAAGTTTTATGGACGCTGGTTTTAAAGTAGGTTCAGCTGAACTAAAGCTACCTATCTGGCAAACAGTTATTATGTTTGCCTTGGGTTTTTGGCTGAGTTCCAGCCTAATTCTGGACTTTGTGATCATGCCTGCTCTATCTACTGCTGGTATGATGAGCCAAGAAAGTTTTGCCACAGCTGGTTACTCAATTTTCTGGATTTTTAACCGCGTTGAGTTGCTGTGCGCTACTGTGGTGTTATCTAGTCTTTTAGTACTCCGTGGCACTTCCAATTTTTATCGTCATGTGAGACGCTGGTCAATTTTGTTGTCTGTTCTCCTGCTGGCAATTGCTCTTATATATACATATGTCATGACGCCGCAGATGAGTGCTTTGGCAATACAGTTAAATCTTTGGCAACCCTCAACAGGAATGCCTGCTGGTATGACTCAGATGCATGAACAATATTGGGCGCTAGAAGCTATCAAGTTGATAGCAGGAGCCACAATACTAGGTTGGTGTTACAACGATTCTCGTAATCTTACCGCCTAAGGCTAGATTAAGCAAAATAAAAAGCTCCTCATGAAAGTGAGGAGCTTTTTATTTTAACGATCCTAGTGGAACGACAATGCTAAATCTGTAGGTTGGGTAGAGCGCTAGCGACACCCAACAAATCCCGACATCGTTGGGTTTCGTTACTCAACCCAACCTACACTCATACCCACAGTTTTAGTCTGGACAAACTACCAGTGTGATAAAGCAGCAGGCAGAAGAAAAAGAATAAATCTAAAATCTCAATCAGATTCCGGATGATTTGAGAACCACAACAGTCGTACTGCCATTAATATAAAACCAACTGCCGCCATTGCCTTGAGGGTGCGCACCGGCAACAATTGAGCTATCCCTCCTCCTAGTAGAACTCCGATAAACGTTGCCAACAGCAGTGCAGTCACCGAACCAAAAAATACGGCACGGGGTGACTTAAGACTACCACCCAAAGCGATCGCGGCAAGTTGGCTTTTGTCTCCAATCTCTGCCAAAAACACCGTTATGAAACTCAGTCCGAGAAGTTTCCAATCCATCTTTAGTTTTTAGTTGTTGATTATTGATTGTTAAGCGACTTACCCTTTACCCCTCTTGAGAAAGAAGGCAGGAGGCAGGAGGCAGAAGGCAGAAGGCGAGGGATGAGGTAGGAGGTATAAGGGGTAGAAGATAGTGTTTCTCCCATTCAATTGGGGGTGGGAAGCGCTCCTGGGGAGCTCTTGAAAAACTGGTAATATCAAGGAAAGGATAAACAGTTATAATTCCTTTCTACCTTGCAACCTTTTTTCTTACCTTCTGCCCTGGAGCCCTCTGCCTTCTGCCTTGTTGCAACGATAGTGTAAGTATTCAACCGAACTTGATATAACTGGAATACTAACCACCCATTTGTACAACATCCCAAAGCAGCATCACAGCAATTAAGAGTAACAGACTTCCCGCCGCTGTATCCAGATTTTTCGGAGAAAGCCGCTTTGCCAGCCATTGTCCAACAAGTACCCCTAGCAAGCTGGTAGTAATCAGTGCTCCCGCCGCACCAACAAACACAATCCAAGGAGATTGAGATTCAGCACTAATCAGTAGGGTTGCTAACTGGGTTTTATCTCCCATTTCTGCCAAAAAAATAGTCAGGAAAGTTGAGCTAAAGATAGCCCATACTCCCTGATTACTTGCCTCAACTGGCTGAGGCTCTTCAGAATTTGTCACTAAAGAATGAGCAGCTGGCTCATTAGTAGTGGTTAGCTCAGAACACTCAGAGCCGTTTTTTGAAAATGGTTTCATCAAAGCTGAAGCAAAAGGCACAGAAGGAAGTTTCACTAGTAGTCGTAATCAAAGATAAATTTCATATTCTTTTCATTTTCTCAAAACTTTACCTAAATCAGCAACTCTGTACAACCTTTATATGCCGACTTCTCGATTAAAACGCAGTATTTCCAGACTGCGATCGCCATACACCTCCTCAATCTGTTCACGACAACAATCAATGGCAAAGTCGTTCAATTCCTCAGGTTCAATACCGTACATATCTTGAAACACATCGGGTTCAACACGGCAGAAGCGAGGTCGATTCTGGTATATGCGGCATTCACGGGTGGCGTGATCAAAATTCACACACCATCCCTCTTCCCCTACCATATTCAGATAAAGCTGTAGTTCTTCTAAGGATAGATACTCCTCTAATCCTGGTCGTTCAGCAGGGTCAAGATAACAGCACGCACCACATTGTTTTACACAACGCCAAATTGCCATGAACTTCAAGAAAGGCTACAAGTTTGAGGTATATCTAGCTTACCGGGTTTTTACCTTAACTCTCGAGAAACACGCTCAAAGCTAATGGCTAATTGCTAATGGCTAATTGCTAATTTTTGAATAAACACCGAATCTCCGAGTCTGGCAATAGGTAAGAGAATTGTTTCTCCCATTGAATTGGGACGCCAAGCGCTCCTCAGGAGCTCTACGCCTCTACTGAGTAATGGGCAAAAAAAATAGAGAGTCACGGTCAGTGGCTCTCCGGCTTATCAGGGTGCATCTACTTAACACAATATAACACCATAGGGGTGGGGGGTGTCACCCA